>JAZNIM010000236.1:0-3654 GCA_045577475.1 Eubacteriales bacterium | reverse complement strand
GCAGGAGGCTGAGGATGCCGCCCGTTGACCTCGGCAAGTCGCTCGCTTACGCTCGATGGGTTGTAATGCGTTTGGCAGGTACTGCGTTGAATTTAATGTTACTGCTTGGGACACTAAGGATATAGTGGTGCTTTGTGTGTTGATGTTTTAGTATTAGAATACTAACGGGGCACATCTCAGTCCAACGCAGAGAATGGGTGGATGTGTAAGCAGTAACTCTCCACCAACGCAGAAATCCCCACTATCCGCTTGGCGGTCTTAAAAAAAGCTGCTCTTTTCGACCATTATAACAACGATAAAATATCACTTGTGTATCGCAGAGAAAAAAAGATACCTCTTGCCTTGCCATAATAGCAAGTCGCACCACACCCATAGCCGCCGCGGCGAGGAAGACCTGAAATCCGTAAGGATTTAGTCTTCCGATGAGCGGAAGCGCTTTTGCCTTCTTTTGACGCTTTGGTCAAAAGAAGGTCGGAGTCCGCAGACTCCGAAATACCTGCTAAACATAAAAGTAACTCGACACCGCAGTGTCGAAACACCCCTGCCAAACAAAAAGTAACTTTAAAAAGAAAGAAAGAAAAAAAGAAAGAGCTGTTGTAAGCAGCCCCTTCATATCTGTGTAAAATTGCGTTTTACGCAAAAAAGTCATCAATCATTGTGTATCCCTTGTCGTAGGACTTGAGCTTTGCCTTAACCTCGCCGTCACCGTAGCCGAACTTTTCGTCATAGGAAAGAACGGAGTTGTTGACCTCTTTAGTGCTGTCGTACATGATGTAGGGAACAGCATCCATGGTGTGTGTTCTGAGAGCAATGGGCGTGGGGTGGTCGGGAAGAATGAGGAAGCGGTAGTCCTCACCGTCCTTCTTCATTTCGTCCTCAATGTAGCTGATTATCTTTTGGTCGATAAGCTCAATTGAAAGCACCTTGTTTTCCAGCTCTGCTCTGTGTCCGCATTCGTCGGGAGCTTCAACGTGAACGTATACAAAGTCTGCTCCGTCCCTCAAAGCCTTGACAGCCGCCTGAGCCTTGCCGTCAAAGTTTGTGTGAACGTTGCCTGTTGCACCTTCAACGTCGATTACGTCCATGCCTGCACATTTGCCGATGCCTTTGATAAGGTCAACCGCCGAGATAACCGCCGCCTTCTTGCCGTACTTTTCGGTGAAGGAAGCAAGCTGCGGTTTTTTGCCCGGACTCCAAATCCAAAGAGAGTTGGCAGGCTTTTTGCCTTCAGCCTTGCGCTTAAGGTTTACGGGATGGTTCTTGAGAATTTCGTAGCTCTTTTTCATGATTTCAAGGTAGGGTGCACCAACCTCACCTGAAGGCAGATAGTCCTTTATAACCTTGCCGAGATGGTCGTGGGGACGTGCAAAGTCCATGGTTTCGGGTGCATCCTTCCAGATAAGACAATGTCTGTAGCTGATGCCGGGATGATAGGTCTTGAATTCGTCACCCATTGCCTCTTGAAGTGCGTTTACGAGAATTGTAGACTCCTCTGTGGAAATTTCATCGGCAGAGTGGTCAAGGATAACCTGTTCTTCGTAAGGACAGTCGTTTTCTGTAAGAGCAACGGTGTTAATTCTGTAGGCAGTTTCGTTTTCCGCCATGTCGATGCCCATGCTGAGAGCTTCAAGAGGGGAGCGGCCTTTGGAATAAATCTTGGGGTCATAGCCCATAATTGCAAGGTTTGCGGTGTCGCTTTCGGGAACCATGCCTTCGGGGACGTTGGCAGAATAGCCTACGGTGCCGTGGGTTGCCATGTAGTCCATTCTCGGCTTTTTTGCAACCATGAGGGGAGTCTTGTTTCCAAGCTCGGGAATGTTGTAGTCTGCCATTCCGTCGCCGATGATGATTATGTATTTCATTTTTTCACCTTCATAATAATATTATAGCAGTATTTTAGTATAAACAAGCCATGTATTCAAGTGTATTTTGTTAATATATCACTTTTTTGGTTAAGACTCCTTGACTACTTTTCCGCACATGTGCTGCGGCACAAGCTTTAAAAGAAGCGTTCCCGGGGCGAATTTTTTTATTTCCTCACGAATGTATTCTTGGTCGTCCGTAAACTTTTCCGAGAGCTTTGTGCAAATGCCTGTTATTGTGTCCATGTCGTCAATAACTTCCATTTCGCCAAAATAATAACGCTTTTCACCGTCAATGCCCAATCTCCGTCCTCTTTTACGCCGCTGTCGTAAACGCAGAAGGATACCTTGCCGCACTTTTTGAGAGAGTCAAGCCTGTGGCTTTTCTGTTTTCCGCAGTGAAAATATATGCAGCCGTCCTCGCTGTTGTAAAAGTGGTTCATGGGACTGCCGTAGGGGTAGCCGTCGTCGCCGTTGACGCTGAGAATACCCCGCTTTTCCTCAGTGAGTATGCGGATGCATTCTTCATGGGGAATTTCTTTGTTTTTTCTTGTTAATTCTCTGAACATGATAACCTCACAAATTGTAATATAAAAAAAGTCCCGATGCCGTTGTTTGGTATCGGGACGGGTATAAGCAGAAAATTGAATCGTCGCAGAGAACGAACCCTCTGCAGTCGCAAACGCTTGGATTTAAGGCGTTTGTGACGGATAGTCGAGAACCGAAAATTAAGTACAATCAACGGTTTCCTACGAAATCCGCCGCGGGGCGTTATCTTTTCTTTTTGCTTACTTTTTCTTTTCAGCAAAGAAAAAGTAAGTTAGTGGACGATGCACTTTTCGGTTTCCTTGTCGAAGATGTGAGCGTGAGCGATGTCAAATGCAACCTGAATCTTGTCGCCGCTCTTAGCCTTGCTTCTGGAGGATACTCTTGCGATGAGGTTTGTTTCTTCGCCGAGTGTGAGGTAGAGGTAAATTTCAGCACCCATAAGCTCTGTAACGTCAACTGCAACCTCTGTTGTCCAGTCTTCAAGGGAAGAAAGGTACATAGGCTCGTCGTGGATACATTCGGGTCTGATACCGAGGATAACTTCCTTGCCGATGTAGTTCTGAAGGTCTTCGTTCTGAGCCTTTTCTGTGGGAAGCTTGAACTTGCAGTTTTCAAACTTAACGTAAAGGTCGTCGCCTTCCTTAAGTACTTCAGCATTGATGAAGTTCATCTGAGGAGTTCCGATAAAGCCTGCTACGAATACATTGCAGGGCAGATCGTAAAGGTTCTGAGGAGTATCAACCTGCTGGATAAGACCGTCCTTCATAACAACGATTCTGGAAGCCATGGTCATAGCTTCTACCTGGTCATGCGTTACGTAGATAAATGTAGTACCGAGCTTCTTGTGAAGCTTTGTAATTTCGGTTCTCATGGCAGCTCTGAGCTTTGCGTCAAGGTTTGAGAGAGGTTCGTCAAGAAGGAATACCTTAGGCTCACGGACAATTGCACGACCGAGAGCAACTCTCTGACGCTGACCGCCTGACAGAGCCTTAGGCTTTCTGTCGAGAAGGTGGCTGATGTCAAGAATACGACCTGCTTCTTCAACTCTTCTCTTGATTTCTTCTTTAGGTGTCTTTCTGAGCTTCAAGCCGAAAGCCATGTTTTCAAATACGGACATGTGAGGATAAAGAGCGTAGTTCTGGAAAACCATCGCAACATCTCTGTCCTTAGGAGCAACGTCGTTAACGATTCTGTCGCCGATGTAGAGCTCACCTTCGGTGATTTCTTCAAGACCTGCGATCAT
>JAZNIM010000235.1:0-35780 GCA_045577475.1 Eubacteriales bacterium | reverse complement strand
GTCCAACATTATCGGCGGCGTTGAGCTTGTTCGCCGTAAGACAGGTAAGGAAGTATACGGACTGACCTTTAATCTTCTTCTCACCAGCGAAGGCAAGAAGATGGGTAAGACCGAGAAGGGCGCTCTCTGGCTTGACCCTGTAAAGACTCCTCCTTACGATTTCTTCCAGTACTGGAGAAATATCGATGATGCAGACGTTATCAAGTGCATGAAGATGCTCACCTTCCTCTCGCTTGAGGAAATTGCAGAGTATGAAAAGCTTGAAGGCAGCGAAATCAACAAGGCTAAAGAAAAGCTTGCATACGAGCTTACGGCTCTTGTTCACGGTGAGGCTGAGGCGACTGCGGCACTTGAAGCGGCACGTGCTCTCTTTGTTGCCGGCGGTGTCAGCGAAAACATGCCCACCACTTCCCTTTCCGACGAGGATTTTGCAGAGGGCAAGGTTACTCTTTCCGCACTTCTTGTTAAGTGTGAGCTTTGTCCCTCCAACAGCGAAGCAAAGCGTCTTATCAAGCAGGGCGGCGTTTCGGTAAACGATGAAAAGGTTACCGACTTTGCGGCTGCTTACGACAAGGATTTCTTCAAGGACGAGGTTATCATCAAAAAGGGCAAGAAGGATTACCATAAGGTAGTTCTTGCGTAAGTATATTGCATTGAACAAGTTTTAAGAGGGCTGCTTTTTGCAGCTCTTTCTTATGTATTACACGAGTTTCATAGTCTGCACACAGCCATCCTTATGATACATTAATTAAGCCAACATGAAAAGATAAAGAGCCGCAAAAAGCAGCTCTTATCTCAATTTTCAAACCTTTTTTCTACTGCTTTGTAAGCTTTTAAAGCCAAAAGAAGTATCAATACAAAAAACGAACAATACAGTGTAATGTCCCCCATCCTTGTAAATACAGTAATATGCTTTTGTGTATGAAGAACTCCCGTAATAAACTCCGTTTGATTTACCTCTGAATATGCCGCAATTCTTCCCGTAGGCTCAATAAGCATAGAAATGCCCGTGTTGGCACTTCTGATTATGGGTCTGCGGTTTTCTATTGCACGCATTATTGAATGGCAGGAATGCTGGTCAAGTGCCTTTGAGGTCTTGTACCATGAATCATTGGTGGATACGGCTATCACGTCAGCACCGTTTTTTACCTGAGTGCGTAAGGCTTCGGGAAAAACCGAGTCAAAGCATATAAGCCCCGCAATACGGTGGTTTTCAAGCTGTATCGGCTGTGATATATCTCCCACGGTTAAATCCGAGGAAAGCATGTTAATTTGCGAAAGAAACGGGAAACACGCACTTATTAACGACCTGTAGGGAACAAATTCGCCGAAGGGTACAAGCTTTTTCTTGTGGTACATGCCTTTTATTTCTCCCATTGTATCAAAGCACAAAAGGCTGTTGTATTCCTTTGTGTCCTCAGATACAAATGTGCCTGTTATTACAGGACAGCAAAGACCTTCTGCTATCTGTGTGCTGACACTGCAGGCTCTGTTACGTGTAGCTTTTCCGTCCTCAACATACAGTGCCGTTACGGGAAAAGCCGTTTCGGGAATTACGGCAATGTCAGGCTGTAATCCATTCTTTTTGCAATACTCCGCTGCCTCCTTGGCAAGGGACAGGTATCTGTCGTATGACGACTCAACAGTACCCCACTTTTCGTATGAACCTACATTTCCCTGCAAAGCTATGGCACACAGTTCATTATCCTTTGAATATGTGTCCTCTACTGCAGCCATTGTTATACAGCCGAACACAAGATTTGCCGAAAACAAGCCGATGGCGGCAAGACTATACAGCCTTGCCTTACCCTTATTCAACAGTGCCGAGGCAAGCAGGAAGTTTACAAGCACCACCGCAAAGGTAACAAAGTACGAGCCGAAAACCGACGCACTCTGCAAATTCTGCAAAGCACCCATCTGGGACACATACATTCTTGCCCAGGGAAAGCCGAGAGGTCCTACACCCTGTGCAAACTCACCGAGTACATTCCCCAAAGCAAGGCAAGCACATTTAAAAAATCCCTCACCGAATGAGCTGCTCAGTTTATTCATGAGCCACATGGAAAGTGACATCATCGCCGAATGCAGCAGCGGTATAACCGTAAGCCCCGTTATTATCACAAGCACACTCTGCGTATTGTCAAGCCCTGCAAAGTCAAGGGGATACAGGCTTATAAGCCAACTGTACACGCATACGTAAAATACAAAGAAAAAGCAAAAAAGAGAGCGTAAAACTCTCTTTGATGTTTTGTTTGCAGTGAAAATTTCAAGTGCAAGAGGCACAAGGCACAGCCAGTTCAAAAGCCATGCTCCCTTATAGGAAAAGCCAAGGGAAAACAGCACCGCACTGCCAACTATAATCAGAGTACGGCACTTAAATGAAAGGCTTTCATACTTTTCTCTTGCATCAAAAATTAAGTTCATGCCTGTTTGTTACCTGAGAGATTCAAGGTACTTTGCAAAATCTCCAACAGTTACGATTTCCTTCATGTTTTCTTCTTCAAGGTCAACATCGTACTTATCCTCGCAAAGAGCGATAAGGTCGGCAATTTCAAGGGAGTTGAAGCCAAGGTCATTTACAAACTCTGCATCCTCCTTGATTTCAGCCTCGTCAATTGACATTTCTTCAACAAGCAAATTCTTGATTTCTTCAAACATTTCCAAATGCACTCCTAAAACAGTATTTTTTTATTTTACAAGGAAGCGTCTAATCTTTCTTGTAGTTGTCTTTTCAAATTCGGTCTTACGGATTTCAATATTTCTTATCTGCTTGAATGAAGGCAGCTTTTTATTCATTTCCGTAATTTTCTTCTTGATGTCATCGCCGATTTCCGACACGCTCACGTTTCTGTCATAGGTGTTGAAGTCGGGATATACAACGGCTGTAAGGATAACCTCCTCGCCGCCCTCTTTCTTTCTGCCTACTACAACGCTTTCTGCAATGTTCTCAATTTCCGCAAGGTATTCCTCAATTTCCTCGGGGAACACGTTCTTGCCGTTTTCAAGAACAATTACGCTCTTGCAGCGTCCCGTGATATAAAGATATCCGTCGGCATCCATATAGCCGATGTCACCTGTCTTGAACCAGCCGTCTTCGGTGAAGGCTTCCTCGTTAGCTTCGGGATTTTCATAATATCCCAACATTACGTTTTCGCCTCTTACATGAATTTCGCCTGTAATATTGCCCTTTTCGTCAGCCTGTTCTTCCTCAATTCTGATTTCGCAGCAAGCACATGCAGGTCCTACCGAGCCGTTCTTTCTTGCATGGTATGGATTTACGGCAATTAGAGGCGAGCACTCGGTGATACCGTAGCCTTCGCAAAGGGTAATGCCAAGATTGTCAAAGAACTTCATAAGCTCAGGCTTCATAGCCGCACCGCCGCAGATAATCTTTGTAAGATTTCCGCCGAATGCAGTGAGAATTTCAGCAAACAGCTTTCTTCTCATGTCAACGCCCACCATTCTCATGGCACCGCTTGCCGCCATACCGAGCTTCAGCGTTCTTTCCTTACCCTTTTTCTTAACCTCGTCCATAATCTTCTTCCGGAAGGTGGTTGCAAACAAGGGAACTATTACAATACCCGTAGGCTTAAACAACTGAAGGTTTTTCAGCACATGCTTTAAGCTGTCATTGATGCAGCAGGTAGCACCCAAGGACTGCAAGGCAACATTTATTGTAAGCTCATAGGTATGGTGAATGGGCAGCACAGACAGCAAAACGTCATGCTCATAAAAGTCGGTAGCCTTAACGGCTGCTCTTACGCAGGAAATCTGGTTTCTTTCGGAAAGCATTACACACTTGCTTGTGCCTGTTGTTCCGGAGGTAAAGAGCATGATGCTCATGTCGCCTCTTGCAGACTTTCTGAAAATATTTGCATCACTTTCTCTCGGCTCGCCCTCGCCTCTCTTTACAAGCTCAGAGAACTTTATAAGCTTTTCGTCCTCGACACACCATTCCGTTCCGTCGTCAACTCTTACAATCATTTCAAGTCTGTCAAACACGCCTGCCGCCTTGAGGTCCTCGTACTTCTGGGAGTACTTGGGGCTCATGATGATGGCATCCGCCTTTGCAACATCAAGAAAACCGCGTATCTGGTCGTAGAGAAGCTCCTTATCAAAGGGAATTGCAACGGCACCTGCACTGATAACAGCAAAATACGATTCAAGCCATTCGGGACAGGTTTCACCGATGATAGCTATTCTCTTGCCCTCAAAGCCGCTCTTTTTCAGTGCGCATATGAGGTTTTCTATATTTTCGGAATATTCGTAATATGTTACTTCAACAATTTCTTTATTGTCGCCGATATATTTAAGTGCAACCTTATCGCCGCGCTTTACTGCATTGTACTTTGCAATAGCACGTAAGCTTGTTGCGTGGGGTACGTCTTTTTCGATTATTTTCATTGTATAAATTCACTCCTGTCAAAATTACACAAGTACTCAATATACATCACTATAATTATACATACTTTTCCGCGATTGTCAATAAACAAACTATTAAATATTTAACCAATGTTTCTTGACATATGCACCAAAGAAGTATATAATGTTATATGAAATAATTTACATACTGCGTTTCAATATGTTAATACCGACTTTTTTGGGAAAGGATACAGATAAAATGAACAGACGTCAGACAAGAGAAGCGGCACTTTGCATGATATTCAACTACAGCTTTCATACCGAAGGCGACGGGAGCGAGCAGCTTGAATTGTACCTTGAAAACTTTCAGGATAAGGATGCAAAAAACATTTCCGAGGAATTAAGACAGGACGAATACTTCACAAAAGCATACTTCGGCGTAATATCAAATATTACCGAGCTTGACGAAATTATTGCCTCCTGCTCAAAAAAGTGGTCAAGTGCAAGAATTTCAAGAGTTTCAAAGTCCATTCTCCGTCTTGCTCTGTATGAAATACTTTACATGAAGGACATTCCCTCTCAGGTTTCCATAAACGAGGCGGTTGAGCTTGCAAAGAAGTTTGACAGCGACGAAAGCTACAGCTTTGTAAACGGCATCCTCGGAGCATACGTAAGAAGCACCGAAGGCAATGACAGCAAAGAGGAATAATTATCCCGCAATTATGAAAGAATACATTTTAGGAATAGACACCAGCAACTATACAACAAGCCTTGCACTGATAAGTGAGGGCAGAATAATAAAGAATGTACGCCGCCTTCTGCCAGTTGAAAGCGGCAGGAAAGGACTGCGGCAAAGCGATGCCGTTTTCCTTCACACAAAAGCGCTCCCGGAGTTGTCAAGGGAGCTTTTTTGCGATTTTGACCCCTGTACAAGCAAAATTTCGGCGGTGGGAGTTTCGGTTTCACCACGGGATGAGGAAGGCTCTTACATGCCATGCTTCCTTTCGGGAATAAGCTACGGCAGTGCTGTAAGTGACAGTCTTAAAATTCCCCTTTACCGCTTTTCCCACCAGTGCGGACACATACGTGCGGCAATTCATTCCTGTGGTAATGAGTCTGTATTTGACGGCAGAGAATTTTTAGCCTTTCACGTATCGGGCGGCACAACCGAGGCTTTGCTTGCATGTGAAAAAACATTTGGCGGCTACGACGTAAAAATTGCAGGTGGAAGCAACGACGCTTCCTGCGGTCAGATTGTTGACAGAACGGGCGTGCTTATGGGGATGGGTTTTCCCTGCGGAAAAGAGCTTGATGTGCTGTCAAAGCAAAGTCAAAAGAAGCTCACTGCCATTGCCAGCATGAAGGACACATATTTTTCCATGTCGGGGCTTGAAAACAAGGTGCAGAAATTCTTAGCCGACGGCGAGGAAAAAAGCGATGTTGCCTTATTTGTGTTCAACAGTATAGCAAAGGCTCTGACAAAATGCTCAGCGGCACTCAGGGAAAAGTACGGATTTCTTCCCATACTTTTTGCAGGGGGCGTTATGTGCAACAGCGTTATAAGAAAACAGCTGTCAGCTCTTGACAAGGTCTATTTTGCCTCGGGTGAGCTTTCAAGCGACAACGCCTGCGGCACTGCACTTTTAGCTTATGACAGATATATGAAGGAGGTCTGCAAAAATTGAACAAACCCTTTACAATGACGGTTTCACAGCTTAACGAATACGTCAAGGCACTTGTGGACTCCTCGGATATTCTCGGCAACGTCTGCATTGTGGGAGAAATCTCAAATTTCACAAATCACTACAAAACAGGACATCTGTATTTTACCCTCAAGGACGAAAACGCACTTGTCAAGGCGGTTATGTTCAGAACCTATGCTTCAACCCTTAATTTTGTTCCTCAGAACAACATGAAGGTGCTGGTATACGGCAGGGTTTCTGTATTTGAGCGTGACGGCGTTTATCAGATATACGCAAGTCACATGGAGCAGTTCGGCGTTGGTGACTTATACTTGAAGTTTGAGGAAATGAAAAAAAGGCTGTCCGAAATGGGGCTGTTTGACGAAAAGTTCAAAAAGCCGCTTCCGAAATACCCTTCACGCATCGGAATAATCACAAGTCCCGAAGCAGCGGCGGTTGCAGACATGAAGAACATTATCACCCGACGTTATCCATTATGTGAAATTCACATCTACCCTGCCCTTGTTCAGGGTCCATATGCCCCAAAGGAGCTGTGCGACGGCATAATTCACTTTGACAACGACAAGGACTGCGACGTAATCATTATAGGACGGGGCGGCGGTTCAATCGAGGACTTATGGGCATTCAACGATGAAATTCTTGCACACACCATTTTTAAGTGCTCAACTCCCGTAATATCGGCTGTAGGTCACGAAACAGACTTTACAATCTGCGACTTTGTTGCCGACAGACGTGCACCCACACCGTCTGCTGCCGCCGAGCTTGCCGTTCCCGACGTCAAGGACTTAAAAAAACAGCTATATATGATAAACGAAGCGGCGGACATGAGAATAAAAGCCATCCTATCCGAAAAGCAAGCAAGGCTGTCGGTGCTTAAAGAACGGCAGAGCTTAAAATCCCCCATGTTCTATGTTGACAAGCGGCAGGAGCTTCTTCTTAGTGCGGACATGAGAATATCATCAAGCTTTTCCCGGATTATGGAAAACAAGAAAGCACTTCTCAGCGCAAGTGCCTCAAGGCTGTATGCACTCAATCCCATGGCTGTACTGTCACGAGGCTACAGTGCGGTATTTGACGACAATGGCAGAGTTCTTTCAAGCGTGAAAAATCTGCGTGCAGGTCAAAGCATAAATCTTACTTTAAGCGACGGCACCGCAAAGGCAACCGTCACCCAAGCAGTACCTAACGACAACATTAAAGGAGAATAATCATGGACGAAAATAAAACCCTTGAAACCACCGAAAAAAAGACAGCCAAGACAAAAAAGGCAAAAGAGCCTTCCTTTGAAGAAGCTCTCACTCGTCTTGAAGAAATAGCAAGCCTTCTTGAAAACTCAAATCCTCCCCTCAGTACCGCCCTTGAGCTTTACGAGGAGTCGGCAGGGCTGTTAAAGCTGTGCTCTGCACTTTTAGAGGATGCAACACAAAAAATAACAGTGCTTGAAAAGGATAATTAGCATGGACAGACAAAATGCAAAAAGCAGGATTGAACAGCTTTCCTCTCTTATAGAATACCACCGCAGAAAGTATTATCTTGAGGATGCGCCGGAAATCAGCGACTATGAGTTTGATGCTCTTATGAACGAGCTTATTGCTCTTGAAAACGAATATCCCGACCTCAAAAGTCCCAACTCCCCTTCAACAAGAGTAGGCGGCTATGTTGCGGAAAAATTCGGCAAGGTAGAACACGCCGTTCCCCTGAAAAGCCTTACCGACGTGTTTTCTCCCGAGGAATTAAAGGATTATCTTGACAAAACTTCCATCACCCTCGGCTACAAGCCCTCCTTTGCCGTGGAATACAAAATCGACGGTCTTTCGGTTTCCCTTGAATACAGGGACGGTGAATTTGTCAGAGGTGCGACAAGAGGCGACGGCTTGGTTGGCGAGGACATTACACAAAACCTTCGGACCGTGTCCTCAATTCCCCTGACTTTAAACGAGAAGCTCCCCTATCTTTGCGTAAGAGGCGAGGTTTACATGCCAAAAAGTGCCTTCAAGGAGCTGAACGAGCGTCAGGAGGAAAACGGCAAGCCTACCTTTGCTAATCCCAGAAATGCGGCGGCAGGCTCCCTCCGTCAGCTTGACAGCAAAATAACCGCTTCAAGAAAGCTTGATATTTTTATATTCAACATCCAGAGCATTGATGCGGATATTTCCTTCTCCTCCCATGCCCAGACACTTGACTATTTAAAGGGTCTTGGCTTCAAAGTGTCCCCGTCCTACAAAACCTTCACGGAATATGAGGACATCATCGGGGAAATCCTGTCCATGAACGAAAACCGTTCCTCCCTGTCCTTTGACATTGACGGGGCGGTAATAAAGGCGGATGACCTTGGTGTACGTGAAACTCTCGGTGAGCTTCCCCATGCACCAAAGTGGTCGGTTGCTTACAAGTATCCCCCCGAGGAAAAGACAACCGAGCTTATTTCTATTGAAGTAAACGTGGGCAGAAGCGGTGTTATCACCCCATATGCCGTACTCAGTCCCGTTCACCTTGCAGGTACTACCGTTTCAAAGGCAACGCTGCACAACATTGATTTTATCACCGAAAAGGATATACGTGTGGGTGACTTTGTGGTTGTACGCAAGGCGGGAGATATAATTCCCGAAATCGTAAGGGTTGACTTATCAAAGCGTACAAATCAGACTCCCTTCAGCCTTCCAGAATTCTGTCCCTCCTGCGGTGAAAGGGTTATCAAGGAGCAGGACGAGGCGGCAACAAGGTGCGTAAATCCCGAATGCCCCGCACAGCTTTCCCGTCTTATCTCCCACTTTGTCAGCCGTGACTGCATGAACATTGACGGCTGCGGCGAGGCTCAGATTGAAGCCTTTATCAATGCGGGACTTATCAAGGATGCGGCGGATTTATATACGCTGAAAAAGGAAGATATTGCCTCTTTGGAGAGAATGGGTGAAAAGTCTGCACAAAACCTTATTTCTGCAATTGAAGCCTCAAAGAATGCGGGACTTTCCCGTGTGCTTCATGCTTTGGGAATACGCCATGTAGGAAAGCAGACTGCAATTCTTATAACAAAACAGTATCCCGACATCGACCTTCTTATGAATGCAGACATGGAAAAGCTTTCCGAAACCGAGGGTGTGGGCGGAATTACCGCACAGAGCATTGTAAGCTTTTTCGCCTTGCCTAAGACGGCTGTCTTAATAGACAAGCTAAAGGCGGCAGGCGTAAAGCTGTGCGAAGAAATTGCCGCTGCCTCCGACAAGCTTTCGGGACTTACCTTTGTAATTACGGGAACTCTTACGGGAATGAAGCGTGAGGATGCGGCTAAAATCATCGAAGAAAACGGCGGCAAGGTTTCCTCCTCCGTTTCAAAGAAAACCGGCTTCCTTCTCTGCGGAGCTGAACCCGGAAGCAAGCTTACAAAGGCAAACGAGCTTGGCGTTAAGGTTATCGGACTTGACGAGCTTATGCAGATGCTCTGACAAAAGCCAAAACAACAACATTCTGAGGATAACATCATGAAAATTACTTTACAAAATCTCACAAAGGAATTTCCGAGCCGTAACAAAAAGGACAAGACTCCCGTCATCGCCGTAAAGGATTTTTCCTTTGACATTCCCGACGGTGCGCTTATAGGTCTGTTAGGTCCTTCGGGATGCGGAAAAAGCACGGTGCTCAATCTTATAAGCGGACTTTTAAAGCCCACGGAAGGCAAAATCTTATTCGGCGAGGACGATGTGACAAACGTACCTGCCGAAAACAGAGGGGTTGGACTTGTATTTCAGAACTATGCCCTTTATCCCCATCTTACGGTGCTTAAAAACATCCTTTTTCCCCTTGAAAACCTTAAAGGCAAAAACAGGCTTTCAAAGGAGGAAATGTTAAACAAGGCAAAAGAGGCGGCAAGGCTTGTTCAGATTGATACCCTTCTTGACAGAAAGCCGGGCGAGCTTTCAGGCGGTCAGCAGCAGAGGGTTGCAATTGCGAGAGCACTTGTTAAAATGCCCCGTGTTCTGCTCCTTGACGAGCCGCTGTCAAATCTGGATGCAAGGCTGAGGCTTGCCACCCGTGAGGAAATAAAGCGTATCCAGACACAAACCAAAATCACAACCCTGTTTGTCACCCACGATCAGGACGAGGCTATGAGCATATGCGACCTTATTGCGGTAATGCGTGAGGGTGAATGTATTCAGATTGGCAAGCCTCAGGAGGTTTACGACAATCCCGCAAACCTGTTTGTTGCAAAATTTCTCGGCACTCCCGCCATCAATGTCTTTGACGGACACATAAAGGACGGCGTGCTTTACATCGGAAATAATGCAATAATGGATGTAAAAGGGGTTGACGAGGGTGAAGTGATTGTGGGCATACGCCCCGAAGGCTTTATTCTAAACGAAAACGGCTGTCTTTCCTGCTCCCTTTCGGGTATTGAGGTTATGGGACGCGACATCAGCATTATTTCAACTAACGAAAAGTCCACGGGCGGTAAAATCCGCTCCATCATCAGCTCTGACAGCAAGGTTGACACAACAAATCCCGTTGTTCGCTTTGACTTAAAAAAGCAGAAGGTATTTATCTTTGACAAGGCAAGCGAAAAGCGTATTTATACAGACCAAACAAAGGAGAACGGGTATGGAGAATAATTCAAAAAAGGCGTTTCTCTATCTTTTGCCTGCCCTTATTTTTATAGGTGTTTTTCTTGTATATCCGCTTATTGACGTGTTTATCTACTCTTTTGAGGAAGGCTACAACTCAGCCTCACAGACTTACAGCGGTATCGGTCTTTACAACTATTCATTTGTGCTGCACGACCCCTATTTTTTGCAGGCACTTAAAAACACCTTTATTCTTGTTGCAATAACAGTTCCACTTTCAACCTTTATTGCTCTTATAATTTCTTTGGGACTCAGCTCCATAAAGCCCCTGCGCAATCTGTTTCAGACTGTTTACTTTCTGCCCTATGTTACAAACACCTTAGCTGTGGGTCTTGTATTTATGATTCTTTTCAAGAAAACAGCCTACAGCGACGGACTTATAAATCTTCTCATCAATTTCTTTGGCGGAAACAGCATTGACTTTATAGAAGGACCATACGCCGCCAAGATGTTCGTGCTTTGCTTTTACACAATATGGGTGGTGCTGCCCTTTAAAATTCTTATTCTCACAAGTGCACTTGCAAGCGTAAATCAGGACTATTACAATGCGGCAAGAATTGACGGCACAAGCAAACTCAGAATTTTTACCCGCATTACCCTCCCCATGATTTCACCAATGATTTTCTATCTTGTTATCACAGGCTTCATCGGTGCTTTCAAGGCTTACAGCGATGCGGTTGCCATTTTCGGCACAGACTTAAATGCCGCAGGCATGAACACCGTCGTCGGCTACATTTACGACATGCTTTACGGCGACAGCGGCGGATATCCCTCCTTTGCCTCGGCTGCGGCGATTATCCTGTTTATAATTGTGCTCACCGTAACATGCATAAATCTTTTAATCAGCAAAAACAGCTCAAGAAGGTAAGGAGGTATGTATATGGACAAAAAGCAGGATTTTGACAAAGCATACCGCTTCTCCCAAAGAAAAAAGGCACTTCTTGGTACCGTTACATACATTTTTCTTGTATTCTGGGCGGTTGTAGTGCTGTTTCCCTTTTACTGGATGCTTCTTACTTCGGTTAAAAGCTACGGTGCTTACAGCAATGAGTTTATCCCGAAATTTTTCACCCTTTCCCCTACCTTTGAAAACTACACATCGGCTTTTACCGCTGTTCCCCTTGCAAAATACTTTCTTAACACCCTCATTTTTACACTGCTTACAACAGGTATAATGCTGGTTGTCATCATTCCCTGCGCCTTTGCCTTCTCAAGGCTTAATTTCAAGGGCAAGAACCTGCTGTTTACACTTATTCTTGCACTTATGATGATACCAAATGAGCTTGTTATCATAACTAACTTTGTAACAATCACCTCCCTTGACATGAGAAACTCCTTTTCGGGACTTATTCTGCCTTCGGTAATGTCGGTATTTTACATGTATCTGTTAAAGGAGCAGTTTGAACAGATTCCCGACCAGCTGTATTATGCTGCAAAGGTTGACGGCACAAGCGACTTCAAGTATTTAAGAAAGGTTATGCTTCCCATTTGCCGTCCCACAATTATTACCGTTACTGTACTCAAGGTCATTGAGTGCTGGAACAGCTATGTCTGGCCCCGGCTTATAACCGACGACAAAAACTATTTTCTCGTTTCCAACGGTATTCAGGAAATACGTGAAAACGGCTTCGGGCGTGAAAATATTCCTGCAATGATGGCGGCGGTAGTGGCAATTTCACTTCCTCTCATTGTGCTGTTTCTCATTTTCAGAAACAAAATCATGCAGGGCGTTGCAAGAGGAGGTACTAAAGGATGAAAAAACTCATATTATCTTTCCTGTTGCTTTTCACTCTTGTATTCACTCTCATATCCTGCCACGGCAAAAACGAGTCTGCACCTTTTGAAGTGCCGAAGGACTTTGACGAAAATGCAAAATACGAAATTTCCTTCTGGGCAAAAAACGACACAAACGTAACCCAGACCGAGATTTACAAAAAAGCCATATCCGACTTTGAAAAGCTGTATCCGAACATAACCGTAAATCTTAAGCTTTACAACGATTACGGCAAAATCTACAACGACGTTATTACAAATATCGCAACAGACACCACCCCAAACGTGTGCATCACCTATCCCGACCACATTGCAACATATCTTACAGGCAAGGACACAGTTGTACCCCTTGATGCACTTATGGAGGATGAAAACTACGGTCTTGGCGGTAAAAAGCTGAAATTTGTATCCCCAAAAAAGGAGGAAATTATTCCACAATTTCTGTCCGAGGGCATTATTAACTCCAGGCAGTACGCTCTGCCTTTCATGCGCTCAACCGAGGCTTGCTATGTGAACAAAACCTTTGTTGAGGCTCTTGGTTATGAGCTTCCGGCTGTGCTTACATGGGATTTTATAAGAGAAGTAAGTCAAAAAGCCATGGAAAAGGACGGGGACGGAAATTTCCTGCTTAACGGTCAGAAGGTGCTTATTCCCTTTATCTACAAGTCCACAGACAACATGATGATTCACATGCTTGAGCAAAAGGGTGCTCCCTATTCAGACGAGGAGGGAAACATTCTTATCTTCAACGACACCGCAAAAGAGCTGTTATACGATGTTGCCGCAGATGCATCCGACAAAACCTTCTCCACCTTCAAAATCTCAGGCTATCCCGCCAACTTTCTCAACGCAGGACAGTGCATTTTTGCGGTTGACTCAACGGCAGGTGCAACCTGGATGGGGTGTGATGCACCTCTTATAGACATAAGCGAGGAAAACCTAAGACAGTTTGAAACGGCGGTGCTTCCCGTTCCTCAGTTTGACACCGACAACCCCGTTATGATTTCCCAAGGTCCTTCGGTTTGCATATTCAACAAGAAGGACAGCGGCGAAGTAATGGCTTCATGGCTGTTTATGCAGTTTCTTCTCACAAACTCTGTACAGATTGATTACTCCTGCACAGAAGGCTATATTCCGGTAACAAGCATGGCACAAAATTCCAAAGAGTACAAGGATTATCTTTCAAAGGCGGGTAGCGACAACAATCTGCATTACGATGTAAAGCTGCGTGCTTCAAAGCTTTTACTTGAAAACACCGACAAAACCTTTGTAACTCCCGTTTTCAACGGCTCGGCATCTCTTAGAAATGCCGCAGGTCAGCTTATTGAGGAGGTTACAAAGTCCGCAAGGCGAAAGCAGACTGTTGATGAAAAGTACATGGAAAAGCTGTTCGGCGACATGAGCTCTCTTTACAGGTTAAGCGACATCAACGGCGGCGGCTCGGAACGCTCAGACTTAGGTCCGCTTCCTGCCGAAGCAAAAATCCTTATCACAACCCTTATTACGGTATGGATAATCCTCGGCGTTTGGTTTATGCTTTCGAGAAAAAAGCGATAATTTTCACTTGTGTATTGACAATTCCGCCAAAAGTTGTATAATACTGGTAAGTAAAAAAAATTATGAAGGAGATTTTACAATGAAAAAGTTTTTGACATTACTCTTGGTTCTCGCACTTGCCATGACAGCTCTTATCGGCTGTACAAACGAAGCTGAAAAACCCGAAACAGATGTTGAGGTTGAAACAGAGGTTGAAGCTGAACCCGAAGTTGAGGCTGAACCCGAAGTTGAAGCTGAACCCGAAGTTGAGACTGAACCCGAAGAAGTTGCTGTTATGACATACGAAGAATATGTTGCGGCAGAAATCGACGACCCCGTTGTTATCGAAGCGTACGTTCAGGGCAAGCAGTCCTGGTGGGACAACAAGGCTACAATCTACACACAGGACGAAAACGGTGCATACTTCATTTACGAAATGACCTGCTCCGAGGAAGACTATGCACTTCTTGAGGTTGGTACAAAAATCAGAGTTACGGGCTTCAAGACCGAATGGTCAGGCGAAATTGAAGTTGCCTCGGGTGCAACCTTTGAATTTGTTGAAGGTGCAGAGCCTTACATAGCAGAAGCTGTTGATGCAACAGCATGGCTTGGCACAGACGAGCTTATCAAGCATCAGAACGAGCTTGTTTACTTCACAGGCATGACTGTTGAAGAAATCACCTTCAAGAACGAAGGCGGCGACGACATTTACGTTACACTCTCCAAGGACGGACAGAATTACGAATTCTGCGTTGAGTACTATCTCACAAACGACGAAACAGAAGTTTACAAGGCTGTTTCCGAACTTAAAGCAGGCGACGTTATTGATGTGACAGGCTTCCTTTACTGGTACGAGGGTGCTAACACACACATCACTGCTATTACGGTTGCGTAAATTCAATTTGATTATGTTTTGAAGGGGCTGCTTTTGGCAGCTCTTTCTTTTTATTTTCTTATTTTCAATTTGGTTTTATACTCGAAAGGAAGTGGTTGCCCCCCTTAGTAAAAATCAAAATTACCGCTTTCACAAAGGCGACTGCATACGCCACTTTTAAACTACGGCTTTATCCACAAAAAAAGCGGTGCATATCGGAATGCACCGCTTTTTAATATAAGCTTTATCAACAAAGGCTGTCAGCTATTTGATAAGTGCAATAAGCTCCTCGGTTCTTTCCTTGGAAAGCCTACATCCATACAAATACTTTTCCACATACTCTCCTTCTGTTCCGGCAAGTGCCTGCTGACCCTTATTCATAGCGGTCTGTCGGTTAAGCGTCCACGCTACCTGCTCAAGCTGTATGGCGTTATAATTTTCCCCTGACATATGCTTTTTATGGTATGCAAGAATGTCATTCATGAGTGTTTCCCATTCCATATACTTGTCAAAGGCACACAGTTCTCTTTCGGTTTTATCTTTGAGAGTTGACAGCTTATTATCGTAGCTTGCATCAATTCTTTCGGCTCTGTCCTCAAACTGCTGTTTTTCGTTTCGGCGCTTGTATATCATGGACTGTGTACGGGTATAGTCAGTGGCAGTATAGTCATACGAGGTTACGGTGACGGTGTTATCGTCCATAAAGGATATCTCGTATCTTTTGCTTCCGTCCTCATTTGCAAAGCGCAAATCCTTGTATTCAAGCTCCATAACAAGGGTTTTTTCTAAGCTTTCTACCGTTTCATAATCTTCCTCGTAGGTAAACCATGCATACATTCCGTAGCCGCTTTCCTCGGTAGTGTCCATTTTGAATTCCATTGTTGAGTAAAGTCCCTTGTCAGATGCCGGAACTATTCCGCTCTCGTCCTCTACGCTTGTAAGCTTCCATGCACCGTACAGATCTGCCATGCAGTATTCACTTCCGAAATACGGTCTTTCGCCGCTTTCCATATGAAGAATGCTCTCAAAAGCTTCAAAACGCAGTACGCCATCATTAAGAAATGCAAAGAATTCATTTCCCCAGTCGTCCTTATCAAGGTTCACAAGGTGGATTTTCTCCCCGTCATCCGTCCAACTGTAATGCTTGGTGTAAATATAGCGGTTATCCTCAACATCCCTGAAAAGAGCTGTGCCGTCATAGTCAAAATACACATCGGCAAAACGCTCGGTGCTGTCGTAGTCTGTCCACGGCACAAGAGCTTCGTCCCCAACGTAGTTATAATGTCCGGTGGCGTACCAATATGTTCCGGCAAGGGGGCTTATTTGCTCCTGCTCCGAAGAAGGCTCTCCTTCGGTCTGAGTAGTGCTTTCAGACTCATTCTCCTTGTCATTTTCCTCATCAAGCTCTTTTTCAGAGTCCTGAACAGTACTCTTATCGTTTTCTGATAACTTATCCTCTGTTTTGCCGTTGCCGCATGCCAGAAGCCCTGCACACATCAACAATGCCAGAAATGCACATAATAATTTTTTCATTTTTATACCTGCCTTTATTTTCAACTGTTATATATTCAATATACGCATTTATTTTACTAGTTTTATTTCCACCTTCACAGGGGTTATACATAACTTTTTTGTTAACATTATATATACCGTGTGTCGAATTTTTTCAAAAAGTACTTGACAAAACGTGACTACAAGTGTAGAATATATCCAGACTACAACTGTAGACGTCTAAAATTTGCAGTCTGAAAGGAACTAAAACCATGAGAAAGAACGAAATAAGTCTGAGTGAAGCAGAGCTTGAGATAATGAACATTATCTGGCGTCAGGAGGGTGAGGTGACGACCTCGGAAATCCTTAAAAGCGAAGCCTGTACAGACTGGAAGCGTACAACCGTAAGCACATTTTTGTCAAGGCTTACCGAAAAAGGTGCGATAAGTGCAAGAAAAGAAGGAAGCACCTGCTTTTACAAAGCCGTACTTGACAAAGGGGACTACCGTGAAATAAAAAAGAAAAGCTTTATCCGCTCCTTTTATGACGGTTCGGCAAAGGCACTGGCTCTGTCCCTGTTTAAAAGCAACGACCTGACAGATGAGGATATATCGGAGTTAAAAGAGCTTTTTCTGAAGGATAACACAAATGATTAGCAGCGTTTTTCCATCTTTTATCGTGACCGGTGTTTTCGGAATGTGTGCATTTGGGGCAGTGTATATACTGACGGGCAGGTTATTTGCAAAAAGCCACAGTCCCTCTCGTTATTATCTACTTGTGCTGTGCCTTACAATAACGCTTATTCCATTGAAAATTCCATATTCAAAAACCGTTGAAAAAGACGTTAGTGACACACAGACGGTATACCTTACACCGAATGAAAAAGCGGAGGCTGAAAGCACTGTCCATGTACAAAAAAGCGGCAATACAAGTCCGAATTTGCACTTTTTTAAAACAGCAACAAACCGCATTTTTGAACATTTATCCAATGCTTTTTCATATCTTGAAGGGTTTTCAACGGCATACCTGTGCATAGCGGTAATTCTGCTGTTGTCAAGGCTTATGCTTTACGGCACTTACTGTCTGAAAATGAGAAAAAGTGCGGTTAATACCCACATTGATGCTTCACGGTACGGTGTAAAAAATGTATGTGTTATGAAGAGCATACATGCATCAAGTCCCATTCTTGTTTATATGGAGAAGCCATTCATATTTCTCCCGTCATATCAAATGACAGAGGATGAAATACACACTTGCCTGCTTCACGAAACAACACATATCAGGCAAAAGGATATTATTGTAAGATTGCTCATGCTCATATCAAGCTGCCTGCATTTTTATAATCCGATGATATTTGTTGTTCTGCGGTGCATCAGTAGGGAATGTGAAATATGCTGTGACATGGGTGCGGTATCCTCCCTCAACCGTGAAAAACGAAAAGACTACATATCAAATGTTCTTTCTCTCGCAAGCAATGCTGTAAATTCAAGCTCTCTTACCTTCAGACTTGACGGCAGCAAAAAAGACCTTGAAAGGAGATTTGACATGATACTTAACGGTAATAATCCATCAAAAAGAAAAACCGCAGTGATTGCTGCTTTGTGTACATTTCTTGTGATATGCATCATGCTTGCAGGAGGTGTTTTTGCAGGCAGGATGACAGCAAGCGAGCCTGAAGCAACGTCGCAAACAACACAAATTCCGAAAGATAAGCCTGCGTTGTCCACTGCTTTATCCGATGAAGCAGAAATACAGGATAAGCCTGTTTTAACGGCTGTAACACAAATACACCCCGTTCTTGACAGCTTTGACATTTCCCACGGCTACAGCGAAAACCACAAGGCTGTTGACTACATAGCCCAAACGGGTGCAAATGTGTATGCAGGCATAGACGGCACTGTCACCGACACAGGCTATGACCCGGCAAGAGGCTTTTATGTTGACCTTACAAGCACAGACGGAAAAACCGTTCTTCGCTACAATCACCTATCACAGGTTTTTGTAGAAAAGTACGGAAAAGCAGTCGCAGGCAGCACTATTGCCTCAGTCGGTCAAACAGGTCAGGCAACAGGCCCTCACCTGCACTTTGAAGTGGAAATAAACGGCTACAGTGCAAATCCCGAGCCATTGTTTACAAAAGAGGCAGATATATCAAACGACAAAACAGCAAAATAAAGTACGGTTTTTAAATACCGGGTTAACCAAAATGCCAATCAAACAACGGTTGGCATTTTTTCTTGAAATTTAAACGGCACATCTGTTTGAGCCAATTGAAGAAGTTTTTGTGTTTAGCGGAGTTTTCGACAAACTGTAATCCTTAATAGCAATAAAGCTCGTTGACAAAAAACAAAAAATATGATATCATATAATCGTAAACTTGTATATTGCGGAGTGATACCTTTTGAAAATTATTCACACAGGCGATTTGCACCTTGATTCGCCCTTTTCTTCCCTTGACCCCGAAGCCTCTGAAAAAAGACGGGGAGCACTGCGTGCAGCGTTTTCTTCTCTTGCGGTGCTTGCAAAAACGGAAAATGCAGAGCTGTTTCTTATAGCAGGTGATTTGTTTGACGATGAGTGTATTACAAAGGACACAGTCAATGCCATTATTAAGGATATGGCTTCCCTTCCCGACTGTTATTTCGTAATTACACCCGGAAACCACGACCCTTATAACGATTCTTCACCCTATAAGCTGTTGCAGTGGCCTGAGAATGTGTTTGTTTTTACATCCGATGAGTTGACATGCATCGAAATTGAAAAGCTTAACGTAAGAATCTACGGAAGTGCGTATTACAGCAGCACAAAAAAACCGTTTTCCGACAGTGCTTTCAAGGCAAAGCAGGACGGGAAAATCAACATTCTCCTTCATCACGGCGATTTGGATATACCTCAGTCACCCTACTGTCCCGTGAACAGCACCGTTTTTGAAAACAGCGGATTTGACTATGTGGCGTTGGGACATGTGCATAAGGGAACACAAATTCTTTCCATTGGCAAAACCAACTATGCCTACTGCGGCTGCATTGAAGGAAGGGATTTCGGCGAAACAGGCTACAAGGGTGCAATTATCGTGGATATTGATAAGGGCAGTTGCTCCTTAAGGCATGTAAGAATAAGCAGTAAAAGGTATGAGGTTGTGTCGTTGGATGTGACGGGTGCGGTGAATTTTGGCGATGTTGTAAGTGACATAACAAATGCCTGCACAGACTTTGGCGATGACACGTTGCTCAGAGTTGAACTGACAGGTCTTACGGGCGAAGAATTCAGCTGCGACACCGAGCTTTTAAGACAGGCACTTCCCTCCCCATGCTACCTTGAAATCAAGGACAAAACAGCCCCGCTGCTTAATATATCAAAACTTAAGGAGGATAAATCTCTTGCCGGCGAGTTTTACAGAAATCTTGAAACGGCTTTGTACAGCCTTGATGAGCACGAAAAAGAGGTTGCCTCTCTTGCTCTCAAATACGGGCTTCGTGCAATTTACTCAATGGAAATCAAAGCATAGCGAAAGGAGCATTTTATGAAAAAACTGTTATTAATTCTGGCATTTTCACTTATATTCACCATAGGAGTATTTGCCAAAACACATACCGAGGATCTTATTCCACCCGAACAGATGGAATTTACATTGGAAGAACACGAGGATGCAATAAAGTATACCCTTTTCATTGAGGAAGACGGCATTTTCTCCTTGAAGCTTATTTCGATTTCAGGCACCTCCCATCACCCTGAAAGTATCTCTGTAACTCTGCTTGACAAAGGCAGAGAGCTGTCAACCTTTACCGTAAAGGAAAGGGATTTTGAAGCAGATAAATATTTCATGACTGAAGGTCTTGCGGCGGGCGAATATACCTTAAAAATTCAGAATGAAACAATGTTCGGCGATGTAAGCTTTATCATTGACACAGATTTTGTTCCCTTTGAATACGTAGAGGCTCAGGGCGGCTCATCCCATGAAAACGCAACCGTAATGGAGCACGGCAAAACCTACATGGGCGGTGTCATGCTTGCCGAAACGAGTGATTTCTACAGCTTCAATATGCCAAAGGACGGCTATGCTGTCATTGATTTATACAGCAGTAACATAAAATATTTTACGCTGTACGACGAAAAGCTGAACGTAATCGGAAACATAGACATAATCATCGACGAGCCCGATGTGGTTTTTGAAACAAGATGCGGTCTTAGTGCAGGTACATACTACATTTCCGTGTGTCCCGAGGAGGATTTTTACGACCCGTTGTACTCGGTAATGGTAAAGCCGTATTATGATGCGGAGTTTGAAAAAGAATACAACAACACCTACCTTACCGCAACACCTCTCGGCACAAGGAGTCAAAACAGCGAGCTCAGAGGTAATCTTTTCGGCGTTGACGACATTGATGTGTACGAGTTTTCTCTTGACAAAGCAAGCTATGTTACCGCAACCTTAACCGACCTTCACCTTACAAAAGACGGACATTACGATTTTTCAATTCTTGGAGCTGACGGTACACCTGTAATCACACGGACAAAGTGCAACACCTACAGCTTTGAGCGTATTCTCCTTGACAAGGGCGACTACTATCTTTCCGTTTCCTGCCCCGGTGACTATTACTACACCTCCTTCGGCTACAAGGTAAGGGTGGAAACGCAAAAAGCTGAAACTGAAAACGAAGGCGAAAACAAAGCAGAAAACGAAACTGATGTGGAAACTGAAGTCGAAACAGAACTGCAGCCTTCCTTGCCGACACCCGAAATCACTCAGTTCAGTGATATTTCCCCGGAGGACTGGTTTGCGGACGACATTTTGACAGCACGTAAAAAAGGACTTATCGAAGGAACAGGCGACAACAATTTCAATCCCATGGGTGACGTTACGGTTGCAGAGGCCGTAACAATGGCAGCAAGAATGTACGAAAAGCACTTCGGTGCAAAAATAACATCCATTCCCAACGACGGCAGCAAATGGTATTCCGACTATATTTTATATGCCATTGCCGCGGGTATAATCAACCACGATGACTTTAAGGACTACGAAAGAAGTGCCACAAGAGCAGAAATGGCATACATTTTTGCAGGGGTGCTGAAAAACGCAGACCTGCCCGGTACAACCGCAGACGAGCTTTATATCCCCGACGTTGACATAAAGCATAAGTATTTTAACCAAATACAGCTTTTATACAAGCTTGACATACTCGGCGGTGTTGACGACATCGGCACGTTTCTTCCCGAAAACAATGTTACCAGAGCAGAAAGCGGAGTAATTATGTTAAGGGTTGCAAAGCTTCTGAAGGTTTAAACACAAAGCAATAAAAGAAAGCACCGATTGCATGTCGGTGCTCTTTTCATAGGCTTCCCCTTGAGGGGAAGGATTTTTATACTTCGGGATATCTTATCTGCACGGGTCTGTTTTCCTTTGCGGACTGTACAGTAGCACAGGCAACGGCAACCGTCCTTGCACCCTCCATTGAGGTTATGGGGACATCCTTGCCGCCGAGAAGTGCTTCCATAAACATCTGCGCTTCGCCCTTGGTATTGTGGTTATTTACAATGGCGGAAATCTTTTCGCCGCCGTCCATCTTGTACCAGTCGGTCTTGCCTTCTGCGGCATTATCCTCGTACAGTATAATGTGGTCACTGGTATTGTCGCATATGATTGTTCCCTTTGTGCCGTAGAATACCGAACGCATGGTGTAAGGACGCTTACAGCCTGTGGACACAAACACCTTACCCGATACATTGTTGGGGAACTTGTAAAGAGCAACGGTGCAGTCGTTTGTAGGCCAGTCGGTAAGACACTTATGGTTTGCAAGTGCGTAAACCTCGGTGGGGTCCCCTGCAATCCAGCGTAAAAGGTCAACAGCATGACATCCTCCGCCGATAAAGCCGTCACGCTCGGGGGTCATTCTCCAGTTGTCGTATCCCTTGGCATTGGTGTAATTGTGGGCATATTCGCTTTCCACAAAGAAAAGCTCGCCGATTTTTCCCTCGTCAACAAGCTGCTTTGCCTTTATAAAGTTGTCGGTAAAGCGGCAAATCTGACCTATCATCAGCTTTCTGCCGGTTTCCTTTTCAACTCTAATCATTTCTTCACATTCTTCCACGCTGAGAGCCATAGGCTTTTCGCAAAGCACATCCTTACCTGCTCTTAAAAATGCACAAACCATCTCACAGTGCACCTGGTCGGGAGTAACAATAATTACGGCATCAAGCTTTTTGTCATCAAGAAGCTCCTTATAGTCCTTGACAGCAACCTCTGCACCGAACTTTTCCTTGGACTCATAAAGTCTGTTATCACGTGCCGTGTCGCACACCGCATAAAGATTAATGCCTTCGATATCCTTAATTCCGTCCATATGTATCTGTCCCATGGACTTGGAACAGCCGATTACGCCGATATTCAAAATGTTTTTACTCATTCTACTTGCTCCCTTCGATGTTTTATGATACAATTATAGCACAGACATGTATAAAAGCAATACACATTTGTTTGTTATTTTCTTCAATTTGTTGGGAGTCTGCCATGAAATACGATTATTATACAAGAGAACACAGCCACGAGCCCTCTGTTTGCTACACGGGACATGACAAAAATCTTCCTGCGGGAATCACATACGGTCCCGTTATCCGTGACGTATTTATTGTTGAAAGCTGTACCGGTGGCTTCGGCTCGGTTATAATAAACGGCAGGGAGTTTCCTTTAAAGAAGGGCGACTGCTTTTTTCTGTTTCCCGGGGACGTTGTTGTGCACACTGCGGCAACGGAAAACCCGAGAGAAGGTTATTACTGTGCCATAGACGGCTTACAGATAGGCTCGGTGCTTTTAAAGGCGGGAATTACAAGCACATCCCCCTTCGCACCCCCATCTGCCTTTGAGGAAATAACGGCATGTCTAAAAAAAATATACGAAATGAAGGACGACACCGACGGCGGTGCAGGATTTCGCAGAACCGCACTTATTTATTCAATCCTTGCTTCACTCATGAGCCGCAGCAACCTCAGTCCCGACAAAAACGCATGGATAAAAAAAGCCGTCGGCATTATGGAAACAAACTACCACACCGACATCACGGTTGAAAGCATTGCACACGAAACGGGACTTGAGCGATGTTATTTTTCCACCCTTTTCAAGGCACAGACAGGAAAATCCCCCCACGAGTATCTCACAAGTCTGAGGATTTCCAAAGCGTGCACCCTTATGAAGCAAGGTGGCATGAGCATATCAAGCATTGCACGGTCTGTAGGGCTTGACGGCAGGAATTTTTCAAGGCTTTTCAAAAAAGAAACAGGGTTTACTCCTCTTGAATACGCAAAAAGAAAGGACGGTTAATTCCGTCCTTAAGTTATGTCTGTTATCTTCCGAGAACCTTATTGACAGCCTTCTTTGCCGCCGCCATTTCCTCGGGTGTTACCTCTGCATCAAACTTGCAGAAGGTGTTGTCGTCAATGCTCTTGCCTGTAAGATATGCATACCATAAAAGTCCCGTTGCATATCTTCCGAGTCCGTAGGACAGATGGAAGGTGTCACGGTGCATCTTGAAGCCAAGTGAGCACAACTCGTTTACAAGCTCGCCTGAAGGAATGATACCTGCAGCATTAATAGCCTCTGCCGCCTGTGCATATGCATTCTTTATGTCATTGAACATGTCAGCGTGGTGCTCGTACTTCTGCTCATTGCAAAGTCGGTTGCTTCCTTCCTCGTATGCCCATGTCTGGTGCATATATATCTTTGCCTTTGGTGCATACTTTTTGCAATATGCGTAAAGCTCATCAAGGTATGGCTGGTATGTAGCATAGTTTTTGCTGATTCCCGACAACTGCTGAAGGGTAATTACGTCCCATTCGCGTGAGAGCAGTGCTTCCTTGATTGATACAAAGAATCCTGTAGTTGCACCGTTAAATTCCAAGGAATAAGCCGCGGCATCATTCATTATATTCTGAAAATGCTTAAAGAGCGGACAGCCGCCGATGTAAAGATTTACGGTTGTGAAATTAACGCCGTCACAGGCGGCAATTGCATTTGCATATCGTGTTGCATCCTGTGAAAAGCTGTTACCGATTGCTAAAACGTTCATGTCAGACTCCTCCGATTACTTGTTTTCTTCAGCCTGCTTGTCAAGCTTCTTGTTTCTGAAGTAGAGAATAAGGTCAGTTCCAACCATGATGAAGTTGAGAACGTAGAAGAAAAGAACATACCATGAGCCTGTCAGCCACTCTGCCAAATCAGGTCTGAGCAGCTTTCCAATGATACCTGCCGCATAGCCGAAAAGTATAAGACAAAGGAAGGAAAGGCTCTTGCCCTTTGCGGTTCTTGCCTTGTAGGAACGCATAACGTTAAAAGGCCATGAAGCTCCGAAGCTTACTATCATTACTGTTTCAAGAATTTCCGAAATCATATTTAACACCTCCGTTTTTTCCATAATATCACATTTTTACTATATTGTAAAGTACAATTTCAAATAATCTTACCATACCTTGACAGTTATAGTAAAATGTGTTATTATACCCTTGGTGATGAAAATGGAATTGTTACAGTTAAAATATTTCTTATCGGCGGCACAAACCGAAAATTTTTCCAAAACCGCTTCTCAGTACCTTGTTCCCACATCTAATATATCCCAGACAATAAAACGCCTTGAAGCCGAGCTTGGTTGTTATCTTTTTGACCGCAGTGCCAACAAAATCAAGCTTAACAAGGAAGGCAGGCTGTTTTATGAGGGTGTAAAGAACGCCTTCGGTGCACTTGAAGCTGCAAAGCAGGCAGTAACATCAAAAAAAGACAGCATCGGCGGCGAAATAAAGCTTTCAATATGCACAGACAGACGACTTGTTACCAGAGCAATACAGCACTTCAAGGAACAGTACCCCGCCGTTTCCTTCAGCATTTCCCATTCCGAGGAGCAGTCGGCGGACAGCGATATCATAATTTCAGACAGATTGGCAGGCTATGACGGATATACCAAAGATCTGCTTACAGAGGAGGAAATTCTCCTTGCGGTTTCAGACGGTACATCGCTTGAAATTGAAAGCAAAGAAAAGCTTGTTTCTCAACTTAAAAAGCTTCGCTATATAACGATGCCCCCCTCCTCCAGCCTTTACAGGCACACCGTCAGCATTTGCCACGGCTTCGGATTTGAGCCGAATATTACCATCGTCACAGACGACCCGTTTTACATCAGAAAATACGTTTCAATGGGGCTTGGTGTAGCATTTGTCCCTTCTGTTTCATGGCAGGGACAGTTTGACGAAAACGTAAGGCTGTACAGCGTGGGGCAAAACTTCAGAAACACATATATATTCAAAAAAACAGTCTTTTCTAACAGCCTTACCGTCGACACCTTCTGCGAATGTCTTAAAAATTCGGTAGATCAATCAACCCAAAAGCACTAATATATGCAGAATATCCTCTCCAAACTGCATAATTTTTGTGCACTTTTGCCTTTGAAATTTTTACCTCAATATGGTATAATATTCTTAGCACAAATTGGGGGAGATTTACTATGTTAAGCGTGGGAAGCAAGGTTATATACAAACACGGCGGCGTATACGAGGTTGAAGCGGTAGAAACGCCGATCTTTGCTGCCGGTAGCGGTATTTTATACTACAAGCTGTCCCATGTGTTTTCCAATGCAAAGGAAACGGTTTTTGTTCCCTGCGACTCTGAAAGTCTGCTTCGTTCGGTTATTACCCGTGATGAATACGAAAGCAATATTGAAAATGTAAAATGCAAGGAAATTGTACCCTTTACCGCAAGACAACCTCAGATTATTGCCGAGCATTACAAGCACATGTTGTCAGACAATTCCTTCAACAGTCTTCTTACGGTATTCAGAGAGCTTTTATGCAGGCAAAAGGCATGTGACGAAATCGGCAAAAAGCTGCGTCAGGCTGAAGCTCACTATCTTTCCCTTACCGAAAAAGCAATCTGTGAGGAATTATGCATCTGTTTCTCAACAGAATTCGATGCGTCAAAGGAAAGGCTGAGAGCAGATATTATTTAAAACCGCTTTTATAATTGATTTCATAACAGAACCACTTCATGCAAAGAGGTGGTTTTTTTCGTTGCATTTATATATCTTTGAAGCCTCAGTATCTCGTACATAAAGCTGAATTTAAACTGCATAATAAAAAAAGCATAATATTCTCCCTTACTTTTTCTTTAAAACCATTGACAAAACTCTTTGTTTACTATATAATTATAGCATACTAAGTTAATCGGTTTAACAAACACATTTTAATGGAGGACTTATTATGCTTCATACCTTAAAAAACAACACCCTGACAGTAGAAATATCAGATATCGGTGCGGAAATTTTCTCGGTAAAGAAGGACGGATGCGAATATATCTGGCAGAGGGATGAAAAATATTGGGCAGGCTGTGCACCTATCATGTTCCCCGTGTGCGGAAGACTTTTCGGCTTCAAATACACATATAAAGGCAAGGAATATGCCATGGAAAACCACGGCTTTATACGAAAGACCGTGATGGATGTCAAGGAAAAATCCGACGACCGTATTGTATTTGCTTTCAGTGCAAACGAGGATAGCTTAAAGCAGTATCCCTTTATGTTTGAGATTGAGATTTCCTACTATCTTGAAGAAAACAACCTTTATTCCGAAATTTCCGTCAAAAACACAGGCGATGACATTCTCCCCTTTGCACCCGGTGCTCACCCGGCATTCAATGTGCCTCTTGACGGCAAGGGCAGCTTTTCCGACTACTACATTGAATTCGAGGAAGGCACGTGTCCCGACCACATGCTTTTCACTCCGACCTGCTATCAGACAGGTCAAAAGACGGCTCTCAAGCTTTCTGAAGGCTACAAGCTCCCCCTTCACCACGACATGTTTGACAATGATGCAATTTTCATGTCAAGAGCAGGCAAAAAGGTAAGCCTTAAGTCAAAGCTGACAGACAGATTTGTTACAATGTACTTTGCAGACATGCCATATCTCGGTCTGTGGCACATGCCGAAAACCGACGCCCCCTACGTTTGCATTGAGCCTTGGTGCGGTCTTCCCTCTTATGACGGTGTGACAGATGATTTTTCCGACAGAAGCGATATGTTCCGTCTTGAAAAGGGCGGCAGCAAAACAGTAGGATATGCAATCTGCTTCGGTTAATATTTGTATACAACGAAAGGAAACGATAATATGAAGATTTTATACGAACACGAAAAGCTTGTAACTCTTGATGCTGCGGTTTTTGACTTTGACGGCACGCTTTCAAGCCTTAGAGCAGGCTGGGAAAAGGTTATGGAGCCTTTAATGGTAGAGCTTATTCCCGGTGACAAGGACGAGGTTACACAGCTTGTAAGAAAGTACATAGACGAATCAACAGGTATTCAGACTATTTTCCAGATGCGTTGGTTAAAGGAAGAAATCACAAAAAGAGGCGGAAAGGCTCTTGACGAATGGGAATACAAGGACGAATACAACCGCCGTCTTATGATAGAGGTAGGCAGACGCAGACAGGCAATACTTGACGGAGAAGAAAAAGCCGAGCACTATCTTGTTCCCGGCGGCAAAGAGTTTTTGGAAGAGCTTAAGAAAATGGGCGTTACCATGTACGCTGCAAGCGGTACTGACACAGTTGACGTAAAGGCAGAAGCGGCTGTTCTCGGTCTTGACGGCTACTTTACGGAAATTGCAGGAGCTGAAAGAGGCACAGACGACTGCTCAAAGGAAGCAGTTCTCAGAAGACTTGTAAAGCCGGGCAAAAAGCTGCTTGTTGTAGGTGACGGCAAGGTTGAAATTGCACTTGGCAGAGAAGCAGGTGCTCTCACCCTTGGCATTGCCAGCATGGACATTCCCGGCTGTGACAGTGACGAAATGAACGCCGACAAGTACAGAAGACTTGAAAACGCAGGTGCACACGCAATTATTCCCCATTTTGCCAATGTAAAGGAGATTTTATCATGGATTTAAGAAGAACAAAGGCTCTTGATTTTTCAGGACTTACACTTTATTCAGCCAAAGACAGACATAACCTTGTTACAACAGAAAACATTATGACTCCAGGTGTTACAAAAACAGAAGAATTTGTACACGAGGGCTTTGACGAGCTTGTTGAAAAGATTGTAAAGGCAAGAAAGAACGGCAAAGAGGTTATTGTCAGCATAGGTGCACACGTTATCAAGTGCGGTCTTTCAAGATACCTCATTCAGCTTGCAAAAGACGGCTGGATTACTCATTTTGCAGGCAACGGCGCTTGCTCAATCCACGACTTTGAGCTTGCAATGCTGGGCGGTACAAGCGAGCACGTTCCCACCGCCATTGAGGACGGCTCCTTCGGCATGTGGCAGGAAACACTTCACAACATGAACACTGCCATAAATGAAGGTGCAAAGAAGGGCTACGGCTACGGCGAGTCCCTTTATGAATATGTTAACTCTCATCCCGAGCTTTTCCCACACAAGGAGGACTGCGTTTTCTGGAACATGCAAAATCTTGACATTCCCGCAACATACCACATTGCTTTGGGTACTGATATTATCCACCAGTCACCCGAATGCGAAATGGCTAACATCGGCTACTGCTCGGGTGTTGACTTCAAGCGTTACTGCTACAGCATTTCTCAGATGGACGAAGGCGTCTTCCTCAACTTTGGCTCTGCCGTTATCGGTGCTGAGGTGTTCTTAAAGGCTCTTTCCATTGCAAGAAACCTCGGCAATTCAAACTTCAACATCACAACCGCAAACTTTGACTTAAAGCCATTAGGCGACTTCAGAAAGAAAATCGGCTACGAGGACCCCGATTATTACTACCGTCCCAGAAAGAACATCGTAAACCGTCCCGTTTCCCGTGGCGGCTGGGGCATGCACTTTGTGGGCGACCATCAGGTTACAATTCCCACCCTTTACGACAAGCTCAGCAAAATCGGAGGTATTAAGTAATGTTCGACCTTTCAAAGCTTGACGGCGTAAGAATTGCCATTATCGGCGACCTTGCTCTTGACATTTACTGGTACGCCGACATGAAAAAAAGCGAGCTTTCCCGTGAAACTCCCCACTATCCCCTGCCTGTCGTCAGAGAAATTATGAGTCTTGGTGCAGGCGGAAACGTGGTTGCAAATGTTGCAGCATTAAAGCCCAAAGAATTGTACGTTTGCGGTGTATGCGGCGACGACTGGAGAGGCGACATTCTAAAGAAAAAACTCTGCGAAATCGGTGCAGACACAAGCGGACTTTTTGTTGAAGAAGGCACATTTTCCTATGCCTACTGCAAGCCGATGAGAATGGGTATCTCGGACGTTATATATGAAGACCCAAGACTTGACTTTACGAGAACAGACAAAATAAGCGAAAAGAGCGAAGAAAAAATTCTCTCCTGGCTTGACGAAATTGACACAAAGGTAGACATTCTCTGTGTTGCAGACCAGTTTGTAAACGGTATTATTACACAAAAGGTGCTTGACGAAATCTGCTCCTTGAATACACGTGTCATTGTTGACAGCCGCTACAGAGTAGGATTTTACAACCTGAAAAACGGCATCCTCAAGCCCAACGAGGACGAGTGCAGATATGCCCTTAACAAGCTTGGACTTGATATTCCCGAAAACGACACTGAGCTTGGCAAGGCACTCTCTGCTGCAACGGGTGCAGACGTTCTTTTAACAAGAGGAGAAAAGGGCAGTCTTTACATAAGTGCAAAAACAGGCGACATTACAGAAACTCCCGCACTTAAAATTGAAGGTCCCATTGACATCTGCGGTGCAGGTGACTCGTCAATTTCTGCCTTCTCATGCTGTATTGCGGCAGGTGCAAAGCCTTTTGAGGCAGCCGAGATTGCAGGACTTGCCTCAGGTGTTACAATTCAAAAAATCGCAACAACAGGTACTGCAACAAGAGAAGAAATTACAGAGCTATACAAAAAATTCTTTTAAGTTTTATTATAACCGACGGAGGAAACCACCATGGTACTTGCAACAATAACGCGAAACCTTGATATGTTCACTTCCCATGCGTTTGTCAAAAGCACAGATGCAGGAAAGTGGGAGTATAAAATAGGGAAATATGTAGAGCAGGACAAGTATGAAATGCCCGACAACTGGCAGGAATACAAAAGCGGTATTATATTCAACACTGCAGATACATTTTTAGCAAGAATGACTTTTGTTCCCGAAGCTCCCAAGGAAGGTCAGTTTGCATACTTAAACATTGACACCGCAAATGGCTGTGAAGCTATCGTTAAAGTCAACGGTAAAAACTACGGCGGTATCAATTCAAGCGTGTTAAGAACAAGAATAGACCTTCCCGAAGAATGTTACGGTAAGGAAACAACCATTGAAATTGAAGTTTTTGCCAGCCATCATGCACGAGGCGATTTTGATACACGTCCTCTTCACAGTGCAAAATGGATAATTGCCGACCAGCTTATGTTTGACTTTCAGGAAAGCATAAAACTTATATGGGACGTTTATAACTTTACAAAAAACCAGTATAAAAAGGATAAGCTCTATGACCTTATCGTTCATCTTATCAACGGCTGTGACCAGTCGCTTACAGGTGAAGAATACCGTGACAATATTGCAGAGCTTTATGAAGAGCTGAAAGAAGGCTTAAAGAAAATCGGCTGCGACAACGATATGGGCGAGGTTGACCTTGTTGCATCAACTCATATTGACACCGCCTGGCTGTGGCAGTTCAAGGACACTATACGCAAGGCTTCAAGAAGTGCTCTTATCCAGATGCGTCTTATGGAAAGATACCCCGAATTCAAGTTCGGATTCTCTCAGCCAAGTGTCTACAACTACATCAAGGAAAGCTATCCGGATGTGTTTGAACAAATAAAGCAGAAGCACAAGGAAGGACAGTGGCTTCTTCTCGGTCCTATGTGGGTTGAAGGCGATCTTAACATATCGGGCGGTGAAGCATTGGTAAGAGAATTCTTATACGGTCATCAGTTCTTCAACAAGGAATTCGGCACAACAAGCGACGTTTGCTGGATTCCCGACTCCTTCGGCTTCCCTGCAAGCCTTCCGCAGATTTTTAAAAAGTGCGGCACGAACAGCTTCTTTACCACAAAGGTTCGCTGGCAGGCGGCTATTGAATTTCCTTACAGTGTATTTGAATGGGAAGGAATTGACGGAACAAAAATCACCTCCTCCATACCCGACCTCAAAGGCTACTACAACGGTCAGATTAAGGCTGAGCAGTTAATACACGCAAGTGAAAAAAACAAGCAAAAGGCACTTCACGACAAAGTTCTTATGCCTTACGGCTTCGGTGACGGAGGCGGCGGAGCTTCCGAGTTTATGCTTTCCTCCTACAGAAAGCTAAAGGAAATCCCCGGACTTCCCAAAATCAACCTTACCACCGTTCCGGAATACTATGCAGACCTTGAAAAGAAGGCAGACCTGCTTCCCGTATGGAAAGGCGAACTTTGCGTAGAAACTCATCAGGGTACTTATACTACAATTGCCAAAAACAAGCGTGCCAACAGATACGGAGAAATGACACTTCGCCGTCTTGAGCTTCTTGCCTGTATGGCAGGACTTGATGTAAACAGTGATGAATACAAGCAAATCGTCAAGAACTGGAAGGATTTGCTTCTCATGCAATTCCACGATGTGCTCCCCGGAAGCTCTATCAATGCAGTTTACGAGGACACAGACAAAATGTACGGTGAGCTGTTTGACTTCACAGACAAGATGCAGGACAATCTTGTAAGCAAGGTGTTCAAGCCTGCTTCAGATGACAGTTCTGTTACCGTATTCAATCCCAACTCATTTACTTGCTCAGCCTATGTAAGCGTTGATGCAAAATTTGAAGGTGCCGCTTTAACCGACGGCAAAAATGTGTCAAATGTTGTACCCGACGGCAGGGGCGGTTTTATGTTCCTTGCAAGTGATATCGGCGGTTTTGAAGCAAAGGTGTTTAAAAAAGCTCAAAAAGCCGAAACACAAAACGCAGTTGTTCTCACAAGCGGCAGCGACGGCTATCATGCAGAAACTCCCTTCTTCAGCTTTGATATACACACTGACGGAACACTTCACAGCTTCTTTGACAAGTGCGAAAAAGTTACATATTCCACGGGCGACGGACTTAACTGTTACCGTGTTTACCGTGACGGCCCCGAACGTGAGGATGCATGGAACATTGACAGAGATTTTAAATTACGTCCCGTTGACATGAAGTGGGAAAACAGTGCCGAAATAATTGAAAACAACGAAGAAAGAGCTGTTGTACGCATCACCAAGAAGGGTGAAAGAACGACTGTTACTCAGGACATTATAATTTATTCAAAGCTTAAAAAGGTTGACTTCTTATGTCACATCGACTGGCAGGAGAAGTACAGGCTTATGCAGGTTACCTTCCCCACAACAATAAACGCACCTCAGGCATCCTATGAAATTGCCTACGGTATCTGCAAGCGTACAACCCATCCAAACACCCCCGGCGAAAGATGGAAGCACGAATATGCCGCCCACCGCTTTGTGGATTTGTCCGACGAAAAGAGAGGTGCGGCAGTTATCAACGACTGTAAGTACGGTCACAATGCACTTGACGGTGAAATTACAATGACACTGTTCAGAAACACCGAATATCCTTCAAAGTTCCTTGATACAGGCATGCATGAATATGCGTATTCCTTCCTCCCCCACGCAGGCGGCATTTACGGCGGTAATGTTGCAAAGGAAGCATATCTTTTCAACTCTCCCATGGTTGCCTTTAATGGAAAGGCTGACATCAAGCCGATTATCTCGCTGTCCGATGACAGCATGATTATTGACTGCGTAAAGCCTGCCGAGGACGGCAACGGAATTATTGTTCGTATGTACGAGCCTTACGGCACAAGCGGAAGCGTGAAGCTCATTCTTCCCGAAAGTGCAAGTGTAACGGAGGTTTCGCCTATTGAAAAACATATGGAAAACCTCGGAAATGCTTGCGAATTTGACATTGGCTTTACTCCTTTTGAGATAAAGACTTACAGAATTACATCCAAATAAACGAAAAGCCTGCGGTGCTATGCCGCAGGTATTTTTGCACAAAAAAGGTACGGCAAAAACCGTACCTTTAATCTGTTTGAGATTTACTTGTCTTCCTTAGCAAGTGAAGGACAGTTAGCACAGTCATCTGCGTCACAATCCTCACACTCACCCCAGTCCTCGTCGTCGTCATAGTAGTCGTAGTCGTCGTCTTCAAAAAGCTCGCTTTCTACATCGCCGAGGTCTGCGTCAAGCTCATCGCAGTATTCATAGAGAGAATCTACATCGTCATAAATAAGCTCAATTTCGTCAGCCATGTCATCCAGTATGTCAACAATCGCTGAGATAACCTTGCCTTCCTTTGTGGATGCATCAAATTCCATGCCTTCCATAAGTCCTTTAAGGTGAGCTACCTTGTTCTTGATTTCCATAATTCTAACCTCTCTTTCGATTAATAGTTAGTTTTTGTAAGGGCTTTCTCTTTTCAGCAAAGAGAAAGTAAGTTATGCTCTTTCGAGGTATTCGCCTGTTCTGGTATCGATTTTGAGAACATCACCTATGTTAATGAAGAGGGGCACCTTGATAGTTGCACCTGTTTCAAGAGTAGCGGGCTTTGTAGCACCCTGAGCTGTATCACCCTTGAAGCCGGGTTCTGTTTCGGTAACCTCAAGTTCAACGAACATGGGAGGTTCAACGGAGATAACCGTTCCCTTGTAGGAAACAACCTTACACATCATTTCTTCCTTAACGAACTTGAAAGCATCACCCAGCTTGGCGGAGTCGATAGGAGTCTGTTCGTAGCTTTCCATATCCATGAAGTAGTAAAGCTCGCCGTCTGTATAAAGATACTGCATATCCTTTCTCTCAACAACTGCGAGAGGATACTTATCTGTAGGGTTGAATGTCTTTTCAATAACTGAGCCTGTAACAACGTTTCTGAGCTTTGTTCTTACGAAAGCCGCACCCTTACCGGGCTTAACGTGCTGGAATTCAATTATCTGCATAACGCTGCCTTCCATATCAAAGGTAACGCCGTTTCTGAAATCGCCTGCTGTAACCATTTGTTTATTCCTCCAAAAATATTATTAGCATTTCTGCATAAATTTACTCTGTAATTATACCACACAAATTCCCACATTTCAAGTGGTTTTTATAAAAAAGTATGATTTTACGCCAAAAAAATCCCATCAAAGCACAATTAGCTCCTTTGAACTGTGGGTAAGGTTGTCGCATCCGTCATCAGTAAGGCACACAATGTCCTCAATCCGCACCCCGAATTTTCCTTCAAGGTATATACCGGGTTCGACAGAAATAACCACACCGCTGTCAACCGCATAGCTTGCACCGGGTGCAAAATTCGGAGGCTCATGAATTTCAAGTCCCAAAGAATGCCCAAGAGAATGACCGAATGCACCCTCAAAACCTGCTCCGTTTATAACATCCCTTGCTGCTTTGTCAGCTTCACCCGACAGAATACCGCCGTGTATCGCTTCAAGTGCCTTTTTTTGTGCCGCAAGCGTTGTGTCATACACCTTTTTCATTTCCTCTGTCGGATGTCCGATGCACACCGTTCTTGTCATATCCGAACAATAGCCGTCATATCTTGCGCCAAAATCCATGGTAAGAAATCCCTTTGCAACGGGAATATTCTCAGGCACGCCGTGAGGAAGGGAAGATTTACTTCCCGACACCGCTATAGTATTAAAAGCAAGACCGTCAGCACCGCTTTTCAGCATGTGATAATCCATTTCAAGCTGAAGTGCTTTTTCTGTAAAATCCTTCTTTCCGATGTTATCGCTTATGAAGCTTACAATGTAGCTGAAGGTTTCGTCGGTAATACTCTGTGCCCTTTTGATTTTCTCGATTTCCTCAGGTGTTTTGATTGCACGGCAGGAGTACATAATGTCAGAGCCGCCCGATTCAAGCTTTGCAAAATCAAAGACCTTGCTGTAATGAAGATATCTGTCGTAGCTAAGACTCTTATCCTCAAACAGCACTGTATGACAGCCCTCAAGCATTTCTTTAAGCTGGAGCATTGCCTTTCCCTGTCGGACAATTTCAATGCCGCCGTCAATTTTACCTTCCTTTTGCTTTATACACGCCGACTCGTAATATCGGGAGTCTGTCATATATGTGATTTTACCGTCACGCACAACAACAAAGCCGTCGGAGGAATTAAAGCCTGTAATATACCGCCTGTTAACGGGTGAGGTCAAAAGCATTGCATTCGCCTTTTCGCTGACCTTCTCGCAAAGCTTTTTTATATTCTCCTTCATCTTTTCAGCCTCCGATTGATTCAAAATAACGCTTCATGCTGAGAGCATCCTCTGCCTGAGTGCCGTCTGACTCACATATGAAGGTAGGTGTGACACCTAAATCCATAACCGCCTTCATGAGCGGTTCATACTCAGGTCCAAAGGTTGTATCCTCAAAGGTAAGATGACGTTTTTCGCCGCCCTGTGTATACTCAATCTTGGAAAAATGGCAGTGAAGATTCTGTGCAGCCTCAG
>JAZNIM010000234.1:0-1532 GCA_045577475.1 Eubacteriales bacterium | reverse complement strand
GCTACGCACCTGCAATGCTTATCCATGACACAAGCCGACATACCTTTGACAGCAATCTTCTCAACGGTGCAATGGATTGTCCTACCCGTGAAAAGAATTACTGGACGGGTGACTTGCAGGTGTTTTGTCCCACGGCGTTCTTCTTTGAGGATGGAGAAAGGCTGTTTTCACGTTGGTCACATGCGGGAAGAAAGATGTGTACCGAGCGGTACGGCTGGGGAGATGAGGCATACATTCTGCCTCTCACACTTTACCGCTTTTACGGCGATAAAAGTATTCTTGAAGCATGCTTTGACAACATGATGAGGCTGTTTGAAAACAGATATGACGAAAACGAAATACTTCCGTCAAATCCCAACTCTCCCTTCAATGACCATTTGATGCCGGGAAGCGACGACATAGCTGATAACATTAATCCGAAGTTTTTCGCACATGCCTATCATTGCCACATGCTTGACAGTATGAGAGAAGTGTGTGAAATACTGGATAAAGCTATGGATAGCCGCCGCTTTGGCAGATTGTTTGATATGGCAAAAGCAGAATTTATAAAGCGGTATTATATCCCGTCAGAAAAGGATTTTGCACCTCACATGCAGACAGGACTTGTACTTCCTCTTGCTTTCGGACTGTATCCTGAGGGTGAGGATTGTGGGATAGCTGCAACCTTGGCTGATTACGTCCTGTACCGTGACAGGTGTATAAACGCAGGCATTATTGGCTGTAAATATATTCTGCGTGTGCTGAGTGATTACGGACATAATGATGCGGCGTTTTTCCTGATTAACAATGACAAATACCCGTCATGGCGGTATACTTTGTCAACGGGAGCTACAACTTTTACCGAAACCTGGTACGGACTTGAATCCCACCTTAATGCCAGCATGAACCATTTTTCCCTTGGCAGTATTGCAAGCTGGTTTTATGAATGTCTTGGCGGAATAAGGTATCTTGAAAGCGAGCCGGGGTTTAAAAAGCTTGTATTGAAGCCTGTATTTATAAAGGAAATAGGGGATTTTGATGTCACCTTTAAATCCAAAAACGGAAATATCCGTTCTGCATGGAAATTTGAAAAAGACGGTGTTCATTACAGCTTTGAAGCAGAAGTTCCGATAACTCTTATTCTTCCCGACGGAAGCCGTAAGGAATATGAGGCAGGAGCTTACAGTCTGGTGGTGTAACCCATAAGCTTATCAAAAAGAAAAAGGGGATGCAGCAAAACGGTTTAAGACACCGTAATGCTGCATCCTTTTAATATTTATGCGGTTTAATACATCTACTTTCCGCTTACAATTTCCTTTGCAATTCTGAAAAGTCCTTCGCTCATGTAGTCATACATTTCATCGGAAAGACTGTTTGGCGGTAAACATTCAAGAGAGAATACTCCGTCAAAGCCGATTTCACAAAGAGCCTTGTAAAATTCCTTCCAGTCGATGTTGCCGAAATAGGGCATGTAGTGATTATCATAAGTTCCGGGATTGTCGTGGCAGTGGAGGGTGCAAAGATAATCTCCGAAAAGCCTTACCGCATCGGCG
>JAZNIM010000233.1:0-10302 GCA_045577475.1 Eubacteriales bacterium | reverse complement strand
AAATTGTGTTTGATAGGTTTCTGTCGGTTTAACGGGGGAATATAAAATAGAGGGTGTAGAAATATATGAAGCTTGTAACCACAACATGCGATTTTGACGCATATACAAAAAATGACTATCTTCAGAGTGTAAAATACGGCTTGGAGGCAGGCTTTAAGCACTTTGATTTGAATATGTATAAACCTCTTGACGGGGACGCTTTTTTCAGTGACAACTGGGAAAAGGCAGCGTTTAACCTGAAGAATGAAACGGAAAAATTAGGTGTTGACTTTCTTCAGGCACACTCTCCAGATACCAATAACATGGCAGGACAAAAGGGCTTTGAGGATGCGGTAGCCAAGACCGCAAGAGCACTTGAGGTCTGCGGCGTTTTGGGTATACCTAACCTTGTGTGCCATGCAGGCTACGATAAGAACGTTGCGGATAAGAAGATTTGGTTTGAGGAAAACAAAAGGTTCTACAGTGCACTTTTTCCCGTTATGGAAAAAACGGGTGTAAATCTTCTATGCGAAAACACCACAAAGGCGAATATGCCGTCCTGGTACTATCTTATAACAGGCGGAGATATGAGAGAATTCTGCAAATACGTAAATCATCCTCTTTTCCATGCCTGCTGGGATACGGGACATGCCAACTGTGAGGGCAGTCAGTATCAGGAAATAATGAATCTCGGCGATGAGCTGTATGCCATTCACTTCAACGATAACCGAGGAAAAGCAGACGAGCACATGATTCCGTTTCTTGGTACAATGAACAGCGGCGAAGTAATGACGGCACTTTTTGACGTCGGCTTTGGGGGACCGTTCACCTTAGAGTGCAGCTCGTCACTAAGACCAAAGCAGTACTGGCACGGCAACAGACGGGATTTTCCGAGGGATGACAGACTTGACCACGTACCTCTTGTGCTTGTGAGAGAAATGGAAAAGGTCATGTATGCGGCAGGAAAATACATACTTGAAAAATACGACTGCTTTGAGAATTAAGGAGAAAACATGTATAAATACGAAACCCACCTTCACACATCACCGGTGAGTGCCTGTGCAAAGGCAACACCCGAAGAAAATGTGGATTTTTACAAAAGCCTCGGCTATGACGGCATATTTATAACCAACCACTTTTTTGACGGAAACACCAAAATTGACAGAAATCTTCCTTGGGAAGAAATGCTAAACCTGTACTTTTCCGACTATGAGAGGGCACTGGAGCACGCTGAGAAAATCGGCGGTATTAAGGTGTTTCCCGGTGTTGAAATGGGTGCAAAAGGCTCGCATTTTCTTGTGTACGGTCTTTCAAAAGAATGGTATATACAAAATCCCGAAGTGCTCACGATGCAATACACCGAAAAGTTTAATTTTATAGCAGACAACGGCGGTTTTATTGTCCATGCACATCCCTTCAGAGAAGACCATTTTATTGACCACATAAGGCTGTTTCCAAGACACGTTCAGGGTGTTGAGGTAATCAACGCCTGCCGTAACGGGTTTGAAAATGACTTGGCACACCACTATGCCGACAGCTACGGACTTTTGCATTTCGGCGGAAGCGACAACCACTGTGCAGGCAAATTGCCAAGGCTTGCAGGCGTTGAGAGTAATGAGCCGATAAACAGCGTGGAGGAATTTATAAGTGCCGCAAAGGACGGCAAATTCAAGGTTTTTACACTTGAAAACAACACGGAGGAATAACCATGTCAAGACAGATAAGAGTTGTGTGCACAGCCGAAAACCATATGGTCTACGGCGGAGGACGGGATTTTAAGGCAATGGCGCATCAGGCGGCAGACTTTATTGAAAGGCAGATTGCGGGAACTCTTGTTGAACGGCCTGACCTTATCGTGCTTCCCGAGGTTTACGACAGATTTTGCGGTATTTCACGGTATGATAACAACGAGTATTACAAGGAAAGAGGAAACATTGTTTACGACAGAGTAAAGCATCTTGCAAAAGAAAATAACGTAAACATCGTATTTTCCGCAGTAATGGACGGCGGTGACGGCTATATGAGAAACCGCCAGATGTTCGTAGGACGTGACGGAAAAGAAAAAGGTATTTACGACAAAAATCACCTTGTGTGGGAGGAGCATACCGAGTCAAACATTGCCTTCGGCGATGACCCGAAGCTTATCCAAATGGATATAGGAAAGCTTGGCGGTGTAATCTGTTATGACCTGAACTTTGATGAGTTACGGGAAAAGTACATAAAACTGAAACCCGAACTGCTTTGCTTTTCTTCAATGTACCACGGCGGATACGTTGCAAGAAACTGGGCGTACACCAACAGATGCTATTTTGCCGCAAGTGTTCAGCAGCGTCAAAGCTACATAATAAATCCATTAGGCGAATATGTTGCACAGTCAAATCCATACACCGCCTACGTTTCAGCAGACATAAATCTCGACTATGCCGTAGCTCACCTTGACTACAACTGGCAGAAAAAGCAGGATTTGAAGGCGAAGTACGGAAAGTATGTTGACATTCAGATTCCACGGGGTCTCGGTCCTTTTCTCATAACAAGCCTTCATCCTGAAATAAGCGCATTGCAGATGGCAAAGGAATTTGAAATCGAGCTTATGGACGATTTGTTTGCAAGAGGAAGAAAGCAGAGAGAGGAATTTTTGCAGAGCAGAAAATAATTAATAATTAATAATTAATACAGTCTGTCGCAAAACCCTTTATGAAAGTTTAGGTCAAGCCTTTTCAAAGGCTTTCAGTTTCCAAAGACAGAGTCTTTGGTCGCTGTCCGCAGACAGCGAAATTCCTTGTGCTTCATAAAGCGCAGGAAAGGTGAATTTTTCGTCCCCAAAAGGACGAAAAAGAGGAAAACCCTCGCCGGGGGTTTTCCTTGAGCGTGACATAAAACATTCTTTTTCAACAAACTGAATTAATAATTAATAATGAATAATTGAGGTTGGAATTTCTCTGAAATTCCCTCGATGATTTGATTGAAAGGGGAAAACTGTGCTATGAGCAATTATCCATGGAAATCAAGAGGTTTGTGCGTGTTTGCACCCGAACCGCAGGATGTCGACAGATTTTGCAATTTTATCCAAAACACCCTTGTCCCCGACAGGATTGATACAATAGTTCTTATAATCAGATATAACTTTATGTTTGAAGAACATCCCGAATGCAGAGGGGACTATCCTTTATCAAAAGAGGATGTCAAGAAAATAGTTGCCGTTTGCAAAAAACACGGAATTGACCTTATTCCCGACATGAATCTTCTGGGGCATCAGTGCGTTCAGGGTGAAAAGGTGAACGACGGACTTCTCAGAGGTCATCCCGAATTTGACGAAACCCCTGACATTGACGACCCCGAATACAGCAGAAGCCTTTGTCCCAATCATCCCGACGTCCTTCCTGTTGTTCTTTCACTTATGGATGAGGTTGCGGATGCCTTTGAATGTACTACCTTCCACATCGGCATGGACGAGGTGTTTGATATCGGCATGTGTCCAAGATGCAAAGGCAAGGACAACGGTGAAATATTTGCAACCTGGGTAAATAAGCTGTCGGCACACTTAAAGAGCAAGGGCATAAAGACCATGATGTGGGGCGACAGACTGCTCAACAGCTACGAAGTTCACCACGGTCCCTGGGATGCAAGTCAGAACGGCACCTGGACGGCAATGGAAACGATAGATAAGGACATAATTATCACCGATTGGCACTATCACAACTGGCCTGCGTTTGCATCGGTTGAAGTATTTGCAAAGGCAGGCATGAAGATTTATCTCTCTCCCTTCAACGTGAAGGAGAATGCAAAGCTGTTTCTTGATTATGCAAAGGAGCACGACGGCGGAAACATTCTCGGCATTATGGAAACCACATGGGTGTCCTGCAGAGCATTCATGGACGGAATGGAGGGAAAAGAGGTTGAGGATATAAGCTGGTATAAGGACGGCATGCCTCACATCAAGGACTGCTATGAATGGCTTTTTAGATAATTTTTGAATAAAAATACTGAATAACGAGATTTTTTTGCGGGTTTTTTGACAAAACATCTCAAAACTATTGACAAATTTCGACAAAAGTGATATTATATGTTCATAAAATAAATATTTGGAGGTGTTTTTATGAACAGAGCAGAATTAAAAGCAATGGCAAAAGAACAAATTAAAGGTAAGATAGGTACATTATTTGTAATTACCTTGATTATTGCGGTGGTGACAGTGATTGGTAACGTGTTAGGTGCATTTATTCCCGTTGTTGGTTCTATCGCAGTTACAATCTTTGTTTCAGCTCCTTTGGCGTTCAGTATGGTAAAGATTTATCTCAGCATTGCAGCAGGCAATGATGTTGAAGCAGGTGATGCTTTCACAGGATACAGTGATTTCTGGGGTGCATTCAAGGTTCAGTTCTTTGTAGGTCTCTTTACATTTCTCTGGTCCTTGCTCTTCTATATCCCCGGTATTGTTAAGTCATTTGCATACAGCATGTCAATGTACATCCTTGCAGATAACCCCGGAATGGGTGCTCTTGAAGCAATCAAGAAATCCAAGGAAATGACAAATGGCCACAAGATGGACTTGTTTGTTCTCGGTCTTTCCTTCATCGGTTGGATGCTTCTTATTTCCTTTACTTGCGGTATTGCTGCAATCTGGGTTGTTCCTTACATGAACACAACTTATGCTAATGTTTACAAGAAGCTCAAGGCTGAATACGAAAGCAAGCCTGCTGTTGAAATGTAAGACTATTGATAAAAATAATTTGAGGGAAGCTGCTTTTTGGCGGCTTCTTTCTTTTTGTTTTAGCGTAACAGTTCGATGTGTTGTGCATACTGAAATTATTGTCTGATATTAAGTACCTTTTACAAAAAGCTATTGCAATTTTGCTGATTGGCGAGTAAAATGTAGTTAAAATAATGTAAGGGGACAAAAACATTTAAGCAATAAAATGGATTAAAGTAATAAGTGAAAATTTTGACATCTACGGCGTCAACGAAAATTTTTACAGATAAGCGGGGAATATCAGCTTATATACCGGAAAAAGGAGGAGAACCAATGCCCGATATACGCTTTCAAAAGTCAAGAAAGCTCAGCAGTCTTAATATCAATGCTCCCCGTGAAAGCATTGACTTTCTCAGCTATTGGTGCAGAATTGCCTTCAGCAAATACGATAAATGGAATCTGAAGCAGCACAGCCACTCCTTTTTTGAGCTTCAGCTTTGCCTAAAAGGACAGTGCCTTTTTGATGTTTCGGGCAAAAAGTGTACGATAACACCCGGCACTTACATCCTTCTGCCTCCCGATAAAAAGCACACAATAATCGAGGCAAGTGACGATTTTGAAAAGTTCATATGGGGCTTTAAGATACGGGATGAAAAAATATCCCAAAGCCTTGCACCGGATTGCTTTAAAGGCGAACCTTCAAAAGCAGACGGAAAAATTCTTGATGCAATTGAGATAATTATGGATAATGCCGACAGTACGGAGTTTGAGGCTTGCGGAATAATCAAGGCACAGCTTTACTGTATTCTTTGTATGCTGGTACGTGAGGGAACTTCAATTTCCGACGGCGAAAGAAGTATAAAAAGCTCATCCCTTGAGGCTAAGGAAATAATGAGCTTTATTAAAAGTAATCTTGCAGCTTCCATGTCGGTGTCGGATATTGCGGCACAGTTTTTTATGAGTGCAAGACAGATAACAAGAATATGCGAAAAGGAGTTTGGCGTCACTCTTAAAGAGCTTGAAACCTCGCTGAAGCTTGAAAAAATCCGAGAGCTTTTGTCGGATGACAGCCTTAGCCTTGACGAAATAGCAAAACAGACGGGATTTTCCGACGGCTACTCAATGAGTAAGTTCTTCAAAAAGCATGAGGGCATGCCTCCGGGCAAGTACAGATATTCTCTAAAAGAATAGATTGAAAAATGTCAAATCGGACATTAATTTTGTCCTGTTTTGACATTTACTTTTTTATGGGTTTGTCATATACTGAAGAAAAAAGTCAGGAGTTGGTATTATGATAAAGCAGATAAACAAAGGCATTTTCCCCACAATGATTACTCCCTATAAAAACGGAGAAATTGACTACAGTGCGGTTGAAAAGCTGACAAATTGGTATATTGATAACGGCTGCAGCGGAATTTTTGCGGTGTGCCAGTCCAGCGAAATGGCGTATTTGTCCCTTGAAGAAAAAATTACTCTTGCAAAGGCGGTAATGAAGGCGGCGGACGGCAGAATAAGTATTGTGGCATCGGGTCATACCTCAACAAGCTTTGATGAGCAGTACCGTGAGCTTTCAGAAATGGCACAAACGGGGGTTGATGCGGTGGTTACGGTAAGCAACCGCTTTGACCTTCACAATGACGGGGACGATGTGTGGCTGAAGAATGCGGAAAAAATGTTAAACAAGCTTGATGACAGCATCACCCTTGGCATTTACGAGTGTCCCATGCCTTATAAGAGATTGCTGTCGCCGAGGATTATAAAGTGGTGCATGGATACGGGAAGATTTACCTTTATTAAGGATACCTGCTGCAGCACCGAAATGCTGTCCGAACGTCTTGATATGATAAAGGACTCATCCATGATGCTTTTCAACGCCAACGGTCAGACCTTTCTGTACAGCCTTGAAAAGGGGGCGGCAGGATATTCGGGAATTATGGCGAATTATCATCCCGACCTTCTGGTGTGGCTGTTTGAAAATTATGAAAAGCAAAAGGAAAAGGCATATTTCCTTTCAAATGCTCTTTGCATGTCAGCCTTTACCGAAAACAATTCTTATCCTTGCAGTGCAAAGTATTACCTCAATAAGGTTGGCATCGGCATGGATTTGTTTGCACGCAGCAGCGACGAAAAGCGAATGACAGGATATCAGAAGCTTTGCATGGATAAAATGTTTGACTTTGATAATGAATTGAGAAGTATTATCGGAGGTAAGGGTATATGAAAAAGCATAAAGGCTGGAGCTATGCTCCGTATAAGCCCTTGTTTTTCGATACGGGTGATATTTACATCTGCCGTCTGACAAACGGCGACGGTTATTTTTCCTGTGACTGGCTGAAATGCGAAGGATGCACAGAGTATACTCTTTACTACCGTGAAAGAGGAAGCGAAGATGATTTTATAAATGCAGGCACAACGGCTGAATGTACCTTTAAGGTGTCGGGTCTTGACAGAGAAAAGGAATATGAATTTTATGTTGCATCCGGCGAGAAAAAATCCCGTGTGCGTCTTACCGTGTGTAAGGATGCTGTGGGAACGGTTGTAAATTACCTCCATCCCGACGACGAGTGTTATGCATTTTCGGGACGGTATTTGTGCTCACCCAGCCTTGTAAGACATCCTGACGGATATCTGCTTGCGTCAATGGATTTATTTGCACCCTCACATCCTCAGAATCTGACACTTATCTTCCGTTCCGATGACGAAGGAAAAACGTGGAAATATGTCAGCGAGCTGTTTCCCTGCTTCTGGGGCAAGATGTTTATTCATAAGGGCGAGCTTTATATGCTTGCCTGCTCCACAGAGTACGGCGATATGCTTATAGGAAAATCTACCGACGGAGGCAAAACCTTTACTGAGCCTACAGTTCTTTTCAGAGGCTTGAACGGCAAAAACGGCTCCTGCGGAATACACAGAAATCCTGAGCCTGTGGTTTATTTCAACGGAAGAATATGGAATACCGTTGAATGGGGAAGCTGGAGTGCGGCAAGGCACGATGCAATGGTTGTATCCGCAGACGAGAACAGCGACCTTCTTGATGCAAACAGCTGGTGCTTTTCCGAACCTGTGCGTTACAGCAAGGACTGGGAAGGCGTTCCCAAAGGCGAAAGCTCAGGCAATATCGAAGGCTCTCTGGTTGTGCTGAATAATAAGCTTTACAACATTATGCGCTACGATATGACAAAGCTTACTCCAAATCACGGGTTAGTTATAAGATATGAGGTTAATACCGAAAATCCCGAAGCACCCTTAAAATTCGACGGTGTTATAAGGCTTGACGGAAATCACTCAAAGTTTATGATAAAGCACAGCGAAAAAACAGACAGGTTTTACACCATAATCAGCCGTATCACAAGTGATGAAATGCCGTATGCAAGAAATCTTCTGTCGCTTATGGAATCAGAGGACTGCGAAAAATGGGTTCTCAAAGAGGATCTGCTTGACTACTCCTGCGAAGACCCGAAAAAGATTGGTTTCCAGTATGTTGACTTTGAAACACAGGGCGGCAAAATCATATGGCTGTGCAGAACGGCTATGAACGGTGCCCATAGCTTCCACGATTCAAACTATCAGACATTCCATGTTACTGAGCTGTAGCATAAAAACCGTAAAATAATGCGGTGCGTATGTGATTTTTAAAACAATATTGCGAAAAATCAGGATTACTCTTGATTTTTTCTTTTTGTAATGGTACAATTATGACAACACCGAAAAGGAGTGATTTTATGAAAATAAAGACAGTATCGGGTCTTAAAAAGGTTTTCCTTGACGATAACATTTACGAACAGACAGAGTTTACACACGGCTCATGCTTGAAGAATGAGTGCTATCATTATGAAGTTTTGTTTTATAATGAAGTTGTTGTAGACTACAAAATGCCGGGACGACTCAAGCTTGTTTCTCCCATTGCGGACTATGTTACGGTAAAACGTCTTAACCATGTTCCCGTTCAGATGCCTGCTTACGGCACGAAGAGAGATGAATGGTATCTTCGTACAAAGCCGGGACTTTTCCCCGATATACTGGAGGACATCGACTTTGATGCACCCATGCCTCTTGCAAATACACTTCAGACCTTGTATGTGGAAATAAATCCCGATGGAAAATTACAAGCAGGCGAATATCCGGTAAGAATAGAATTCTACGACTTCAATGACAGCTCCAAGCTTCTCGGTGCATCCGACTTTACAATTGAGATAATTGATGCACTTCTTCCCGAGCAGGAAATAATCTGCGACCAATGGTTCTATTGTGATTGTCTACAGGACTACTACGAAACGGAAATGTTCGATGAAAGACATTGGCAGATTATCGAAAACTTCATGAAGGCAGCTACACGCCGCGGTCTTAACATGATACTGACACCTCTGTTCACACCTCCGCTTGATACTTATGTTGGCGGTGAGAGAACAACCGCACAGCTTATTGACGTAACGGTTACTGACGGAAAATACAGCTTCGGCTTTGACAAGCTCAGAAGATGGGTTGAGCTTTGTAACAAGGTTGGCTTCAAGTACTTTGAAATTGCACACTTCTTTACACAGTGGGGTGCAGAGCACTGTCCCAAGGTTATGGCTACCGTTGACGGCGAATACAAGAAAATCTTCGGTTGGGAAACAGCTGCAACTGGCAAGGAATATACAGAGTTCCTTCAGACCTTTGTACCTCAGTTCCTTGACTTTATGAAGTCCATGGACAGAGCCGACAAGAGATGCTACTTCCATATTTCAGATGAACCAAGACCTGTTCACATCGAGCAGTACTCTTCAGCAAAAGCTATTGTCAAAGATTTCCTCAAAGACTATAAAATCATGGATGCCATGTCAAGCTATGAAATGTATTCAAGCGGTGCGGTTGACATGCCCGTTCCCGGCAACAACCACCTTGAGCCTTTCCTTGAAAACAATGTACCGGGACTTTGGACATACTACTGCTGCAGCCAGTGCGAAGAAGTTTCCAACAGATTTATTGCAATGCCTCTTTCACGTACAAGAATTATGGGAACACAGATGTGGAAATACAATATTGAAGGCTTTCTCCACTGGGGATACAATTTTTACAACAACCAGTATTCATACGGCAAGATTAATCCCTTTATGTGCACCGACGGCGATTACTTCGGACAAGGCGGTGATGCCTTCTCGGTATATCCCGGAAGACATGGAATGCCTATTGAGTCTGTAAGACTTGTTGCTTTCCATGAAGCAATTCAGGATATAAGAGCACTCAAGCTTTGCGAAAGCCTTATCGGCAGAGAAAAGACTCTTGAACTTCTCGGCGACGGCAAGGACATGACGTTCAAAAAGTATCCCAGAGAAGACAGCTATCTTCTTGACATGCGTGACAGAGTAAACAAGGCAATTAAAGACGCGGTAAGCAAATAAATAAACAAATAACAAGGCTGTATCAGCGAATTGATACAGCCTAAAATTTATGCAAAATTCGTGATTTTTCTACTTTTTAAAGTTACTTTTCTGCTGCTCTTTACAGTTGCTTTTTTCTTTTTTTTAAGTTACTTTTTTGTTTGGCAGGGGGGGCGCTGTCTGCGGACAGCGAGTCATACTTTTCCCTCTGGAAAAGTATCAAAACAGCCCGCTCATCGGAAGACTAAATCCTACGGATTTCAGGTCTTCCTC
>JAZNIM010000232.1:0-13576 GCA_045577475.1 Eubacteriales bacterium | reverse complement strand
TTATTCTGTGACATTGACTTAAGACTTGTTGATATAAATGTTCACCCCGCAAAGCTTGAAATTAAGTTTTCGGATGAGCATAAAGTGTTCGATTCCATATACTTTGCCGTAAAGAATGCATTATCGAATGCCGTAACCTTCAGCGGGTTTACCGAGGAAAAGGACGAAATTCCAACATTTCCCGAGGTAAACAAGGAGGATTCTGTGAATTTCAAGACCGCAGAGCTGCCAAAGGCTGAAATTAACCCTGCTGCCGCTGTAAAAGAAGAAATTTTCACACCTAAGCAACAAAATTTTGAGAGTAAAACTGCTACCCACAACAGCGTTTCAAATGTAGATAATACAGACCCGGCTTTTAAAACAGACAATGTAAAAGAAAGCAGTATAAGTTCTCCTGTGCCCCAGAAAACACTCGACTTTCTAAGTGATGTATATTCTGAACCGTTAAAACCGAAAGAGCCTGAGCAAATCAGCATTAATGCTTCTTCTGAAAAATCAGTTGATTTGAAAATTACCGATATTGCTGATAACGTTTCTGCTGATATAAAAAAAGAACAGACAATAATAGCCGATCCACAATCAAAGAGCGAAGCAGCAGCTCCTGCTTTTACAGTAAAGCCTGCGGTTCAGGATGAATTTATTTCTGCAAAGCAGCTTCAAAAGCCAATATACATCGGCGAGGCATTTGATACTTACATAGTTGTTCAGTTTAAGCAAAGTCTGTATTTGATTGATAAGCATGCGGCGCATGAGCGTATAATATATGAACGGCTGAAAAAGAGCGGTCATGAAAACAATGCCCAATACCTGCTTGAGCCTTTAAATATAACATTGACTGCAAAAGAGGCAGAAGCTACAAGCGAAAATAAGTCATATTTTGAAAAAATAGGTTTTGACTTTGATGAATTCGGCGTTAACACATTTCTAATCCGTTCTGTTCCCACCCCTATTGCCCAAAGTGACACAAAGGATGTGTTCACATTTCTTGCCGGCAAGCTTGCTGAAGGAAATTCACGTTCTGCGGGCGAAATATTTGACAGAGCTTTATTTACTGCGGCATGCCGTGCTGCCATAAAAGCAGGTGATAAAAATACGGATATAGACAACAAGCAAATTGCGGAAGAAATATTCAACAACGATGCTGTTCTCTACTGTCCCCACGGACGTCCCGTAATTTATGAGTTTACCAAAAACAAGCTTGATAAGATGTTTGACAGATTATAATTATGAAAGGTAATTGAAAATGTTTAAAGTTTTAAAAAAAGAAGGATTTGCAAGACGGGGACGCATGGAAACTGTCCACGGAACTATAGAAACCCCTGTATTTATGAATGTTGGAACATCTGCCGCAATCAAGGGGGCTGTTTCAACCGATGATTTAAAAGAAATCAAATGCCAGGTTGAATTGTCAAATACTTACCATCTGCATGTACGTCCCGGTGATGATGTTATTCGTGACATGGGTGGTCTGCATGAATTTTTCAACTGGCACGGACCAATACTTACCGACAGCGGCGGATTTCAGGTTTTCTCTCTCGCTGTTCTTCGTAAAATCAGCGAAGAAGGCGTAATGTTCGCTTCACACATGGACGGTAAGCGTATTTTTATGGGACCTAAGGAAAGCATGAAGATTCAAAGCAACCTCGGTTCAACCATTGCCATGGCTTTTGATGAATGTGTTGCAAACCCTGCTGAATTCAACTACGCAAAAAACTCCTGCGAAAGAACAACAAGATGGCTTAAAATCTGTATTGATGAAGTTGCTAAGAACAATGCCATGGAAAATGCAGTTAACCCAAATCAGTTGCTTTTCGGCATCAATCAAGGAAGCACATATGACAAGCTGAGAGCTGACCACATGAAGGCAATTGCTGAGTTTCAGGATAACCTTGCAGGCTACGCTATCGGCGGTCTTGCCGTCGGCGAAAGTGCTGAGGAAATGTATCACATCATTGAGGTAGTTGAGCCTCATATGCCTCAGGATAAGCCAAGATACCTTATGGGTGTGGGAACTCCCGGAAATATTCTGAATGCTGTAAGACGCGGCGTTGACTTCTTTGACTGCGTAATGCCAAGCCGTAATGCAAGACACGGAAACCTTTTCACAAGCAAGGGCTTTATGAATCTCAACAACGAAAAATACATGCGTGACCCAAGACCCATTGAAGAAGGTTGTCAGTGTCCCGCTTGCAGAAGTTATACAAGAGCATATATACGACATCTTTTCAAAGCAAGAGAGCTTCTGGGCATGCGCCTTTGCGTTCTTCACAATCTATACTTCTATAACACTCTTATGGAACGCATCAGACAGGCACTTGATGAAGGCAGATTTGAGCAGTTCTACAAGGACAACATTGAAATACTTGAATCAAGAGTTCAGGACTGACAATAATAAAGCGAAAGCGGCACAGATTGATTTCTGTACCGCTTTTTTGATTTAAAGCATGGTTTTTCTTATTTCTTCACCGTTTTTAATTGAAAGATAACAGGGGGCAACATCAAACACAGTTTTGCATCCGCTTAATCCCTCTTTATTCATTCTGTAAGCAGCTCTTGCATATGCCGTGATAACAGAAGCTGTAAACTCGGGGTTTGAATCAAGCTTTAAGCTGTATTCTATTACATGCTTATTCTCGAGATTATTACCTGTTCTGCCACTTCTTATAACAAATCCGCCATGTGGAATACCGCTATGATTTTTGTCAAGTTCATCTTTTGAAATAAAGTGAACGGTTGTATCATAGTCTGCAAAATAATTGGGCATAGTTTTGATTTCATTTTCTATTCTTGAAAGATCTGCACCTTCTTTTGCAACCACAAAGCACTCACGTGTGTGCTTCTGTCTAGTGGTAAGTACAGGTGCATCTCCCCTTCTAACGCTTTCAAGAGCTTCTTCAACGGGAATGGTATACTGTCTGGCATCAAGTACACCGTCAATACGTCTTATTGCATCGGAATGTCCCTGACTGACACCTTTTCCCCAGAAGGTATAATCTTCACCGTCGGGAAGCACACAGGATGCATACAGTCTGTTAAGTGAAAACATACCCGGGTCCCAACCGCAGGAAATAATCGCAAGCTTTCCTGACTCCTTTGCCTTTTCATCAACATTTGCAAAGTGTTCGGGGATTTTTGCATGAGTATCAAAGCTGTCAACACAGTTAAACATTGAAGCTATGAGGGGTGTTTGCTGTGGCAAATCAGTTGCACTTCCGCCGCAAAGAATCATAACGTCAATGTCCGACGTCATTTTCAATGCCTCATCAACGTGACATATTTTTGCCGTGGGTGTATTAATATTTACCGTTTCCGGATTACGTCTTGTAAAAACCGCTACAAGCTCCATATCAGGATTCTGTTTAATTGCACTTTCAATTCCTCTGCCAAGATTGCCGTAGCCGTAAATGCCAATTCTGATACTCATAAAAATGCCTCCAAAGGATAAAAATTTAACAGTTTGATTATATCATTATTTTTGCGTGTTTACAATAACAAAAAATTAATTTTTATAAAAAAGCCTCCGAAATATAAATCGGAGGCAAAAAATTAGAACTTATCAACAGGATAAAGAATCTTAAGCTGGTTTACTTTGCTCTGGAAGGCTGCCTGCTGCTTTTCCTGGTTAAGCATGGAAGCAAGCTGATCCTTAATTTCGTCAAAAGGATATGCTCCGCCCTCATTCTTTGAGTTGAGCTTTATAATGTGATAGCCAAACTGTGTCTTCACGGGTCCTCTAACTTCACCAACTGCCATTTCAAAAACTGCTGTATCAAATTCAGGAACCATCTGACCTCTTGTAAATTCGCCGAGATTACCGCCGTTTTCCTTAGAAGGGCATGTGCTGTTATCACGTGCAGCATCTTCAAAGGATACTTCACCTGCATTAATCTTTGCGAGAAGCTCATTAGCAAGATCTTCGCTGTCTACAAGAATGTGAGAAGCGTTTACGGATTCACCCTTTTCAAACTTGTCACTATTGTCATCATAATACTTTTTAATTTCCTCATCTGTTGCAGGCTTAACATCTGCTAATGCCTTATTGACAGCAAAGCTTACAAGCATTTCATTCTTAACCTTTTCAAGCTGAGCCTTGAATTCGGAATTGTGCTCGTAAAGATTCTTCTGCGCATCAATGAGAAGAAGTTTATTTGCTATAAGCTGCTCAAGAATTGCACCTCTTCCCTGAGGATTGTCGTAATTCTGACCTCTTTTGGCAAGATTTGCAACCATTTCATTAACTTCTGACTCCATAACATTAAGTGAGCCAACCTTTGCTAAAACTCTGTCGTTCATAAGTAAATTCCTTTCATGGATAAAATATTAAACTGATTTATTCAAATTAAGCGACGTGAAACGGCATTATCCTTAAAGCAAAGCGGATACACCGCAAAGCTGAGAATAAATCCCCAAAACACGTCAATTATTGAATGCTGCTTTAAAAATACGGTAGAAAATGAAATCAAAACGGCTATTACAATATTAAAAACTTTTAAAAGGGTTTTAGTACCGATTCTGCTGTGGTGCACCGAAAAGCATACAGCCATTGAACCAAGCACATGAATTGACGGGCACACATTTGTGTTTGTATCAAAAATATAAAGACCCGATACTATTCTGTCAAATAAGCCATCACCTAAAATCTGAGGTCTTAATAATTGACAAGTGGGATATACAAAGTATACTAACGACGTAACCGAATATGTAATGATTATAAACCACATGCAACGTTTAAATGCATCTACATCCTTAAAGAAAAACAGAAGCAGTCCGCCGATTAAATACAAAAACCATCCAAAATAAGGAATAATGAACGGTGAAAAAAATGGTATGTATTCATCAAGAACAGACTCTACGGGATGATATGTGCAATCAATTCTAATTCTTTCAAAGTAAAAAAACAGTAAACCGTATAAAGGCCAATACAAAAGAAGCTTAACATGCTTAAATTGCGGATCATTTATACAGGCTAAACTAAATTTTCGGTAATTAGGAGCTGAACCATTCATGAAACTTCTACGCCTAAGCCTTTCAAAACATGTCCGCAAATATCTCTTGCAGAGTTGGGATTTATGTACTTTCTCTGTTTTTCTCTGATGCGTTCACCGGCTCCTGTTCCGTTAAGAATGCCGAGAAAAGCATCAACTGCCTCGTCTACAGAATCGCCGCCCGCTGCCACTCCAAGGCTTGTCAGAATATCATAGTTTTCCGTTTCACAGCCCGGAATGGGACTTGTCAGAATCAGAGGAGTATTGCTAACCATTGCTTCAGTGGATGAAAGTCCGCCGGGTTTCGTAACTATAAGGTCACTTGCTTTCATATACAAATGTACATCTGTAGTAAAACCGATGGCACATACATTCTGAACATTTGCATATCTCTTTGAAATGCCTTCACGCAGCTTTTTGTTATTACCGCAGATAACGAGAATTTCATAATCCTTGGCACTGCTTTCCAAAACCTTATCAATTAAACCGAATATATTTCCATATCCCATACTTCCTGACATAATAGTGCAAAGAAATCTATCGTGATATATTCCGAGTTTTATTCTTGCATCATTTCGTGATAGTTCTACATTGAATCTGTCTGAAACAGGAATCCCCGTGGGAATTATTTTATCTTCCTCTATTCCCCTTCCGAGAAACTCATTTTTGACTGCTTCAAGAGAGATAAAATATTTATCTACATCAAGCTCGTCATAGTATGGACAATAGGCATAATCTGTAGCTATTACATATAGCGGTATATCAAGCTTATGCTTATGCTTAACATGAGTCATGGACTGAGCAGCAAAAACGTGGGTGCACATAACGGCATCAAAACCACCGCGAAGAATATCCTCATACAGTCTTTTGGAGTAAACCATATTAAGAGCATAGGAGGCAGATTTTGCTTTTCCCGGCGTATAGGTTTTACTCTTACAATACCTGTAACCAACACCGAACGCCTTAGGCGTGTGCATAACAATGGAATTATATGAGTTGCTTACCCTATCTGAAACGAACTGAGAAGCATAGCTTAAAGCATCCTTTAAAACACAATTGTGTCCGAGTTTCACCATCATTTCCTTGATAGCAAACGCCGCAGAATTGTGACCTGCACCCGTATTACACGACAATATCAATACTTTCATTAATTAATTCCTCCGAACACCGACTTTTTGCTTCTTTTAAACACAAAGATGCATGCAGTCGCTTCATTTTCGGTCTGTTGAAGCGCTGAATAATAATGTAAGGTATATTTCCTAAAATACTGCAAACGGTATAAAACCATCCCCAGTACCCACCGATGATTCTGAAAATGATCGGGCTTAAAGCAATCAGCAGAATGTGTATGAATTCAGCAACACATGATTCTCTGACAAGTCTGTCTATATGACTTGAGGTTGGTGGGTAGACTATTTCTTTTGGGTACAATGATTTTAAGAGCTTACTCATATCAGGAACTTTTTTCTTCCACTTTGAAACGTAAAGTTTATTATAAACCTCCCCATTCTTCTCCCATTTATAGGTTTTGTAAGGGAATGAGTTATAATTCAATACGGATCTTGGAATAAAATATCCCAGTACATTGGATATAAGACCGGATACAATTATATAAACAGCAAAAATCAAAAAGTTTTCCAACATTACAAATCACCATACAAAATTTAGGTTTATTATAACATAACATAAAGGAAAAGTCAAACATTTTTGAGTGTGCAGGAATGTTTTTAAAAATCATTTAATGATAATTTAACAACATCCCCAAGACGAATACTGCGAAAACCATCAGCTTTTAGAACTAATACGTTTTTACCGTCAAAAGCTGCGAAAGTGTTCAAGTCTTTTCTTGCAAAAACAACAGCAGTTGTTTCTATGTGTTTACCAATGTTGCGGATTTTCTTCAGCATCATAATTAAATAAACAAGAAAAGATATTAACACTGCCGATACGGCGAGTATCAAACAGCTTACAAAGCCGTTTTGCGTAATTGCGTAAACGATGCATGATAACATGAATGAAGCACTTAGAACAAAAAGTGATTTTCCGCTGATTAAACCGAAACAGGCAAAAACAGGAAGCCAGAATATCGGTAGCAGCAGAATTAAGAATATTACATCTGACACATATACCACCCAAAGTATTTTTGACTATATATTCCAATTTATACTACATTTTGTCCATTAAACGTATAAATACAGCAGAAACTTCCGCCCTTGTCAGATGATTATCGGCTCTCATTGTACCATCAAGATATCCGTTGAAAATTCCGTTGTAAAGCACATTCTTGATATAAGCAAGATCAGGATCATCCGGCTTTATATCCGAATATTTCACCGTATAATCAGATGGTGCATCCTCAACAAGTCCGCCGATAAGTCGGATTACCTCGCGTCTTGTTACAAAATCTGAGCCGTCAAACATTTTTCCTTCTTGAGTTACATGTTCAAAGCCGCCAAGACTTCCGTTATCAAACAGTGCCGATACGGAGTCCTTTGCCCACTCGGGAATACTTTCAAAATCAAGAAACTCCGTTGCAGCTGTAGGCACTATTATCTCATCGGCTACATCATCGTTTTCTGAACCGATTTCAACGGATTCTTCTTGTAAATCTTCTTGCTCTTCCTCTGGCTTTGCATCAACAGCTTTTGTTAGACCTAACAGTCTTGCAAGCATTACACAGAATTCTGTTCTAGTAAAGGTTCTTGACGGATAATAATATCTTCCGTCTTCTGTAAGCTCACCATTTGAAATGCCGTTATCATAAAGCAAAATAATGCTTTCCTTAGCCCAATTAGTTGATATGTCATTAAATGGCAAATCGAATACGTTTATATAAAATACACCGGCATTCTCTCCGAAAGAAGCCGTGATTTTCACTTTGTTTCCTGCGTTCTTGGCGGTAACAATGCCATTTTTGTCAACACTCAACGCCGAAGAATTGCTTGATTTCCAGGTATAGCATTCATCGCTGCCTACAACCTCAAATCCCTTATAAAACGATTTTGCAGACAGGTCGTAAGAATCTCCCACGTACATATTGTTTCTGCCGTCATTTATGGTAATTTTGTCAACCTCACCAAGAGAAGTATAACGAACCGCTTCGTTTTTTAAACCGTCGGGACCGGTTGAAATTACTGACACATCGCCAACATACCCCATTGGTCTGTAAAAGCCGTCCTGTATTACCCCCTGCTTATCTGCGACAGTATATGTAAATCCAAAATAATCATAGTTGATTATTCTTTCTTCTTCAGGGAGTTGTTCGTTGCTGTTAGTTGTGTAATTGTCAAACAGTTGTTGAAGCACCTCGTCGTCAGTGACATTACTTTCTTTTTTCTTTTTATTTTCTTCTCTTTTATTGACATCCTCTGGAGAAACACCGGATGGATAAAATGCCCTGTCAACAAAATAAGCTTTGCCAAGTCGTAATTCGCTGTTTGATAATACAAGCCTATACTCAGAATCAAGATAAGAATATGCCTTGCTTCCGTCAGGCTCCTTTGCATTATAAAATGCTACAGCATTGGAAACCTTTCTTTCGCTGCCATCAGAAGGAGAATTAACGGTAGATATTTTGGAAAAACCGGGAATATATGCTTTAACCACTGTAGAACCACCGCCGTCGAAATTTGCGGCAGATACACAGCCGAGTCGTATCATTTCCTCGGAAAGCTGATTCAATGTCAAACCGTTACTGTACCCCTTTTGTCTGCCATCTACAGCAAACATGACAATTTTTCCATCCTCTTTAATACCTATTGCAGTCCTGGGGTTAGGTGAAAAATAGTGGGAAAGATTTGTGTTTTCTTTGATTTTCCCTTCCTCTACTATGAGAGCACCGCAGCCGATTGCCTCAGATACTCCAATAAACCGTTCATTGCAGTTAAACGTAATCTCAATGCGATCTCCCTCTACAACATCTTCAATCTTGAAGTACTGTGTTGTTGCATTGGCGGCGAGAATAAAGCAATCCTCGGGTATGGTTAAGCTTTCACCCTTGGTATTGTTTCTAACTTCTTTAACCACCGCTCCAACAGTAGAGCCGAGAACAACATCGGGGGCAGTAAATTTGTAAAACATCATGCCGTCCTGAACAAAGTCATTTTCTTCGGCGTACTCCTCAATAGAAGCTTTATATCGTTCATTTACAATTATTTCGTATTCTTCTTCAATTTCAGCTTTTTCTAAATCATCACCATCGCTTTTCTCGGCAGCCACAGTATCACTGTTTTTGGTTTCTTCACCATCTTTGTTGTCTTCAGTATCTTCTATTTCATTGTTATCATCTTCAGAAACCTCTTTTTTTACTTTAAGGTACAAATCAAAAGGAACGCCCTCTTCACCGTACATCAAAGCAGAAATCCCCTCATAGTCCAATGCATGAGAGTACGGAAGCAATACCAGCTCAACTGAAGGCTTACTAATACGCGTCTTTGTGCCGTAATCGGGTGAGTAGAGATACAATCCGTATTCGGTAAACTCCTTGTTGAAGTGTAAAACAGTATATTCGTTATTAGGCGTATTAAGAATCATAGACACGGCAGGTTTATCAATGAACGCAGAACCGTTCTTGTCAAATGCAAATGAATAATTATCCCTGTCGGAAGTAAGAAGCCGTCCGTCTTTTATAATGATAGACTCAGCAAGTCCCGTGGACATATTAAAGAAATCAGCATTCATTGCTGCAACGGGATGACCGAATTCAGATGGTGAATTGTTAACAAGCTCAGTAACTGTTGTTCGGGTATTGAGATTGCTTCCGTATAAAAAAGCCATTGAGCTTTCAGTAGAGCCCGGTGTGTATTCAATAACAAAAGATTTGTGTTTATCCAAATCAGAATCAACTATATCCTCTTTTGTAAAAGTAATACCATCAGCAAGCATATATGTACTGCTTATCACAACATCCGAAGCAAAAGCTGAATTGCTGAATATAATACCGCACGATAAAATTCCGCATAATATTCTCTTGAAACAACTTTTTATCATAACTATCTCCATTACAAGTTTAATATAAAAATTATACTATTAATTTGTAATTAAACATAGCAACAAACAGATATATTCTGTAAATATTAAAAAAACATTGATTTCACATATTACTCAAAATAAGCTATTGCAAAAACACATGAAAAGTGGTATAATATATCAAACTTAAGCAGTAGGTGTATAATGGACGTATTAAAATTAGAAAAAATCAGTGATACTCTGTCGGTATATCAGATGCCGAGTGTGTTTTCTTACGGAACTGATGCAGTTTTGCTGGTTAAATGTGTTTTGAAATATTACAAATCCTTAAACGGCAAAAAAATGTGCGATTTATGTTCGGGAACGGGTATCATTCCGCTTATGATTTGCGATGCAAACAGCAGCATATGTACAAAAGCTGTTGAGATTAACAAGGATGCATGTAACATTTCTGCCATGAGTGCCAAAATCAGCGGCATGGAAGAACGCACCGAGTTTATTAATGGTGATATAAAAAACATCAGAGAAATATTCCAATCCGAAAGCTTTGATTTTGTCACCTGCAATCCGCCATATATGACTGCAACAAGCGGAAAAATGTGCAATGACGACTATAAAACTATTGCAAGACACGAGGTTCTTTGCAATATACATGACGTTTTCAAGGCTGCATTTTATCTGCTTCGCACAGGTGGTAATATTTTTATTGTTTACAGAAGCGACAGACTTCCGTCACTGTTCTCTGCTGCCGAGCAAAACAGATTCCAGATTAAGGAAATGTCATCCTTTATTTCGGGTACTACACCTGCCATTTCAAAGCTTGTGGTTGTACGTGCAACCAAAGACGCCTCAGAAGGAATGAAGCACAATATTTACAATACAGATCAGATTTTAGAGTTGGAGAAAAAACAATGAACAGCAATAAGACAGGAAATTATTATCACAAATCTTCGTTTGCTTTAAAAATTTCAAGATATCTTGTTATTCTTTTATTTATCATTTTTCTCATTTCCTGTACTTTGATTTACAGAAATGACATAACAATAGAAAATATTCAGTTTCTTGCAAAATATATAACACTCAATGACGGTTCATCCCACTATTACAAGGACGAGTTCCCCATTAACTCAACAAAGTCCTCTGATATTTTTATGCTACGTGACAATGTTGCTATTGTCGACAAGTCCGGCATCGCACTTTATGAGCTGTCAGGCAGCAAATTGTTCAACTACTCTTATTCATATTCTTCGCCTGCGTGTGTTAGCGATACACACAACATTCTCATTCACGATATAAAAGGAAACGAGCTTTCTATATTCAACTCTTTTTCCCGTGTTTTTTCTCAGAAGTATCCTTACAGTGTGAAGTGTGCTGACATTAACGAAAAAGGCTTTGCTGTTATTACAGGTGAAAAAGGCTACCGTTCTGCTCTTATAGTTTATAATGACAGCTTTAAGGAGCAGTTCCGTTGGTTATCGGAAGAAAATTATCTTTCCGCTATTGCCCTTTCCCCAAGCGGAAACACTGTGGCTGTAAGTGCTGTAAAATCCCAAAACGGCTTGTATAATTGCTGTGTAAAGATTTTTGATATTTCTAAAGAAGAACCCATTTACACAAGTTCTGATTTTGATGAGCTTCCATTAAACATTAAGTATTCGGATGATGGGAAAAATCTGTATGTAATAACTGACAGTGGAATACGTTTTTACGATTTAAAACTCAATGAAATTAGTTATTATAAGTTTAACCAAAGCAAAATTGAAAAGTACTACACCCACGAAGACATGATTCTTCTCTGTGAGCTTAACAATCTTTCAGGCAATTCCGTAACGGTTATTGCACTTGATTTTAACGGAAGCAAGTTGTTTGAATTCAATATTAACGATACCGTTCATGACATTACACTGGGAAGCAGTAAAATTTTCGCTTTGGGTACTGACTGCATTTACAAGTATGCATACGATAGTGAAAAGTCATGCGAGCTTGAGTCATACATTACTCTTAACGAACAATACAACAGCATTCTTTGCGACAGTGAAGAAAACTGCTACGTTACAAATGAGTCGAGTGTCATTAAAGTAAATTTTAACAAAGATAATACAGAAATGGAAAACAAATGAAAGTATTAATAATAGGCGATGTTGTGGGACCGTGCGGAGTAGGCTTTCTACGAAGCAATTTATACACAATAGCAAAAGAAAACTCCATTGATATGATTATTGCCAACGGCGAAAATGCCGCTAAAGGCAACGGACTTGATAAAGCCTCTGCCGAGGAATTGTTCTCCTGCGGAGTAGACGTTATAACAAGCGGAAACCATATTTGGAACAAGCATGAAATGCAGCATGTCATTGACGAATACGACAACATATTAAGACCTGCAAACTATCCCGGCGGTTGTCCCGGAAACGGATATGTTATTTTCAACGCTTCGGGTGTTAAAGTACTTGTTATATCCGTACTTGGAAATGTATACCTTGATAGTTTTACTTCCCCATTTGAAACTGTTGAGCGGATTTTAAAGCGAGAAGAAGGTAGTTATGACGTTTCAATTGTCGATATACACGCCGAAGCAACCAGCGAAAAAGCAGCATTTGCAAGATACTTTGACGGCAGGCTGTCAGCGGTTGTAGGCACTCACACCCATGTGCAAACTGCAGACGAGCGACTCCTGCGAGGCGGAACGGCGTTTATTACCGATTTAGGTATGACAGGAGCTTACGAATCAATTCTGGGAGTTAAGGAAGAATGTATTCTTCAAAAGTTCTTAACAAAAATGCCTGTCAGATTTGAACAGGCTGAGGGCGAATGTCAGTTTAACGCAGTTGTTGTGGATTTTGATAACACTGATTACAGAGCAAAGAGCATTGAAAGAGTCTATATTGTTGAATAAAGCTAAAGCGGAACCCGAATTGAGGCTCCGCTTTTTGTTATGTTAATTTGCCGAACATTGCATGTCAAAGATTTCGGTGTAGCCGATATTTCTAAGTACCATTACATTATCACCATACAAAGCCGTTTTATTCTTGATCGTCGCCCATACATCTGATTCTGAAGATAACGGGTACACTTTATAATCATCATAATTATCATCATTTTCGCCAAATTTTATGCAAGTGGTTTCAGATACAAAAGTATAGTTATATAGTGAAGTAAAACCGTCAATTCCCAACTTAAAATACTCAACATTAGAGCCTGTTGTTGAAGTGTCATACGGAACGCACCATTCATCACAGACCTCAACGATAACATTAAACTTGCTATCAAGGTAAAATTTTATATCACCAATTGTACCTGTTCCATAACTGCCACTGACCCCGCCGCAGTGAACGATTATACCGTTCTTATACATATATGCAGATAAATGATTTCCTCGCATGCCACCATAGACACAAAGCTCAGGTATGCGGTCATCATTTAAATCTGCCAAAAACGGTCTTCCGTACTCGCCCATAAGTGATTCCTTGTTATCATTATAATATTCTTCCAACAAATCCGCAATTGAAACATCCTTATAAATTACTACCTGCTGAGTACCTCCAAGCCAATCAATTGTGCCACCAAGAGTTTCAACAATAAATCTCACAGGCGTATATGTTCTGCTTTTTTCAATAAACACTGGT
>JAZNIM010000231.1:0-13827 GCA_045577475.1 Eubacteriales bacterium | reverse complement strand
GCAAGAATAAATAGGAGAAAACCATGAACAACAAACACCCCCAAAAACCGATGAGTCCTGCCATGCGCAAGCACCAGCAGCTAAAAAAGATATTCATATCCCTCATTGTACTTGGGGGATGTATTCTCGGTGCATTTGTTGCGCTGACGGTTATGAGAGTCACAGGCTTTATGGACTACCTGTACGGCGATGATGAAGACGACCTGTTCTATGAGGATGTGTATGAAGAAGCTATATACCTATACCGTATTGACGGTTCTGAAAAAACTGTTGATAATGTGGAGGATTTTTACGAAAAAACCGATGCATCACTACCCGCTGAGGAACGTTGGTACACAGAGCCTGTTAAATATGCTTATGCCGTATATGAAAAGGACGACGTCGACCCCAGAGGCTATAGCAATAAATACGCCGGCGGCAATGAAAATGAACAGACTATAGTTACTTATGGTATGGAGAACTACGACAACCGCAGTGACGGAATTTTGTACTATGATGAACCCCATATTTACGTCAAAGTAAGTGTGACAGAAGGCGATGTTGTAACGAAAAAAGGCACAGCCATACCCTTGGCTGAATACGAAGCAAACACGGCGGGTTATGAGCTTATTACCGTGGAAGAATATGGCAAAAGCGAGCAGATATACAGATGTAACTACTGCTTCGAGAACCATAAAACAACAGAACATATCTGTACTCACTGCGGCGGCAAGGGACACCAGTCTAATGATTGTTGTACTATTTGTCAGAGTGTTAACCACACTACAGCAAATCACGTTTGCGAGCGTTGCGGCGAAACGGGTCACGGCAAGGCAACTTGTAAGGCTACTATTTGCGATATATGCGGCGAGAAGGGTCATGACAGATCAGGTCACACTTGTACAAAGTGTAATGTCAAGGGACACGGCGAAAAGGACACCCACTGCAAGGATTGCGGAAAGTACGGTCATGCAGACAAGAAGGACAACACTTGCGAAAAGTATGTTGCACCCAAGGTGTTTAAGTGCGATATATGCGGCGAGAAGGAAGGCTTAGATCATGATACCGTGAACCATCCCTGCGAAACATGCGGCGAAAAGGGACACGGAATGGCTACTTGTAAGGTTAAAGCTTGCGACATATGCGGCGAAAAGGGTCATGACAAAGCAGGTCATATCTGTACAACATGTAAAGGACAGGGACACGGCGAAAAAGAAATCCACTGTAAGGACTGCGGTACATACGGTCATGCAGATAAGACTGCTGAAGCGTGCAAAATCGGGAAATGCCCTGTTTGCGGTTCTGCTGAGCATGAAGCTTCAGCGCATGTTTGTGATATATGCGGCGAAAAAGGACATGACAAGGAAAATTGCAAGGCTAAGAAGTGTAGTATTTGCCTTGAAATAGGTCATGAAAAATCAGATCACGTATGCGAAAAGTGTGGAGAAAAAGGTCATGCAAAGGAAAACTGTAACAGTCTTTGCGAAATCTGCGGCGAATACGGGCATAAAACGAGTGAAAAACACTGCGATAAATGCAAAAAGTATTTGCCTGCAAATGTCGACCATTGTAGTGCTTGCTGTGGCGATCATTCATATACCGTATGTCCTAAAGAAGGTTGTGAATTTTGTGGCGCAAAGAGCCATGCAAAAGAAGACCATGTGTGTGAAAAGTGCAAAGTCAAGGGACACGGCGGACAGGACACCCACTGCAAGGACTGCGGTATGTATGGTCATGAGAATAAAGAATACGCTGATTGCCCTGAGTATGGAAAGTATAACTGTGAATATTGCGGAGAAAACGACAATCATGACACTGACAAACATGTTTGCAAACTGTGCGTTGGTGAAGGTCATGATAGAACGGATTGCCCCACACGTTGTGCAATTTGCGGCGGAGGTCATCCGCTGGCGAAACATCAATGTGGCAGATGTGGTCGGCTCGGTGGTGACTACTTATCGAAAGAATTCCCATGTGACAGTTTACAATGTGTACAAGAATAAATAGGAGAAAACCATGAACAACAAACACCCCCAAAAACCGATGAGTCCTGCGATGCAAAAAAACATGAGGCTTAAAAGAATATTTGTATCTCTCATTGCTTTGGGAGGTTGTATTCTCGGCGTGTTTGCTGCACTGACGATTATGAAAGTCACGGGCTTTTTGGATTACTTGTACGGCGACAAGGATGAATGGGATAATGATAACCGTGATGAAGAGGTTTCATATGAAGATTTGGAAGATAGATTCTTCGATTTGTCCGATATGGTTGAGGATGATGAAACGATATATCTTTTCCGTCCCGACGGCACTGAAATGACAGTGGAAAATCCCGAGGAGGCTTATTCCAAAACCGATGATTCATTGCCCTTTGAAGAACGCTGGTACTTTGAAAAAGTCATTTACGGCTACGCTGTTTATGAAAAGGATGACACCGACCCAAGAGGTTACAGCAATAAATACGCAGGCGGCGACGAAGATGGAAGAACCATAGTCACCCGTGATATGAGAAGCTGGGATGACCCCAATAACGGCATTTTATACTTTGAAGAACCTCTGATTTACGTAAAGGTTACCGAAGCATATGAAGATGCTGTTATTGAAATGGCAGAGGTTATAGCTTTGACGGAGTATCAGGCAAATCCTTCAAAATATGAGGTTATAACCAAGGCAGAATATGACAGCGGCGATAATAAGTATTTCAAGTGCAACTATTGCTCACAAAACCACCCTACCTTTGACCATGTCTGTTCCCATTGCGGCGGCAGAGAGCATGAGTCGCAGGAGTGCTGCACCGTATGTCAGCGTGTTACGGATCATAAGACGGACGGACATATTTGCGAGCGTTGTAAAAAAAAGGGACATGGAATTGCAACATGCGAGGCTGAAGAATGTACCTTATGCTTTGAATATCATGCCACATCAGAGCATGTATGCACAAACTGCAAAGGCAAGGGACATGAGTCAAGAGAATGCTGCACCATTTGTCAGCGTGTTACGGGACATCAGAAAGACGGACATATTTGCGAGCGTTGCGGTATAAAAGGTCACGGCGAGGGTTCATGCAATGCTCAGGTATGCGATATATGCGGAAAAACAGGTCATGACAGAGCAGGACATGTGTGTGAGAAATGTTCTGTAGTGGGACATAGTGAAAAGGATACCCACTGTAAGGATTGCGGAAAATACGGTCATGCGGATAAAAAGGATTCAAGGTGCGATAGGTATAAGGCACCAAAAGAATGCGACTATTGCGGCGGCGACCACGACTCAAGACTTCACATCTGCGTGAGGTGCGAAGGAATCGGTCATGGTGAGGATGATACCCACTGCGAGGATTGCGGACAGTATGGCCACTCGGATAAAACGTATTTTAGGTGCAGAGAGTATTCGGCACCTTACAGCAGATAAAAGCAATAATATTGATTAATGATAACGAGGCGATAACTTTATGGCAAGCATTTATATTCCACAAAATGTTCTGGATGCAAGAAAACGACGCAAGAAGCTTATTGCGGCACTTATAGCATTGTGGGTGTTGGCAGCAGGTCTTGCGGTTTGGCTGGGGCTGATTATTTTCCGTCCCATGCTTGAGGATAAATTTAAAGGCGAAACAAAGACAGAGGTTCAGTATGTTGACGGAGAGGTTGTAACTCTGTACAGCCTGTCGGCAATAGAGGACTTTTCTGCTTCCGAAGCTGCAGAAATGCTGGCAATGGATTTGCCTGAAGAAGAACGTTGGTTCACAGAAGAAGTTGTCGCTATGTATCATTGCAACGAGGGCGGCAAGGTAACTGCTGTTCCTGCTGCTCAGAAGGCGGATTACGAAAAAATGGGTTACCGTGATTTTGAATGTATTTACGTTGAAAATGAAATGGGAGAAGGCGAAATAATTGACGCCAGTGACCGTGACAACTATGAAAGTGAAGGATACGAAGTAAAAATGTGGGATCAAAGCAAAGGTTAGTATTCGGATAATGTATTTGAACATATAGTGATATATAATGAAAGGTAGGAGTGCAAAGACATGAACGATGTTCCAAACACAAACGGTGAAAATCAGCAAGGGTACGGTGAAAATCCTGAGGAAATGCAGCCCCCTGTTGCTGATAACGAAAATGTACCGCAAGCAGAAGGAGCGTGGCAAGGCGCACAAAGCACAGAGAATTCTGTTGAAAATGTGATGCAGGAAAGTGAAAATTCTGCACCTGAAATGCCTGCTGATGGTGAATATTCCGTACAGCAAGCTAATCAGGAGGGAGGAAACCCAAAAACTGAGAGCAAGGAAAAGAAAAAGGTTTCAAGAAAAAAGCTTAAGACCATATTGATTTCCATGTGGTCCTTGGTTGGTGCTCTTGTAATATGCCTTGGAGTTGTAATTGTCAACAGAAATCCTCAGATTATGCGAATGCTTCTGGGTATTGAGGAAGAAACAGAGGTTATTCGCATCGAAACCCAAATTGAAAAGAAGGTTACGCTCTATAACGTAGAAGGCGAATATATGCGTGTTCTTCCCGGCGAAGTTGAGCAGTATACAAATTCCGCCATCAATGAGTTTGACCGTTGGTATACCGAAAAGGTTTATGTTATGTATCATCCCGACGGCGACAGAAAGATTGTAACGGATGATGAAAAGGACGCCAAGGTGAAAGCGGGTTACCGAAACAAGGAATGTGTATACATAAGAAATGATAAACAGTATAAGGTTATCAATAAGGTTGACCTTGAGGAGCAGACAAGCGACGGTGAATGGCGTCTTTGTACCCGGGATGAAATTGTTGCAGAAAATCTGATGGAGATTACTACCTGTATATTCTGCGGCACGACTGAGCATAAGTCAAAGGATCACCCCAAGTGTGAACATTGCGGCTCTCAGGACCATGCTACCGATGGGCATGAGGTTTGTATATACTGCGGTGAAAATGATCCCGAAAGATATAAGCATGCCTCCGATGAGCATCCTACCTGTGATTTCTGCGGTGAGCCTGATCATACCAAGGATAATCATATTTGCGAAAAGTGCGGCAAAAAGGGTCATTCCGGAAACACCTGTGACGTAAAGACCTGCCCGGTTTGCGGTTCAAAGAATCACGACAAATCAGGTCATACCTGCGACAAATGCGGCAAGAAGGGTCATGGCGAGGACGAAGTACACTGCAGAGATTGCGGAGAATTCGGACATTCAAACAAGAACGATTACAGATGTGCTTATAGGAATAATGCCTGTGAATATTGCGGAGAAAACCACGAAACAAGAAGACATGTATGCGGTAAATGCTATGGCATAGGTCACTCAGAAAATGATACACACTGCCGTGACTGTGGAGAATACGGTCATTATGACAAGTCTGCATCCGAATGCAGTGAGCATAATGCGGTAGAAGAGTGTGACTATTGCGGCTCTGTTGCTCATGACACAGCAAACCATACCTGTGAGATTTGCGGCGAAAAGGGACACGACAGATGGGAAACCCATTGCAGTGACTGCGGAGAATACGGTCATACAAATAAAAAAGACTCAAGATGTACCCTGTATACTTCCAATAAGACCTGTAGCTACTGCGGAGGAAATCATGCTACATCTGACCATGTTTGCGGTAAGTGCTACGAAAAGGGACACAGCGAAAAGAATTGTACCGTAAAGATATGCAGCATTTGCGGTGAAAAGGGCCATGACTCTGCAGGACATGTGTGCACAAAGTGCGGTAACAAGGGTCATAGTGAAAAATCGTGTACTGTAAAGATATGTAATATTTGCGGTTCTCAGGGACACACAAGAGAAGAACATGTCTGTGAAAGATGCAGCCAAAAGGGCCACGGCCAGAGTTCCTGTGTTGCACAGCAATGTACGCTGTGTAAAACATACGGACACGTAGCTTCAGAGCATGTATGCGAAAACTGCGGCAAGTTGGGACATTGGTATAAGACTTGTAAGTCGATGCTTTGTGATTATTGCGACTCTACTGAGCACGACTCATCAGGACACTATTGTACAAACTGCGAACAGTACGGTCATGACAAAAAGAGCTGTAAGGTAAAGAGATGTACATATTGTGATTCTCCTACGCACGAAGCATCGGGTCACGTTTGCGAAAAGTGCGGAAAGACAGGTCATGATAAAAAGAACTGTAAGACCGAAGCCTGCAAGTACTGCGGAGGGTATCAGCATACCTCCTCGGGACATCCGTGTAATGAGTGCGGCGGCAAGGGACATACCGAGGCTAACTGCCCGAGTAAGAAACACCATTGTGATTTCTGCGGAGAGAATGACAACCATGATACTGCCAGACACTACTGTCCTTACTGTCAGGGCTACGGTCATCCCAGAAGCTCTTGTCCAAAAGAAGCAGAAGATGCGAGAAATAAGTACGATTGTGAATTTTGCGGAAAGAATGAAACACATACAACAGCCGACCATGTTTGTTCCTACTGTAACAACAAGGGACATAGTCCCGACAACTGCCCGGCGAAGGATGTTTGTAGTATTTGCGGTGACAAGGGACATAAGACAGAAAGACACCAGTGCGAGCACTGTGGTAAGCGAGGACATGGAGTATCATCATGTGATAAGAAGTGTGCTTATTGTTCCGATGTTCATGCTACCGAAGACCATAGGTGTGAAAGCTGCGGCAAGCGTGGACATCCGTCTTACCAGTGTAAAGGTTAGTAATCTATAATGCAAAAAAAGAGGTTGCCTTGAGGCAGCCTCTTTTTGCAGTATTGGCAACACTCTGTTTTAACCGAGAAGACCGAACAGGTTGAATAATGTTTTTTTCTTTGGCTTTTCGTTTTGCTGCTTGTCCTCAAGATACTGTGAGGCGTTGCAGATAATCTGTGCACCTTCAGCTCTTGAAAGTACCTTTTCCGCACTTATTTCGCCCGTGGGTGCACCCTTTATAATGCCGCAGGCTGTAAGACTGCTTATGCTTCCCGATGCCCAGGAGGGGATGGCGGCAGCATCGGTATAGGCGGCGCTTGCTGTGAGAGGATGTTTTTCAAGACCTAATATTTTGTCTGTAATTACGGCGGCTTCTGCACGTGTGATTGAGCCTGATGATTCAAAATTAACACTGCCGTCTCCATTGTTGTAGCCGTTTATAATACCCTTGTCGTAGGCATACTGGGCATAGCTTTTGATGTTGCCGGGGATTAAGTGGTCGTCAGCAAAAACGGTTTGTGAAACATAGGGGATATCTTTTTCGTGACCTGCAGTTATAAGGGAGAGGGCAAGAAAATCACCTCTTGTCATATCGCCTTGGGGATTGAAAACACGGTTGCCTTCAGGAGAAAGCTCACCCGTCATAAGCCCCGTTGCAGCAATTTTAACGGCAGAGTTGTGTGCCCAGTGATTTTCCATATCTGAAAAATACATTTCACAGGCAGGCTTTGATACTTTGATTTCAACCTTCTGCGGCTCGGAGAAATTGCCGAAAGCGTCTACAGCCTTGTAGGTGAAATAGTCGTTTCCGCGGTAGCTTTCCTCGGGACGGTAAATAAATAAGCCGGCGTTGTCGTTGATGGAAATGCTTCCGTGTCTGGGATATTTTACGATTTCGTAGGATAATGGGTCGTTTTCGGGGTCGGCGGCAGAAAACGTGGTGTGCAGGGCGATGTTCTGCTGAGTGTCAACCTTTTGAGCACCTGTGACGGGAGGCTGATTGAGCACCTCGGATACAAGAATGCTACAGGTTAAAATGCTGTCACCCGATGAAAGCGAAAAATCCGTTTGTCCGCTAAAGCCTTCAGCGGGAGTAAATGACATAAGCTGAAAACTGTCACGTGATAAAACTTGTCCCTCCATCAGCTCAAAACCCTTGCAGGACAGAGTTCCGTGGGAGGCATCGGGAAGGCCGGTGACGGTAATGGTTTTTGTGTCCTTGCCGAAATAGCCGTCAAAGCTGTCCTTTTCAAAGGAAACGCAGGTGTTTTGTGTTATGCAGTGCTTCATTTCAAGTCGTTTTGAAAGTATTCCGATTGCGGGGGAAAGTGATGCGGCAAATGAGGCGGTGCAAAGATACAGGGCGGTAATAATAAACAATATTGTTTTTTTCATGATATATATCCTTTCTTTCAATATGTTTACTTTTATTGTTACCTGTATTTTGAGTTTGATACGGTGAGAATAAAAAAAGAACCGTGAAAACACGGTTCTAAAAAAAGCATTTTTTATTGTTAAACCAAAATTACTTGAGTTCAACAGTTGCGCCTGCAGCAACGAGCTGTTCCTTAATCTTTTCAGCTTCGTCCTTGGATGCGCCTTCCTTAACAGTCTTGGGAGCGCCTTCAACGAGGTCCTTAGCTTCCTTGAGGCCGAGACCTGTGATTTCTCTAACAACCTTGATAACGCCGAGCTTGGAAGCGCCTGCGTCAGTGAGAACAACGTCGAATTCAGTCTTTTCTTCAGCTGCTGCGCCGCCTTCAGCGGGAGCTGCAACGCCTGCAACTGCAACGGGAGCTGCGGATACGCCGAATTCTTCTTCGAGTGCCTTTACGAGATCTGCAAGTTCAAGTATTGTGAGACCCTTGATTTCTTCAAGAATCTGAAGTGTCTTTTCTGTAGCCATTTCAATATACCTCCGAAATGTAATTTTTATTTTTTTATGCCGCTTTTATTTTGAAGCCTTTGCGGTGTTGGCTTATTCTGCAGCTGCTTCTTCTGCTACGCCGCCTTCTTTGTCGATCTTTGCCTGAAGTACATAAGCAAGACCGTAGAGAGGACCCTGGATGCTTCCGAGGATCTTTCCGATAAGAACTTCCTTAGAAGGAATCTTGGAGAGTGCTGTTACTTCCTCAGCGGACATAACTGCGCCGTCCATCATACCTACTTTAACCTTGAAGTTTTCGTTATCTTCAGCAAACTTGCAAAGAACCTTTGCGGGTGCAAGGGGATCTTCTGTGCTGAGTGCGAAAGCTGTCATACCTTCAAGATAAGGTTCAAAACCGCTGATACCAGCAATATCTGCTGCCTTCTTGATGTAGGTGTTCTTGATAACAGTGTAATCAACGCCTGCCTTACGGAGCTCAGCTCTGAGTGCTGTGTCCTTTTCAACAGTGATGCCGCAGTAGTCAACGATAACGCCGCTCTTAGCATTCTTCATCTTCTCTGCGAGTTCTGCTACCATTTGCTGCTTCTGTTCGAGAATCTTTGCGCTTGGCATATCTGTTTCACCTCCCAAAATAAAAAATGCCCTTTTTTCGACCATAGAAAAAGGACAATGTAGGGAGAATATATAAGCATAATACTACTATATTCCATTTATTACATCTTCCTCGACAGGCGAGCTTTTCCAAGGCTCATTATAGCTACAGACGGCACTGCTGCACCGTCACGCCACCTGTTTTCTCAGGTCAACACGAGTATATTAGCACAAACAATCGGGTTTGTCAAGTACTTTTTTAAAAAAAGTTGAAATTCTTTGTTTTTGCTCGAAAAGCATCTTTAAATATTCACAATCTTACGCTAATATAATATATGAAGAATAAAAGGGGGAGTATATGTGTTAACCAAAAATGAAAAGAACGGTCTTGTCTATTACACAAGCGAATTGCTCACGCACCACGGCTTTGTCCACGGATTTTTTACCCGTCACGGCGGTGTCAGCGAGGGCGATTTTTCCTCCCTTAACATAAGTACTGCACGTAAGGACAGAAACGGAGATAAGGACAGCACAAACAATGTGTTTGAAAACTACAGCAGAGCACTCAGGGCTTTGGGTGCAGGTGTACATAATACCGTCGGCACAACTCAGGTTCATGAAAACACCGTCCGTATTGTTTCGGACGATTTTGCAGGACGGGGAATAAATCCCATGCTTGCTGCTCTTGACGGCTGCGACGGTCTTATTATTGACGGCTCATCCGACAGCATTGATGCGATTGTTGTAAAAACTGCCGACTGCGTTCCGATCCTTCTTGCCGACAAAAAGACAGGCAACGTTGCTGCAGTTCATGCAGGCTGGAGAAGTACAGTCAGCGATATTGTAACTGTGGCGGCAAACAAAATGAAGTGTGACGGCAAGGATTTGCTGTGTGCCATAGGTCCTTCAATCGGCGTATGCTGTTATGAAGTCGGCGGTGAGGTATACGATGCGGTGGAACGGCTTTTTGACTCTAAGGGAATGAAGGACAAAACAGATGCAATGTTCGGCAGAGGATGTGTTTGCTCGCTTAAACAAACCCTGCATGCAAATCTTCCGCTTATAAATAAGACTTTACTTATGCAATTCGGTGTTCCCGAAGAAAACATAGAGCTGTCGGATATATGCACTTGCTGTAAGTCGGAGGAATTTTTCTCCCACAGAGGCAGCGGCGGACATTCGGGAACATTCCCGTCCGTCATACTTAAAAGGAGAAGTCATGAGTGAAAAACTGCCTTTCAATAAGGCTTATGTGGAAATAACAAACGTATGTAACCTTAACTGCTCCTTTTGCAAGGGTACGAAAAGGCAGAAAAGCTTTATGGAAACGGATAAATTCCGTGTTGCGGCACAAAAGCTGAGAGCCTTTACAGAGTATATGTATCTTCATGTGCTGGGTGAGCCTACGCTTCACCCGAATCTGGAACGGATACTTGAAATATGTCAAGAGCTTGATTTTAAGGTTATCATAACCACAAACGGAACGCTTCTTGAAAAGACATCGCAGGTGCTTCTTGAAAGTAAGGCACTGCATAAAGTGAACATTTCTCTGCACGCTTTTGAAGCAAACAGCGGAATTGATTTTGACAAATACCTTGATGACTGCTTTGATTTCGGAGAAAAAATGTGCAGTCAGGACAAAATCTGCGTTTTCAGGCTGTGGAACGGAGATAAGCAGGAAAAGTACGGAGAGAACAAGCTCAACGGCAGTATCATTGATGTGTTAAAAAAGAAATTCCATCAGCCGTGGCAGGAAAATACCAAAGGTTTTCGCATAAAAAACAAGCTGTTTCTGGAGTTTGCAGAGCGGTTTGAATGGCGTGAAAAGGACGGCTGTGACGGCAAAATCAACTGCTACGGTCTGCGTGACCAGATAGGCGTGCTTGTTGACGGAAGCATAGTGCCTTGCTGTATAGACTGCGACGGGGCGATAAAGCTGGGTAACATTTTTGAGGATGATTTGACCGCCGTTGTTTCATCGCCTCGTTCCAAAGCGATAGCCGACGGCTTCAGACAGGGAAAAGCTGTTGAGGAATACTGCAAAAATTGCGGATTTGTACGAACCAGGTTGTAAACAAACGCAGGACGCTGTAACCGTTAAAACTTTACTTTTTGCAAAGCTCTGCCTGTCATCCTGAGCGCAGGCACACAAAGTGCCGAAGTCGAAGGATCTGTGCAGCTTGGATTTTTGCATAAAACCTGTTTAAGTGCAAAGTATTATGTATCAGATTTTTGACTCCGCTTCGCTTTGCTCAAAATGACAACTAAAACTTGGTGCGAAAAAAGCAGGGACGACCTTCGGTTTCCTGCCTGTTAAGAATAACAAAGCATGTTCAACACAAAGAGGTGTAAAAATTGAAGCTAAAAAATACAATTCTAATATTATTGGCAGGAGTTCTCTGGGGAAGCATGGGAGTTTTTGTACACCTGCTCACAGACTATTTCGGCTTTGATTCACTGCAGGCGGCATCGCTTAGAATGATGAGTGCGGCGGTAATTCTGCTTGTGTTCCTGCTTGTGAAGGACCGTTCTCTGTTCAGACTTGCACCGAAGGATGTGCCTTTGCTTGCGGCAAACGGAATACTCAGCATTTTTCTTATGACGGTGTTTTATTTTGCATCCATAAGCAGTGATACATCAATGTCAATTTCTGCGGTACTGCTTTATACTGCACCATTTATTGTAATGCTGTTGTCCTGTGTGTTTCTCGGCGAAAAGCTGACAGTTCAGAAGGTTATAGCCCTTGTAATTGCTTTCGGTGGCTGTTGTCTTGTAAGCATCTCGGAGCCGGGGTACTCAACGCCTTACGGAATTGTCTTCGGTGTACTGTCGGGAATTGCGTATGCACTTTACAGTATTTTCGGCAGTATGGCTCTTAAAAAATACCATCCCTATACCGTTACCTTCTACTCCTTCTTTTTTGCAGGACTTGCCTCGGTGGTGCTGTCCTTTGTGACAAATATCGGAAAAGCCGCAGACAAGGTTGAAAATACATCGCTGTTTATTATAGCGGTTGTTGCAACGGGACTTGTAACGGCGGTGCTTCCGTTTTTGTTTTACACTAAAGGTTTGTCGGGAACAAGTCCGTCAAAGGCGTCTATTATGGCGTATGCCGAGCCTGTTTCGGCATGTGTTTTCGGATATTTTCTCGGCGAGAGCATGACACTTCCCATGATTTTGGGAATACTGCTTACCCTTGCAGCCATTGTGTTTCTCAATATAAATATTCCGCTTCTTTCGGGAAAAGAGAAAAGCCGTGATTAACGTACTTATAAGCCGTTGTCTGCTTGGGGAAAAGTGCAGATATGACGGCAGAGGAAACAGCATTGAAAAGCTGAGTGAGATTAAAGAAAAATGCAGCCTTGTTCCCGTATGCCCCGAGGTTTTGGGGGGACTTCCAACCCCAAGACTTCCGTCGGAAATCCGTGAAGGCAGAGTTTATATGTGTGACGAAGCTGATGTTACGGCAGAATTTGCAATGGGTGCACAGAAAGCACTTGAAATTGCAAAAGACAATAACTGCATTGCCGCAATAATGAAGGCGAAAAGTCCGTCCTGCGGAAGTGAAGCGGTGTATGACGGAACTTTTTCGGGAACACTCACAGAGGGTGACGGGATAACTGCAAAGCTGTTGAAGGATAACGGAATACGAGTGTTTACAGAAAAGCAAACAGAGGAAATCCTGAAATTTTTGGAGGAAAACAAGTGAAAACGGTTGTAAATTCAAGTCTTGTTTATGTAGAGCATGACGGAAAATATCTTATGCTTCACAGAGTGAAGAAGGAAAACGACCTTAACAAGGATAAGTGGCTTGGAGTCGGTGGAAAATTCGAGTTTGGCGAAAGTCCCGAGGAGTGTGCCTTACGTGAAGCATACGAGGAAACGGGACTTACCCTTAACAGCATAAGCTACAAAGGAATTGTCACCTTTGTTTACGGAGATATTACGGAATACATGCATCTTTTCACAAGCACTTCTTTTACGGGCGAAATAAAAGAGTGCGACGAGGGCACTCTTGAATGGGTTGAAAAGAGCAGGGTTTACAAGCTTCCCATATGGGAGGGCGATAAGCTGTTCTTTAAGCTTATTGAAAAGGACAATACACCGTTTTTCTCGCTGAAGCTGGTGTATGACGGGGACAGGCTTGTTGAAAGCGTGACAAAGGTATATTAAAAAATAAGGGTCTGTATCAGAATAATTTGGTACAGACCCTTATCATATTCAGTTATACTCACCGAGAATCAGCGGTATATCCTTCGGCTTGTCATCCGACAGCTCAAAACTGCAAAGTAAAGCCTTCTCACCCTCCGACAGCTTGTTTTCGTCATTGGAGTAAAGACGGGCAATCACGTCACCGCATCTGACGAAACAGCCTGTTTTACGCTCAAGCATGATTCCTGCAGAAAGGTCTATTATGTCATCCTTGGTTTTTCGTCCTGCACCTAAAAGACAGGAGGCGTGACCGATTTTTTCAGCATCCATCCTGTAAATATAACCGTCCTTTTGGGCAAGGATTTCTTTGGAAAAGCTTGCTTTGGAAAACAATTCTGTGATGTCGGCGTACTCAGTGTTTCCGCCCTGTGCCGATATCCATTCCTTGAATTTTCTGTAGGCACTGCCGTCTTGTACGGCTTTTACGCACATCGCCTTTGCTTCTTCCCTTGATATGCCTTTAAGGCTTGCAACAAGTCCCGCAGCAAGGCTTACGGAT
>JAZNIM010000230.1:0-2689 GCA_045577475.1 Eubacteriales bacterium | reverse complement strand
CGGTGTGGGCGGTGAAACCACCGAGATGGTTTCCGCAAAGGCAATATGCTACGGTGACAAAAAAACGGGAAGGCTTGCAGAGATTCATCCCGAGGACAGACCCTGCGGACTTCAGCTTTTCGGAAGCGAGCCTCATATACTTGCAAAGGCGGCAAGAATTGTTCTTGACAGCTATAATCCCGATTTTATCGACCTTAACATGGGCTGTCCCGCACCCAAAATTGTCAACAACGGCGAGGGCAGCGCACTTATGAAAAAGCCGCAGCTTTGTTATGATATAGTAAGTGCCATAAAGCAGGAAATAGCTGACGAAGTACCGCTTACCGTTAAAATCAGAAGCGGCTTTGACAGTGAGCACATCAATGCGGTTGAGGTTGCCTCGCTTTGTGAAAAGGCGGGTGCGGACGGCATATTTGTCCACGCAAGAACACGTGAGCAGATGTATATGCCGCCCTGTGACTACTCTGTAATCAAGGCTGTAAAGATGGCTGTAAGCGTTCCGGTAATAGGAAACGGTGATATTACCTGCGGAAAAGATGCTGTAAAGGTCAGGGAATTAACAGGCTGTGACGGCGTAATGGTTGGCAGAGCAGCACAGGGAAATCCATACGTTTTTGCCGAAATAGCAAGCTTTTTTGAGGGCGGGCAGTATGTGCCTGTATCAAAGGAAGTAAAGAAAGCGGATATAAAACAGCACATATGTCTTCTTACCGAGGACAAGGGCGAGTATGTGGGAATACGTGAGGCAAGAAAGCACGTCGCCTGGTACATCAAAGGCTTGCCGGGTTCTGCATCAATGAGAAACAGGGTAAATATGGCAGAGAGTCTTGAAGAAATGCTGGTGCTTATTGACGAGGCGTTTGATGCTTAAAAAGCTTTTTGAAAAACTCGGTTTGCATTTTTTCAACCTTGGAATAATCTGTGTGCTCACTGTACACTTCTTCAAGCTTGAAGTGCAATTGTCCTGCCTTTGCAAGGCTCTGAAGAGCTTTTTCTTCAAGGGACAAGGCGAGCTTTTCGTAAAATCTTCTTTCCCTGCGTATGGATGAAATGCCTTTGCCGTCAACAAATCGGCTTGTGTTGATAATTCTGCATTTTTTACCTGATTTGTCGCACATGTCAACAAGCTCATCGCAATAGCGGGTAACGGAGATTTTTTCTTTTGTAAAGTACAATCCGTCAACAACTGAAATATCAAGGGGACTGAGGCTTACCAGCATATCGGCTCCCTTTTTTTGTGCCGTTTTGTACAACTCGTTAAGGTAAGCCTGTGACAGCATTCCTTCCCTCAGGCTGTCCTTTATGAATATGCACATGTCAGCATTGTTTTCAAAGCACCCAAATCTGATTTTGCCTTTACAGGACAGGGCGTTTGTCAGCCTTATATCTGTTTTCGCTTCATTACTACTGCCTTTCGGAAGGATACTTTTTGCAAGCCTTGACACGCTTTTTGTAAGCTTTTGCGTGTTTACAAAAGGACTGCACAGCTTTTGCAGAAGGTTTCTTATTCTTTTATAAGCATCAAGGGTGTCGTAGGCATCCCTATAGCATGCTTTTTTTTCATCGGAAAGCTTTTGAAGAATGTCTTTTTTTGCATACAAGCCCTCTGTATCCCATGCTTTTCCAAGGTCGATTATTTCTTCAAATGCCCCTGCAAGGGTTGCTTCTATTGAATGTGGACTTGTTCCGTCTGCGATTGCGATTTTCTTTTCCTTTATAAGTATACCGTCAAGTGAATCGGGGTCGGAGGAGCAGTGAAGGTATTCCACTGTCAAGCCTTGTTCCTCGCAAAGAGAAGCGGCTTTTTTCATAAAGGTGCTTTTTCCAACACCCGGTCCTCCCTTAAGAATATAAAGCTTTTCACATTCTTTTTTATTGAACACCTCGTCAAACAGGCTTTTAAAGCCTTCTGCGGTATTTGCCGCAGCAAAGTAATGGTTTTTGCTAATATTGATATATTTCATGGTTAAAGATACTCCTTTCTTAATTACCCATACTTTATCCTATGCAGAAAAACCAACCTTGACAAGAGGTGATGTTTTGTGTATAATAAACCGTGACCGGGGTGAACAGTCGCGCTGTGTACCAAAAGTACAGGTGAGGAAAGTCCGGGCTTCACAGAGCAAGGATAACGGATAACGTCCGCCGGAGGTGACTCCCGGGATAGTGCAACAGAGATATACCGCCGCATTTTTGCGGTAAGGGTGGAAAGGCGAGGTAAGAGCTCACCGGCATGGTGGTGACATCATGGCCCTGTAAACCCTATCCGAAGCAACACCGACAAGTGAGAGCTTTATGCTACGTCTGCTCGACGGAATCACAAAGGTGGCAAAGAGCTTTATGGCAACATAAAGTCAAGATAGATGACTGTTCCAGACAGAACCCGGCTTACAGCCCCGGTCTTACTTTCTCTTTGCTGAAAAGAGAAAGTAAGCAAAGAGAAAAGATTTTCGTAGGAACCGTGGATTTAAGTGGTGGCATTAGTGCCCGAACCACCGTTTTGACCGCCATAAACGCAAGCGGTCAAAACTACTTTTGGGCGTTTAGTTCACGAACTGCATTTTAAAAAACTATGTTTTTTTGGAGGATTATAATGGTACTCAACGAGCAATTGCAAACAACCGTAAAAGACGGCTACGACGTTGCGGTATGCGGCGGCGGTTTTGGCGGAATATCGGCGGCATTGGCG
>JAZNIM010000229.1:0-2887 GCA_045577475.1 Eubacteriales bacterium | reverse complement strand
GATTTCTATGCTTGTTAAGTTGTCACACCAAGCAAACGCATAGTCTCCTATACTCGTTACGCCCTCGGGGATTTTTATGCTTGTTAAGCTGCTGCAATTATAGAATGCCCAGCCTCCTATACTCGTTACGCCCTCGGGGATTTCTATGCTTGTTAAGCTGCTGCAATCTTCGAACGCAGAGCTTCCTATACTCGTCACAGGATACCCCTCAATAGTCAACGGAATGACAAGTTCACCTTTCGCATCCTCTGAACAATCGGTAATAGTAACCTCTCCGTCTGATATTTCATACGTTAAATCACCGTACGTCCCCGCACTTACCGCAAGTGAAAACGCACACACAATTACCGCCAAAACCGCCGTCAAAAGCAACATTTTTTTGATATTTTTCATTTACTCAGCCTCCCAACGATATTTATACACATCTATTGTAACACATATATTCCCATTTGTCCACACTTTTTTTAAAATCTCACTGCCAAAGAAAAAGGACTGCCTCAAGCGAAGCAGCCCATAAAGCCATACCAATTATTCTTCAGCTAAAATATCATTTAGAACTTAAATCCGAAAAGTCCGAACGCATCAAATATAGAGGATAAAAGAATAAGCACAATAAATACAGGTCCTACATACTTGATAATTGCAGTAAATAGCTCTTTCTGCTTGAATTTTGCACCTTCCGCCTCAACCTCTTCAATAAGCGTTTTGGGTTTTATGACGTATCCGATGAAGATACATGTAAGAAGTGCAACAATAGGCATGAGAACGCTGTTACTTATAAAGTCAAAGAAGGTGAGTATGTCGTCAAGTCCCAAAGGCTTTATGTGTGACCAGATGCTAAAGCCGAAGCAGGACAGTAGTCCTATGAGTGCACAGCCGATAAATACAAGCACACAAGTGAGCTTTCTGCCTGTCTTGAACTTGTCGCAGAAAATCGACACAACCGTTTCCATAAGGGAAATTGAAGATGTAAGTGCTGCAAACAGTACAAGCAGGAAGAATATAATTCCGATAATTGTTCCCATTGTTGCACCCATTGTCTTGTAGAACACCTGAGGAAGTGTTATAAACATAAGACCGGGGCCTTTTCCCATTGCAGCCATGTCGCCGTTATTGAACACGTACGCTGCAGGCACAATCATAAGACCTGCAAGAAAAGCAATACCTGTGTCAAATACTTCAATCTGTTTTACGGAGCCTTCAATGCTTACTTCCTTTTTCATGTATGAGCCGTAGGTAATCATAATACCCATTGCCAGTGACATTGAATAGAACAACTGTCCCATTGCCGCAAGCACCGTCTTAACGGAAAAATGTGAAAAGTCGGGTAATATGTAATACTTAACGCCGTCAAGTGCACCCGGCATAAACACGGTGTATGCTGCAATGACAATTGACAGCACAACAAGCACGGGCATCATTATTTTGCTTACCTTTTCAACACCCTTTTCAACACCGAGAACAACAACCAGTGCCGTTGCCGCAAGAAATACCATGAACCATACAACAGGCTCTCCTGTTTTTCCGATAAAGGATGTAAAGTAGTCGCCGCTTGCCGCAGACTTTGCTCCGCCTGAAACGAAAGCCGCAAGGTACTTTGTTACCCATCCGCCGATTACGCAGTAGTAAGGCAGAATAATCATGGGAACAATCGAAGCAAGAACGCCTACAAAAGAAAACTTCTTGTTCAGCTTTTCAAATGCACCTGCTGCACTGAGTCCTGTTTTTCTTCCCAGTGCAATTTCACCCACCATAAGTGCAAAGCCGAATGTAACTGCAAGAATTATGTAAACTAAGAGGAAAATACCTCCGCCGTATTTTGCCGCAAGATAAGGAAAACGCCATATGTTTCCAAGTCCCACCGCCGAGCCTGCCGCAGCAAGTACAAAGCCTATTTTGCCTGTAAAGCTGCTTCTTTTCTGGTTGTCCATAATAAACCTCCGTTTTTATATTTCGCTATATTTTACCACACTTTTTGTTAAAACACAAGACTTTTTGATGAAAACTCTGCTTTTTTGTCTTTTTTCATCAAAAGAGCTGTCGCACCGTCACAAGCCGTATTTAACCTGCAAAATACGTACATTCTCCTGTAGGGACAATTCAGGAATTGCCCGTTACTTAACCCCCGGATTTATATGCATCCAAGCCTTGACGCAGCGTAATAATAAAACAGCATACAGCTTGAATACCACTGTGAGCAATCGGACGGCTCACCCGTAAAGGGGTCAAGCTCCTGACCTAATTTCATTATGTCATAGCAGGATGTCCATGCTTCAAGCCACTTGCCTGCAAGTACGTCAAACTCACCTGACAGACCGTAAAAGTCCATCCATCTTGTTGCACGAAGTGCTATAAGTCCCTGTGAAAAATATCCCCAGCAGTTGTTGGGTGTGGACTTTTCAAAGTATTTGTCGTTCACCGCCATGGACGGGAAGGGATACTCTGTCCAGAATTCCTCGGGATTTAAGATGTGACGGGAAATAAGCTCGTCAATAAGCTCCTTGTCAGCATCCTTGTCAAGTACCTTTTCCATAAACAGGTGGAAGATGGTGCAGGACTTGCATTTTCTCATGTTACCGTCCTTGTCAACGTCGTAGAAGAAGCAGTCACCCTTGTCAAACAGAAGCCCAAATATGAGCTGTTTTACATTTTCTGCCTTGTCTGCCTGCTCCTTTGCCGCCTTGCTGTTACCGAGAATTTCCTCCATTTTTGCAAGAGAAGCAATATTGCCGTAGTAATTGCAGTTCATATCCACAGCAAGAATGGGAGCCGCTTTGGCGTCAGGCGGAAGGATGTTTGCATCCATGGTCACATTGTCAACCCTGTAGTTACCCTTGCAGGAAAGACCGTCAAGTCTTGCACTGTTATCGTGTCCCGTGTCAAAACC
>JAZNIM010000228.1:0-9683 GCA_045577475.1 Eubacteriales bacterium | reverse complement strand
CCAAACACCATGACGGTTTCTGTATGTGGGACACCAAGTATACGGATTACAATATAATGAATACAGCGTACGGAAAAGATGTTTTGAAGATGCTGGCTGTTGCCTGTGAAAAACACGGTATGCTTTTATCACTATATTATTCCTGCCCAGACTGGCATCACCCTTGTGGATATAATCCTAATTCAACACACCAGTGGCTGGCAAAAAATAAGTTTGAGCCCGAACTTCCTACCTATCTGGAGTTTATTAAAAATCAGATAACCGAGCTTCTTACTAATTACGGTAAGATATACACATTTTTCTGGGACATTCCACCGAGAATAAAGGATACGAGCTTTAATGAACTTGTTCGAAAGCTGCAGCCGGGAATATACATAAATAACCGTGGATTTGATGAGGGAGATTTTTCAACTCCCGAAAGAGATTACAGTGCTTTGTCGGGAGGCCGCTTTGAAAAGATGACGGAAGCCTGCAACTCTGTAGGCGAACAAAGCTGGGGTTACAGAAGAAACGAGGATTTCCACACCGTAAAATATCTTATGAGTGCAATTGACGAAATTATGGCTATGGGTGGAAGTTACCTGTTGAACGTAGGACCGAGACCGGACGGAATTATAGATGAAGAATATTTAAAGAGACTTGAGGTTGTGGGAAATTGGTACAACCGAATGGAAGGATGTCTTGAAGGACACCAAGAGGATACATTTGATTATAAAATTGCAAAAGAAAAATTTAATAAGTATGTAGTAAATAAGAAAAACGGGAAATCGTATTTTCATTTTTACAACGGTATTATGTCAAGTGCAGTATCCTTTGAAAAGTTTCCTTCCAATCCAAAAAGCGTGCGTCTTATGAATACAAATCAAAAGCTTGAATACAAAATCGAAATATTACCGGAATATTTCATGAAGACAGGCAGGTCTGAGGATATGTACCTGCATATTACAGGCATTCCTGCCGACGAATTAGTATCGGAACCTATAGTGATAGAAATAGAATGGTAAAAACTGACATTCTAAATTATGATAAAGAATTGGCACATAGATTATACAGCCTTTATATAAAGAATACAGAAAGGATAGTGTGATGTGAAAAAGTATAAAGAGTACATTATCGAAAACACTGAACTTAACAGAATTGTAATTGTAACCGACATTCACAACTGTCATATCGAGTGGCACGAAACGCCCACCTATGACAGAATGGAACTTATGTGCACCAAGCTCGGGGAGGAGTATAACAAAAGCAAATTTGACGGACTTTTGTCCCTTGGAGATTATTCCCTTGATTTCTGGAAATGGGAAATAGGCGGCTCATACTTATGGGACAAGCCCGTCAGCAGAACCGACGACTTCATGAAACGCTTTTTTGATAAGCTTCCCTGTAAAATGTTTATGATTCCCGGTAATCACGAGCAGTACTGTCACAAGGATTGGGAAAGAATTACAGGATACCCAAGAGAATATGTTGTGGTATACGGCAATTATGTGTTTGTTATGCTGGATACCTTTGGCGGAGGCCTTGACCCAAAGAAAAACAGCGACGGCGTCTATACGGGAATCAACACAGAGCTTGTACAGCAAGTTCTGAAGGATTATCCCGATAAAAAAATCATTCTTTGTGCCCATGATATAATTCCGTCAATGGAAAGCGACAAGGCGAGAGAGATAATATTTGAAAACAGACTAATTGTGTGTGCCTTCACGGGACATACCCACCGTGACAACACGGTTGTTCTGCCTGATGACTGGAGAAATATGCCTGTGTTTTATTGCGGCGATTTCTCCTATAATTCGGGGCATAACCATGAGAAAAACTGGGGCTACCGCATTGTGGATTTTAAAGACGGCGGTATTTCCACAGAGTACATCAGAGTGTGAAACTAAAGCTTTACAAAATAAAACAATCAACATAAAACGGAGGAAATAATATGTCAATTACAAAAGCATTATTCGGAACAACAGACGGCAAGCAGGTTTACTCCTACACCCTTACAAACAAAAACGGCACACAGGCTGAAATTCTCACCTACGGCGGTATTATCCGTAAGCTCATATATAAGGGCGTTGACGTAGTTCTGGGACGTGACTCCATGAAAGAATACGAAAATAACGAAGGCTACTTTGCAGCACTTATCGGAAGAAACTCCAACAGAATTGAAAATTCCCAGTTTACCCTTAACGGCAAGACATATAAGCTGTACGCCAACGACGGCAGAAACAATCTTCACGGCGGCAAGGTTGGCTTTGACAAAAAGGTATGGGATGCAGAAACGGTTGACGGCGATGAGCCAAAGCTTGTTCTTACAACAAAGAGTGCGGATATGGAAGAAGGCTTCCCCGGAAACGTTGATATTAAGGTGACATATACTCTCACCGAGGATAATACACTTGTTATTCATTACCTCGGCGAAAGCGATGCGGATACCGTTCTCAATATGACAAACCATGCATACTTCAACCTTAACGGTCATAACAGCGGAACCGTTGACGGTCATAAGCTGTGGCTTAACTGTGACTTCTATACACCTAACAGCGACGAGTGTATGCCTACAGGCGAAATCTTAAGCGTTAAAGGCACACCCTTCGATTTTTCAACCGATGACACAATGGGCGAAAGATTTGCATCCGACCATGAGCAGATTAAGCTTTTCGGCGGTTTTGACCATAACTTTGTACTTAACGGTAAAGGCTACCGTAAGTTCGGCGAATTTAAGGGCGATGTGACAGGCATAAAAATGGAAATGTACACAGACCTTCCCGGCGTTCAGATTTATGCAGGTAATGTTATTGAACAGGGACGTGTTTGTAAGGACGGTGCACTTTATCCCATTCACGGCGGCGTGTGCTTTGAAACACAGGTGTTCCCAAATAACCTGAAGTTCTCACATTTTCCTACATCAATTCTCAAAAAGGGCGAAAAGTACGAAACCGTAACTGCATATAAGTTCATTTAAAGGCTATAGGAGAGGTTTATATGAAAAATCAAAGTAAAAAAATAGTAATGGCGGCAATGTTTGCTTCTCTGTGCTGTGTTGCTACAATGGTTATAAAAATACCGTCCCCTCTTAACGGATACATAAATTTAGGGGATGTTATTGTACTGCTTTCGGGCTGGCTTTTATCTCCCGTTTATGCTTTTTGTGCTGCCGGAATAGGCTCAGGTCTTGCGGACGTCTTTTCGGGGTATATGCTGTATGCACCCGCAACCTTTGTAATCAAAGGTTTAATGGCTATTGTGTGCGGATATTTGTATCGCAAAGCAGGTAACAAAAAGAGTTCTTTGATTTCTGCCATAATAAGCGGCGTTGTTGCAGAGCTGATAATGATAGGCGGATACTACATATTTGAAGGCTTTCTTTACGGGTTTGTACCTTCTGTTGTAAACATTCCTGCCAACGGCGTACAGGGAATTGCGGGAATTGTTGCAGGAACAGCATTGCTGAAGGTGTTCAAAAAAGTAATGATTTGACTGAAAAAGATAGACCAATTTAAAGGAAAATATTATGGGAATAGGATTGCTTGTGCTTGTCTTAGAACTTGTGGCACACCAGTTTGAGTCAATACTTGTAAAAATGTACGGAAAAAATCACCGGACGGGCGGAATGTTGTTCAATGCCATTATCTGCCTGTTTGCAATGATATACTCATTTGTGACGGATAAAGGGACTTTGCAGTTTCCTGCAGGAGTTGTAATCTACGGCCTTGTAAATTCAACTATGTATGCTGTGGGATTTTATGCAGGATTTCTTGCATTTAAAACAGGCTCTTTCGGCTTGACAAAACTGTTTTCATCTTTTGGAGTTATTCTTTCTACTTTTTACGGAATACTGTTTTTGGGTGAACCTATGTCAGTGTGGTCGTATGTTGCACTTTTCATGATTGTTCTTTCCATATTCCTGATGAATTACGGAAAAGATGACGGTGATACCCAAAAAATCACTTTAAAATGGGTAATCAGTATATTGCTTGTGGTGTTGTCAAACGTGGCAATAACCATTATCGGAAGAATGCAGTTTGGAGTGTACGGTAATACATATAAAAATGAATTTCTGATATTGTCTCTCGGAGGGGCAACACTTTTGCTTGTTGTGCTTGCACTGATTTTTGAAGCGGACAGCTTTAAAACAACCTTTAAGTACGGTCTTGTGTACGGTGCGGGAGCAGGTGTATTCAACGGTGCAAAAAGCCTGTTTTCACTTGTGATATATAATTATCTGCCCATTTCCTTTGTGTCACCGGCCAAAGCAGGTCTTGGAGTGGTGTTCGGCTTTTTGGTGTCAATGGTATTCTTTAAAGAAAAATTCAGCTGTCGGCAGATAATAAGTGTTTTCATCGGAATTGCTGCTGTGGTTATAATGAGTCTTTGATTAAATGAAAAATTTCTGCCCGAAGTCTATTTGGTGACAGAAAGGACAGGAGAAAAGTACTATAAAGTTGAAAAATAAATGTTGGAGAATATTGTAATGGAAAATACAAAAAACACTTACGGCTACAATGAAAAAGAGTATGCCATATTCAAAAAACACGCATGGCTTATGCTGTTAAGCTTCGGTCTTACATATTTGTTTTTCTATAACGGCAGACAGAATATTAATCTTGTCATGACTCAGATGGCAGAAGGTCTTGGCTCAACTACGGCGGCGATGGGTGTTGTTACGTCTGCACTTTTCTGGTGCTATGCTTTCGGTCAGCTTATAAACGGAAGACTTGGCGAATTTTTCGGATATAAACGGTTTATGATGTTGGGTGTTGTGGCATCGGCGGTGCTTAATGTGGTAATATCTTTTCAGAGTAATGTCACGGTGATAGCAGTACTTTGGGGTATCAACGGCTTTTTCCAGTCTACAGTGTGGGCAAACGGACTTGGGGTTCTTAATAAGTGGTGGCCGAAGGAGAAAAGAGGCTTTGCTTCTGGACTTGCTACGGCATTTTCGGGAACTGCACAGGTTGTCACATATCTTACAATTCTTTGGTGCATGCAAATAAGTCCTCAATGGGGCTGGCGTGCAGCCTTCAGATATCCAATGATTACCATGGTGCTGATACTCATTGCTTTTGCGGCATTCTTTAAGGAAAAGCCCGAAGATGTCGGTCTTCCTGCCTTCAGTGAGCCTGACGAGCATTCTGCAAAGCGTGATGAAGAACTGCTTTTGCAGATGAAGAAAAACGGATATCTTTATCCCTATAAGGTGCTGTTTTCCGAACCTAAGGTACTGGCATTCTGCCTTATTTCTGCAATAGCAGGCGTTGGACGGTACGGCCTTCTTACGTGGATTCCTACATATTTTATGGAAGAACTCGGACTTTCCATTAAAGACGGTATTTTCAGTTCAATCCTTCTTCCCATAGGACAGGCGTGCGCAATGTTTGTATTTCCTCTTATAACAGACAAGGTGTTTAAAGGAAAAAGAGAGCCTATGCTCATACTTGCATCCGTTGTTACCTTTGCAGGAATGGTATGCTTCCCCTTTGTGAAAAGCCAGAGTCTTGCATCGATTATGCTGTTTGTGTTGGGTGTATTCGCAATGGTAACAGGCGTAATATGGGCAATTGCGGGAGATATGGGAGGCAGAGCCTTCTCGTCAACAATTGTCGGCGTACTTGACTGGTCAGTATATATGGGCGCGGCTATTCAGGCTCTTGTTTTCGGATTTGTCAAGGATAAATTCGGCTGGAGTGCAATATTTGTGACAATAGGTGCACTTTATATTATCCTGCTTGTTCTGACACTTGTTGCGCGTAAAATGAAAACGAAACGCATTTAAAGGTAAACAAAATGACAACAAACAGTAAGTTATTTGAATTTGAAAATCTGAAAAAGCATATTCCGATATTAGGTTATGATGAAAAAAACTCCTTTGAACAGTGGAAATGTGAAGTAAAAGAAAAGCTTGTCGAGCTTCTCGGTCTTCCTTTTGAAAAGTGCGACAGTAAATTTACCGTCACCGAACAAACCGAGCTTTGTGGCTATACCCGTATAAAATTTACCGTTCAGACGGAGGAAGGATATTATGTGCCTTGTTACTTTCTTGTTCCCGATGTAAAAGGAAAAAAACTTCCTCTTACAATATGCCTTTCGGGACACGGCGGAGGAATGCACGTGGCGGCGGGAATTGCCAAAAACGAAAAGGACGAAGAGGCTCTTAATGAGTGGCATCACAGAGCCATGGGACTGCGTGCTGTTAAGGACGGGCGGTGCGGTCTTGTGATTGAAGCAAGAAACTTCGGTGAAAGCAGTGTAAACGGATACGGTGTAAGCTGTACGGAGGCGGCGAAAATCTCGCTGCTTATGGGAAGAACGGTAATCGGCGAAAGAGTATGGGATGTTATGCGCATACTTGATGCTGTGACAGAAAATTTTGATTTCGTTGATATGTCAGATGTTGTTTGTACGGGAAATTCCGGCGGAGGAACTGCGGCATATTATGTAAGTGCACTGGATGAAAGAATAACGGCGTGTGCACCGTCGTGTTCAGTTTGTAACTATGAAGACTCTATTGCCGCAATTCCTCATTGTATATGTAATCACGTGCCGTCAATAAGAAAATATTTCGAAATGGGAGATATTGCCTGTCTTATTGCACCGAAAAAGCTTGTGATTGGGGCAGGACAGACGGATGATATTTTTCCTATAGAAGGCACAATAAAAGCTTTTGAGAAAATAAAGCGTATTTATTATGAAGCAGGTGCAAAAGATAACTGTGCACTCGTAATCGGAGACGGCGGACATTTAAACTACGCTGACCTTATATGGGAAAAGCTCCATGAAATGGGTGTATAAAAGTTAACGGAGGTAAAATGTATGAACTACCTTGCAAATGAAAAAAGATACCAAAACGCAGTATATAATAAGTGCGGAGAAAGCGGACTGAAATTGCCTGCTGTATCTTTGGGACTGTGGCACAATTTCGGCGACACAGGATGCTTTGAAACAATGAAAAAAATGTGCTTTACCGCCTTCGACAACGGTATTACACATTTTGATATTGCTAACAATTACGGACCCGAGGCGGGAAGTGCCGAAAAGAACTTCGGTAAAATACTGCATGAGCACATGAATAATTACCGTGATGAAATAATTGTCAGCACAAAGGCAGGCTACTACATGTGGGAAGGACCTTACGGCGACTTCGGAAGCAGAAAGTACCTTCTTTCAAGCCTTGATGCAAGTCTGAAAAGACTGAATATGGAGTATGTTGACATTTTCTATCATCACCGCATGGACCCCGATACACCACTTGAAGAAACAATGGGAGCACTTGATACGGCAGTAAAAAGCGGAAAGGCACTTTATGCGGGACTTTCAAATTATGACGGCGAAACCATGAAAAAGGCGGCGAAAATACTTCGTGAAATGCGCTGTCCCTTTGTGATAAACCAGAACAGATACTCGATTTTCGACAGAAATGCCGAGAAGAACGGTATTCTTGATGCGGCACTTGAAGAAAAGAAGGGCATGATTATATTCAGTCCTCTTGCACAGGGACTTCTTACCGACAGGTATTTGAAGGGAATTCCCGAGGACAGCAGAATAAAGACCGACGGCAGATTTTTGAAGGAAAGCTCGGTTTCTCCCGAAACACTTGAGAAGATTTCAAAGCTCGAGAAAATAGCAAAGAGAAGGGGACAGTCCCTTGCACAGATGGCGCTGTCCTGGGTTTATTCAAAGCCTTCCGTTACAAGCGTGCTTATAGGCGCATCAAAGCCGGAGCAAATTCTCGATAACCTGAAGATGCTTGATAATACTACCTTCACAGACGGTGAACTGAAGGAAATAGACAGTATAGCTCTCGGTTAAAATAAAAATACATTCTGAGTGAGGACAAAACAATGTATGAGCTTAATCAGGCAGGCAGCTGCAGTTACTATATCAATTGCCCTGCAAAAATAGGAATATACGTTAAGAACGAAACAGATGCTTACCTCATTGATAGCGGAAACGATAAGGATGCAGGCAAAAAGGTGCTTAAAATCCTTGGTGAAAAAGGCTGGAATTTAAAGGGGATTATCAACACCCATTCCCATGCCGACCATATTGGAGGTAATAATTATCTTCAGAAGCAGACAGGCTGTAAGGTGTTTTCGTCGGGCATTGAAAAGGCGTTTACCGAGCACCCTGTGCTTGAGCCGTCGTTTCTGTTCGGTGCATATCCCAACGGAGATTTAAGGCATAAGTTTCTTATGGCACAGGAGAGCAATGCTGTTGATTTTTCGGATGCTGATTTTCCAAAAGAGCTTGAGGTTGTACCGCTTTACGGACACTCCTTTGATATGGTGGGAATAAAAACTCCCGACGGAACGTTTTTTGCCGCTGACTGTATCAGCAGTGAGATGACGCTTGAAAAGTATAAAATCTCCTTTATTTACGATGTGGCACAGTACCTTGAAACCCTTGATAAGGTGAGCGGTATGAGGGCAGAGCTTTTTGTTCCCTCCCATGCACAGCCATGTAAGGATATGAAGGAAATATGCGAGATAAACCGCAGAACGGTGCTTGAAATTGCGGATAAAATCAAAGAGCTGCTAAGTGAAAAGCTGTGCTTTGAGGAGCTTTTGGCAAAGCTTTTCGAGGCTTACGCTCTTACAATGACAAACGAGCAGTATGTGCTTGTTGGAAGCACGGTGCGTTCTTATCTTTCGTGGCTGAAGGATAGGGGCGAGGTAGGAACTAAGATAAAGGATAATATGCTTTTGTGGTATTGTAATTAAAAATAGTGTGATTTGCTAAAGCTGCATTTTCGGATGCGGCTTTTCTTTTGTTACGGATATAAAAAAAGAACTGCCTCAAAAGAAGCAGTTCAAATTTCAGCTTAAAAATCAGTTTGTATAGTTGTCAAAGTAACCCTGAACAAGAACTACGGGTGTACCCTTGTCGCCTGAGCCGCTTGTAAGGTCGCAGAGCGAACCGATAAGGTCGGTGAGCTGACGTGGTGTTGTTCCCTGAGAAGCCATGTTGCCCACAAGGTTGTCACCCTTTGACTTGATGCTTTCGGAAATTGCCTTTTTAAGCTCCTCGCCTGACAAATCCTTGTAGTCGTTGTCGGCAAGATACTTGAGCTTAAGCTCATTGGGTGTACCGATAAGACCGTCTGTGAAAGCAGGAGAAACAACGGGGTCAGCAAGCTCCCAGATTTTGCCCTGAGGATCCTTGAATGCACCGTCGCCGTATACCATAACTTCTACGTGCTTGCCTGTTGCATCAAGAATTCTTTTCTGAATGTCAAGAACGAGAGGCTTACATTCTCTGGGGAAAAGCTTAACTGTATCTTCTGTAGACTTGTTAGAGCCTAAAAGACCGTACATTTCGTTGCAGCCGCTGCCGTTAACGGGAGCGTTGAGAATATCCGAAAGGCTGCAAACAACCTTTGCACCTGCTTCAAGAAGAATTCTCTTGGTGCGTGCTCTTGTGTGAATGTCGCAGTTGATTACGCAGTCGGTGTAGTTAAGAATGGTCTTTGCCTGATTGGCAAATATGATCTCAACCTCTGCACCGCACTCTCTGATAAGATTGCCGTAATATTCAACATAATCAACACCTGTGAATTCGTGCTTGTTTTCGCCGAAAAGCTCACGGTATTTTTCTAAGGAAAGCACATCTGAATAAGGATTTATGCCTGCGGCATCTATTTTGTCAAGGCTTACAAGGCAGTTGCCCACTTCATCGGAAGGATAGCTGAGCAT
>JAZNIM010000227.1:0-22163 GCA_045577475.1 Eubacteriales bacterium | reverse complement strand
AAAGCTGACGGACAAGGCTTATGCAGGTATTGATGTGTCGGCTGATAATGTTATTGTAAGTGCAATAAAGAGAGCCGAGGACGGCATGGGACTTGTAATTCGTATCTACGAAACCGACGGCAAAACAGCAAATGTAACTGTTTCAGGCGATGTGCTTCCCGTAAGCCTTGAAACAACACTCACCCCCTACAGCTTTGAAACCTTCTATCTTGCAGACGGTTTGGGCGAGTGGAAAAAGGTGCTTCTCACCGAGTACGATTACGAATAACAGCCTTTAGTGGCAATTTTGCTCTTGATGCAAGGTACTTTTGAATTTACATTTATAATCATACATTTGAATAAAAGCAATGCCGATTTAATATCAGTATTGCTTTTTCTGTTTTTTATGCTATAATATTGATATTGAAAATTCTCGGAAGGAGGTAAAACCGTGGAGGCTGTCATACTGTTGCTTTTCTGCTTATCCCTGCTTGTGTGCATACTGAGCGATGCATCAATACTGTTTGCACTTGCCTTCGGTCTGTGCCTGTTCTGGTTTTACGGTCTGAAAAAAGGCTTTACTCCTTTGAATTTACTGAGAATGTCACTGACAGGCATAAACACCGTCAAAAATATTCTTATAACCTTTTTACTCATTGGAATAATGACCGCTCTCTGGCGTGAAGCAGGAACAATTGCTGTAATCGTCGGCTATGCCTCACGGCTGATTACTCCCGAAATATTCATACTTGCCGCATTTCTTCTCAACTGCTTTGTGTCCTTTCTAACGGGAACAGCCTTCGGCACAGCGGCAACCATGGGAGTAATTTGTGCAACAATGGCATCGGCACTTGGTATTAATCCAATGCTTACGGGAGGTGTCGTTCTTGCAGGAGCATATTTCGGCGACAGGTGCTCCCCCATTTCCACAAGCGCAATACTTGTAAGCACCCTTACAAAAACCAATCTTTTCACCAACATAAAGAACATGATTAAAACCGCCGCCGTTCCCTTTGTTCTTTCCTGCCTTGCATACGGCGTTATCGGTATGGTTGCTTCAAGTAAGGGAACACTTCCCGACCTATCAAAAATTTTCTCGGCGGAATTTAACATGAGCCTTATCTGTGTGCTTCCCGCACTGCTCATTCTTGTGCTGTCATTGCTTAAGGTCAACGTAAAAATCGCCATGGGAGCAAGTATTCTCTGTGCTCTGCCCATATGCATTTTTGTTGAGGGTACTGATATCGCATCACTTCCCAAAACCATGCTTTTAGGATTCTTCGCAGAAAATAAAGAAGTGTCCGTCATGATGAACGGCGGCGGAATAATGTCTATGCCAAAAGCCGCTTCCATTGAATGCCTTTCCTCATCCTACTCGGATGTATTCAGAAAAACAGGACTTCTTGACAAAGCCAAAAGTACCGTCACGTCCATTTCGCAGCGGACAAATTCTTACATAGCCTTCTTTGTGACTTCTGCAGTCACCTCCATGATTGCCTGCAACCAGACGCTGGCAATTATGCTTACCCACCAGCTATGCGACGACACAGAGAGGGACATTGAAAAGTTTGCGGTTAACCTTGAGGATTCGGCTGTTGTTATGGCGTCGCTTGTTCCATGGTCAATTGCATCAACGGTTGCTCTTTCCTCGGTGGATGCACCGTCATCAAGCATATTTTTTGCTTGCTTTTTGTACCTGCTCCCGCTGTGGAGATTGGTTTGCAGTATTATTAAAAAGGGAAAATAACATAAATAAAATAAGGCAGGAGCGTTTTGCTTCTGCCTGAATTTATGCAATCATATAAACTGCCGTCGGTACTTCAGCGGAGTTGTGCCCATGCGTGTACGAAAGAGCTGGATGAAGTGGGAGGAGGAAGAAAAACCCGCCTTCCAGGCAACAAAGTCCACATCCATATCAGTTGCAGTAAGATAGTTCTTTGCGATATTCAGTCTGAAATCTGTAAGGTAGCCGTGAATAGACATTCCCGAAGCCTCTTTAAATACACGTCCGAGGTAATAAGGATGGTAGCCGAGAATTGAAGCAATGGAATTGTTGTTAAGGGACGAATCCGAATAATTCTCACGTATACATTCTTTTACCTTTGATACAATATCAGACGGCGAGGACGGTCGGTTGCTTTCACAAAGCAGCTCAAACAAGCACTTTTTCAGCATTGCCGAGGATTTGCAAAGGTAATAGTCACCTCTTGTAATAAACTGTTCCACAACATAGGACAGCTCCTTTGTCAGAAGAACATCACTTTTTACTATAATATTTTCAAATTCGCCAAAACCCGTCACCGTTTTTTTCTCGTTCTCGGGTATATAATCAAATTCATCCGGTGTGTGAAGTGCCTCTGTGATGTAAGAATACTCCTGTGTCAGGTCAAAATTGAGAACGTAGTATTTTTCCTCCTGCAGACGGTCAAATCTGAAACGGTAGCGTGTTCCCGACGGAAAAAAGATTGCGGAATTATTTGATATACTGTATTTTTCTCCGTCTGCAATTACGCTTCCGCTTCCCTTTTCTATGTAAAAAAGACGGCAGTCATAGCAACGGCTGAAAACTGTTTTATTCACCCACATTCCACTTCTTCGTGCGTATCTTACATGCGGATTCATGAGATTTAATTCCATGTATTTATCACCTCATACAAAGCTGTAAAAGTTTGTAATCTGACATTTTCCCTTTGTTTGCAAATACATTATAGCATACAGCGGTGCTATAATCAAGACGTAATCAAAAAAACGGAGGGATAATCATGAAAGAAAAAATGAAGATATGTATAATAGGCTGTGGAAAGTTTGCACAAAATTTCGTTCCGCTTTTTAAAGCTCACCCTGTGGTTGAAAAGGTATACGTATGCGACATCAGACCCGAGAGAGCCGAGGACTACAAGGCACGCTTCGATGTTGACATTATCGACAGCTTTGAGAAAGCAATTTCTCGTGAGGATATCAACGCAGTCGCAATTTTTACTCCGCGTGAAACCCACGGCAAGCTTGTTATACAGGCACTTAAAGCAGGCAAGCACGTATACAGTGCCGTTCCATGCAGCATTGACATTGAGGATATATATGAAATCAAGGAGCTTGTTGAAAAAACACATCTGACCTACTCCATGGGTGAAACAGGCTACTACCGGGCAGCAACCTGCTTCTGCCGTGAAAAGTTTGCCCAAGGTCAGTTCGGTGCTTTCGTTTACGGCGAAGCTCAGTACAACCACGACATACGCAACATGGAAACGAGCTTTCAAAGCTCCGGCGGCGACAGATGGAGAGAATACGCAGGTATACCTCCCTTCTTTTATCCAACGCACTCTACAAGTATGATTTTAGGTTCAATGCCGGGTGTGTACGTAAAGAGTACATCGGCAATGGGTTTTGCAAAGAGTCCAAGAACCGATATTTTTACTCCCAAAAAGAATTTATACAACAATCCCTTCTCCAATTCCACTGCACTCTTTGAGCTGTCAAACGGCGGCGTTGCAAGAATAAGCGAAAACAGATGCGTCGGCTGGAAGAGTCCCGAAACCTACATTACACAGTTCTACGGAACAGACGGTTGTTATGAGTTTTCCGTTGCACGCCATTCTTTTGCACATTGGAAAGAAGACGATGACAAAAATGTTGATATGATTGACGTGACAGAGCTTCTTCAGCCGAAAAGCATTTACGAGCTTATTGAAAAGGACTACCGCAAGGCAATAAGCGACATTTCAAGAAGTGCAGGCTTTTTCGACACCTGTCCCATTCAGCCCACATACAGACTCCCCAAGGAATTTGAAGGTCTGAAAAACGGTCACAACGGAACTCACCACTTCCTTATTGACGACTTCTGCCGAGCTTACGAAACGGGACTTCTCTCTCCCACCAACATCTGGCAGGTTGCACGGTTTAACATCCCGGGTCTTGTTGCTCACAAATCCGCACTTGAAGGCGGAAGGCTTATGGATGTGCCGGATCTCGGCAATCCTCCCGAAGATTGGAAAATTCTCAGCCTATAATGTGATTTACAACTCAATAAACGAAAAGTACCGCCCCACAAGCAGGAGCGGCACTTTTTATAAATACACCTATTTAATCTTCTCTGTCAATTCCGATAACATTGTCAATGGGAAGCGAAACTATAAGTCCCTTTGCCTCGCTGTGCATGCCGCACTTTGAACTGATAGCCTGCATGATTCCAAGACGCTTTTCGTCATCCGAAACAATAAGAATTATGTCCTTTTCATCCTGAATGGTTGTACCCCAGAAGCCGATTGCCTTTTCGTTTACAATGCTTCGGCTGGGTACTACCGTTCCGCCGCCTGCTCCCGCCTCTCTTGCTGCCTCCATTACGCTTTCGCTGTAGCCCTGATTTACAACTGCTGCTATCATATAATAATTTGTTTCCGTCATCTGCGAGTTCACCTTTCTTTCCGAACTGTCAAATTGTTCTTCAAAGCCTTCAAACATGCTGACTATAAGACTGTTGGCGTTTTTTAGCGGCATGGTAAAGGCTATTCCGCTGTTGATTGTGCCAAGCTTCAGTTCTTTTTTCAACTTTTTTAACATGATATCCGATACGCTTTTGGGCACATAGCTTATAAGCAGTACCTTATCGGGATTTCCGAGTCCCAGTACGTCAATCATTTCGTTTGGTGCCGTTCCTATTGCAGTACATTCATACTGGAGAGGAATATTATCTAAAATAAACATCTCCGCCGCCTTGTCTGCAAGCTTTGGCGTTGTTATGGAAATCAAAACCCTGAAGGGTGCTTGCTTTTCATTTGGATTCATTTTTTATTCCTCCGTAAATTCTACGATTGTGTCGCTGTCATCGGGAATAACGATACTCTGTACAGGCGTTGTCTTAAGCTGCTTATTGAGCTTGAACCTGTAGGTAAGACCCATTATCTGCACCGCAATAAGAGGAGTAAGGGCAACAAGTGCAACTACACCAAAGGCATCCGTCATAAGGTTTCCGCCAACTGCATTGCACGCACCTATACAGAATGGCAAAAGGAACGTGCTTGTCATGGGACCCGAAGCAACTCCACCCGAGTCAAAGGCAATACCGACAAAAATCTGAGGCACAAATCTTGACATAACAAGAGCGATTATATATCCGGGGATTATTATGTAATGAATTGGAATACCCGTAAGTATACGCAATACCGCAAGACCTATACTCACCGAAACACCTATTGACAGGCTGAGGTTCATGGTTTTTCCGGAAATTGCACCCTTTGTAACCGTCTGAACCTGATGGTTGAGTAACTGGATTGCAGGCACGGCATTAACAATAAAGTAACCGATTATCATGCCTATGGGAACAAGCACCCATTTGAAGTCTGCCTCAACAATTTCTTTACCGAGAATTGAACCCACAGGTGCAAAGCCAACGTTTACTCCGCAAAGGAACAACACAAGTCCTATATACGTATACACAAAACCCACGCTCATTCTCAGCATCTGGATTTTATGAAATCTGCGTCTTATAATCTGGAACAGAATAAATACTCCGATAATGGGAACAAGGGATACAAATACTTCCTTTAGGTAGTGTGGAACTTCTTTTACGAATATTTTAAGAACATCCCGCATGGTATCAACGCTTGGTATTTCCGTAGAGGATGCCACCGCTTCATCGGGTGCGTAAAAACAGCCTAAAAGCATTACCGCAAGTATGGGACCGATACTTGACAGAGCAACAAGACCGAAGGAGTCCTTTGAAGCGTCCTTATCGCCTCTCATTGCCGAAAGACCGATACCCATTGCCATTATGAAAGGAACCGTCATGGGTCCTGTTGTAACTCCGCCTGAGTCAAAAGCAACAGCAAGGAAGTTATCAGGCACAAAGAATGACAAAACCAATACGCCTGCATACAAAATCATAAGCATTACCGACAGATTGACCTTGAGTATAATACGGATTACCGCAAGTGCAAGAAACAATCCCACACCGAGTGCAACCGTCCATATAAGTGTTGCATTCGGTACGGATGGCACCTGATTTGACAACACCTGAAGGTCAGGCTCTGCTATTGTGATAAGAACGCCCATCACAAAGCTTATAAATATGATTATTGCCGTTTTTTTGGATTTACTTATGTCTGTACCGATGCCCTCACCCAAGGGACTCATCGCCGTTTCCGCACCAAGCTGAAACATGCCCATTCCGAAAACAAGAAGCACCGTACTCACGAGAAAAATCATCATGTTTCCAACATTCATCGGTACAAGCAATACACTGAGAATAAACACTATTCCCGCTACGGGAAGCACCGATATCATGGATTCAAACAGCTTTTCCCTGAACATTTTCCCCATTCGGCATAACCTCCTTTTCCGCTTTTTTCTTACACACAATTCCAATATATATTTTATCATGTTTACGCGCAGTATTCAACCGTTTTTAAAGCTTAAAAGTAACATTTTTAAGAATTGTATTGCATTTTTCTTAAAATAGTAGTACAATTCCCCTGAGAACAGGAGGTGCGGCTAATGATTCTTGCAATTGATATCGGAAACACCAATATTGCTATCGGAGGCTTTGAGAAAAATGAGCTTTTGTTCGTTGTGCGTATATCCACCGACAGCACCAAAACAAGTGACGAGTATGCAAGCAAAATTCTGCACACCCTTTCATTGTACAACAAGGAAAACCTTAAAATCACCGGAGCAATTATTTCCTCGGTTGTGCCTCCTTTAAACAGCGTTATCAAAAATGCGGTAAAATTCATTTACGACGTTGAGCCTCTTATGGTTGCACCCGGTGTAAAAACAGGCATCAACATTCATTGCGACAATCCTTCATCCGTCGGTTCAGACCTCATATGTGCCTGCGTTGCCTGCAACAAGCTGTATACCGCTCCTGCGATAATTGTAGATATGGGAACGGCAACAAAAATCATGGCAACCGACAAAAACGGCACATTTATAGGCGTATCAATTCTTCCCGGTGCAACAATGGGACTTAAAGCACTGTCAGACGGAACGGCACAGCTTCCACAGGTAAGCCTTGAAGCACCCGTGAGCGTCATCGGCAAAAATACACCCGACTGTATGAAAAGCGGTGCTGTGTTCGGAAACGCCGCCATGATTGACGGCATGATTGACAGGTTTTGCGAGGAAGTCGGAGAGATGCTTCCCGTATATGCCACAGGAGGTCTTGCAACGGTAATTACTCCATACTGTAAGCATGACATAATATTGGATGAGCATATGGTGCTCAAAGGACTTAACATAATTTACAACAAAAACAACTGAATAAGGTGTGGTATTAACTCCCAAAGGAGATAATATAAAATTTTAATGCGTTGTACCTCATAATAGGACGACAGCAAGGAGGAATTTTTATGGCAACACACACACAGGCAGACACAAAAAGACTTGCTCTTCTTTCTCTGCTGACAGCACTCACGGCAATTCTTGCTTATTTTGGCGGTTTTATCAAAATCGGCGGTCTTGCTTCCATCTCACTGACACTTATACCCGTAGTAATAGGTGCGGCACTTTGCGGAAAATCGGCAGGTGCATGGCTTGGCGGTGTTTCGGGTGCGGTATTTTTCCTGACGGCAGACTCGGCATTCTGGCTGGGACTCAGCGTTCACGGAACAATCATCACGGTAATGCTGAAGGGTATTTTGGCAGGCTTTTGTGCAGGCCTTGTTTACGAGCTTCTTGCAAACAAAAACCGTTACCTTGCGGTAATACTTGCGGCAATTGTTTGTCCTGTGGTAAATACGGGAATTTTCCTTATAGGATGTCTTGTATTCTTCCTTGATACAGTTACCAAAATGGCTGCCGGTGAAGGCGTATCCATGTGGACATATCTTATAGTTGCATTTGTGGGACTCAACTTTGTTTTTGAGTTTATTACAAATATTGTGCTCAGTCCCGTTATTGTAAGGCTTATAAATATCAGGAAAAAGGCTGATTAAGCTATGCGTAAAAATCCTCCGTTGTTTGGAGGATTTTTTGTATTAAACAGCAATAACATGCTTTTGTAATCAGAATTTTGCGAAAAAATAAAACAATATTGCTTTATTCCGGTGTTTTATATTGACAAACGCAATGTAATATTGTAGAATGTAAGCTCAAAAAGATTTTTTACCATAAAGGAGCGAAAAAAATGATTAAATTCGGTACGGGCGGCTGGAGAGCCGAAACGGGAAAAGATTTCAACTACGACAACATTCGTCTTTTTGCCCAGGGCTTTTGCGATTACGCAAAGGAAAAGGGACTTGACACAAAGCCTGTAATCATCGGCTTTGACAGACGTTTTCTTTCGGACAATGCAGCAATCTGGCTGTCAGAAGTTCTCAGTGCCAACGGAATTAATGTCATTACACTTCACAGAAGTGCCCCCACTCCTTTTGTAATGCACTATGTTAAGAAGAATAACCTTTATTTCGGCATGGAGGTTACAGCCTCCCATAACCCTTCAAACTACAACGGTATAAAGGTAATTATTGAGGAAGGCAGAGATGCTTCCCTTGAGGTTACTCATGAGCTTGAAGAAAAAATCAACTCAGTAAAGCAGGAGGATGTAAAATCCGTTGACTTCAAGGACGGAGTAGATAAGGGAATTATCAGCTACCTTGAAAATCCCTTCAATGACTTTATTGACGACATTCTTGCACTGTCCGATGTAAAAGCCATCCGTGACAGAGGCTTACGTATTCTCTTTGACCCCATGCACGGCTCGGCAACATATCCTCTTATGGTTGTGCTTCACACCGCAAGATGCACCGTTGACATCATTAACGGCTCGAGAGATGCATATTTCGGCGGTTCAATGCCTGCTCCTACGGAAAAAACCCTCAAGGGTCTTGCTGAAAAGGTTGTTGCGGGTAAATACGACCTTGGTATCGGCGTTGACGGCGACGGCGACAGACTGGGTATTATCGACAGCGAAGGAAACTACATTGATGCAAATGAAATACTTTGCATGCTCTACTACTATCTCCACGAAATAAAGGGCTGGAAGGGTCCTGTTGTCAGAAACCTTGCAACAACGCACATGCTTGACAAAATCGCAGAGGATATAGGCGAGGTTTGCTACGAAGTACCTGTAGGCTTCAAGTACATTTCCTCAAAACTGGACGAGGCTGATGCAATCCTTGGCGGTGAATCCAGCGGCGGTCTTACGGTAAGGGGACACATCTACGGCAAGGACAGCGTATATGCGGCAACCCTCTTTGTTGAAATGCTCAGTAAAACACGCAAGACTCCCAAAGAGCTTGTTAGCATGCTGAGAGAAAAATACGGCAATTTTGTAATGGTCGAATCCAATCTTGCATTTGCACCCGAGGCTAAAGACAGCATTCTCAAGGTTGTTATGGAGGACAGAAAGCTTCCTGATTTCGGCAAGAATATTCAAAAGGTAAGCTACGAAGATGGCTGCAAGGTATATTTCACGGACTCCTCATTTGTAATCTGCCGTTTCAGCGGCACGGAACCGCTGCTGAGAATTTTTGCGGAAGCCTCCGATGAACAGACTGCAAGTGCTTATATTGATGCTTGGAAGAAAATGCTGTTTTAACAAAGTGTAGACTGTTCCGTCTACGTTAATCGGCAACATAATTTATGAAGCAAAAAACCGTCGGATTATAAGTCCGACGGTTTAATCTTTTTATTCAGTCCTTGTAGGAAAGCTCCTCTGTGAGGTGAATAATTCTTTCTCTTGTTTCAACGGCATCCTCAACCGTGTCAATGTAGTTCTGGTAAATCCATCTCCAGTGGTCGCTTGACTGTGCATCACGAAGCTCGGCTGCACGTGTCTTCTTTGCATCAATATCAGTGTAACCCTGACCTCTGAGCGTTCTTTCAACCATTACCATCATGCGGAAATTGTATGCAAGTGTTCCACGTTCCTCGTTTGCGGGAATGTAGCTTGTAACAGGTGTGTCAAGCTCCATTTCGTCAATGTAGCCGAGGGAAAGAAGAACAGACTGTGCCATAAGGTGATGTCCCAGTGCATTGGGATGAACAAAGTCAGAGCCTATATACTTCTGTGAACAGATTGGGTACATATTTGCAAAATGGTCAATAAGCTTGTAGCCTCTTTCCGCTGCCACTTCTCTCAGCCATTCGGCACACTTGCCAAGACCCACGCTTCTTTCATAAACGGTATCTGTTACATCATCGTAAGGAGTAGGTGTACAAAGCACAACCTCAACACCGTAGCCTTCAAGCTTGTCAATGATTGCCGTCATGTTTGTCTTATAGGTTTCAAGATTTGCCTGACGCTTTGCTTCAATTTCTTCGCTGTATTCGCCTTTTTTGTAAAGACCTCCGGTAATGTCGTTCATACCCAGCATGATAACAACAACATCGGGGTCATGATACATTACATCGTCATCAATTCTCTTTAATGCCCCGCCTGCTGTATCACCGGAAATGCCAAGGTTGTACATTTCAAGTCTGCCCATCTTTTTATCGGACTTGAGATAGTATTCATACAGCTCATCTATAAACAAACCGCGGTGTGTGATACTGTCGCCAAGGAAGCATACCTTAGTATTGGGACGGTTAAATGTTTTTTCAAGTATATTCATGACATAAGCCTCTCTGTTTCCGCTGTCGTATGCATTCTGAGCTATATCTCTTATGCTTCTTACGATAGTTTCGCCGTAGGAATAAGTGCCTTCAACTTTCGCATAGGGTCTTACAACCATCTTTTCACAATATGCAGCTTCAGGTATCTTTGTAAGTACACCCGTAAAGAAGCAGCCTTCAATTTTTTTCCAATATTCGCTGCCAAACACCTCGCCGCTTGTTGAGAATACCTTATCAATACCTTTTGCCTTATCGTAAGCTGTGCCATAAACATATCTTATACCATCGGGAGTTACTCCTGCCGTATCAGAAGTGTTTTCACCGAACGTAAGCTCATTGTCACCAAGAAGTGCTGCGGTTGTTACGATAAAGCCGTATTCATCAGCATCTGCTTTGTTCTCGTTTGTTACGTAAGCTGCAAATCTCAAGCCCTGCTCGCTTTCCGTTGTTGTACGGATACTGTTCTTTCTTACGGTAACGGGACGGAATTTGCTCCAGGTTGCAGTAATTGTAAGAGAGGTAACATTACCGATTTCAACCTTTTCGCCTTCGTCGTAAATTTTGCTTCCGAGGCTTGTTTTCCAGCCGTCAAAGCTGTAACCTTCCTTTGTGAAGGGACATGCGGGAAGCGTAAGTGTGCTGTTCTGTACAAAGCGAATATCGGTTGCAGTTCCTTCACCGCCGCCTGCATTTACCGTAGCATAACGGTAAGGCTTGAAGTACGCACGTATGTTATCAATGTAAATCTTTTCGTCTTCAACAATATTGCCTGCACCGTATCTGAAATAGTTTATAGACACAAGGTTCGGCTTTTCGTCTGTTCCGTGAACCGCCTTGGGTGTCTGCCACTTACCAACTACAACAAGGTTGCTTTCGTCACGGATTCTGTTATCTCCCGAAATTGCAGGGTCGCATGTAAAACCGTTATGGAATGCCCACTTCTGCGCAACCGTTGCTGTTGTATAGGCATCCATAAGCACGGTATACTGACCGTCATCGGTGAGCTTATAGGAAACATTGAGCATTGGGTACTTATATGAGCCTTTACTGATAAGCTCTACAAGCTTTGTGTCATTTCCGCCGATGCCCGTAACAACCTTATATTCCTTACACTGGTCAGCCCCTGCCATACCCGTACTTCCGGCTTTTGAATAGTAAACGGTTGAAGGAACAGCATTTAATGCATAGCTTTCAAAGTCGTCAAAGAACAGGCATTCGCCGTAAAGTTCTTCTTCGTCTACAACCCATTGAGCCTTGGTAGCCGGTGCTGCAGGTACTTCCGGTTCTTCGGGTTCTTCGGGAGTAAGATCACCGCCGATAAATTTTATGTAGTCAATTTTGAACTCAATGTCCGTCTTTGTACAAGGGTCTATTCTGAAAGACGAAACAATCCCCTTCCAATAAGTAACCTCTGTGCGGTCTATTGTAAGTGTGATATAGTCATCAAGACTTCCGCTTCCGTTGAACTTATAGATTCTTGAATTGCTTACATAGCTCTGTTCGCTTTTATCCCCGCTTTCCCAAGGCTTACAAAACCACTCGCCGTTTTCGGGATTTACGGATGTAAAGAAAATTTCAAAATATCCCTCTGTCTGAGTTGTGGAAAATCTGATTTCAAGCGATTCACATTCATCGGCGTTTATTATACCGCCTGTTTTGTTGACGTAATCATATTTCTTGTTGATGTAAATCTGTGAATCGGTGTTATTTGTTTTGAAATAAAGGTTGCCGTTTTCCACCTTGCCGTCGGAAATATGGCTATTCAAGGTCACCCCTTCCAAATTTCCATCAGTATTGAATTCCACCGTATATGCAGATACGCTCAGTGTCATAAAAAAACACATTACAAGCAAAGTAAGTGCAATAAGAACTCTTGACATTTTTCTCATAATACTTCTCCTTTTTATTGATTGTATATAAAATTACAAACATATATTACCACATAACCGCCGAATTGTCAATTACAGGTATATAAATAACGTACCGTTTTTTGCCCGTCCACAAGTAAAAGTATATCAAAAATAATCAAACATTCAGTTTTGCCCGCTCTGGAGCTTTTTCATTCTTTGCCAGCTTACAAAGCCGTACAGGTCATTTACGAGGAACACAACAAAGCAGATTATCACCGACACATATGTAATATCCGTATTTGCCGCAAGCAGCCACATAATTATGAGTACAATATCATTCAGTGCATAGGCAAGTGCATAATACTCACTGCGTCTGAAGGTAAGATATGCCGCTGCAAAGCTGGTTGTAACGGACAAGGTACTTGGTGCAAGGTTTGCAGTTTCCAAAGCGTTAAGTATAAAGTAGAACGCAAATGTAACTCCTGCCGTCAGTATCAGCATGAACACCCCTTCTTTTATGCCCACAGTATTAACCGTCACCTGTGCCCTGTTACCCTTATAAGGATTTCTTAACCACGATACAAGTGCAAACACCGCCATCGGTACTGTCATTCCCAGATATGTTATCATTTCGCCGTAATATGCAAAGGAGTATGAAATTATTCCGTATAGCACGCCGAAAACAACCATAAGTACCTGTCCAAAGGGATTGCCTTTAGCGTTGAAAATCAGCGAGGTAACACCTATAACCGAGGCACACAGTGTCATCACGTCCTGCGTACTGAAAACAAAATAGCACATTATTATAAGTGCTGTTGACACAAGCCAAAGACCTATTTCAAATTTTGTAAAGTATGATGTAAGCTTTTTCACTCTTTTTCCTCCCAAACAAAAAAGCACCCGTCCTCACATCTTCTAAGACCTAACGATGTGATACGGATGCGGATGCATCTTTCTACCCGGTGGCAGATTTCACTATTCAACTAACCATATTATAACATGAATTTTGCAAAAATCAAGTATTTTTTACAACACTGCAAAAAACAGCTTTAAGCAAAGAGTTGCTGTGCAGATCCTTCGACTCCACTTCGTTTCGCTCAGGATGACAAGTGGAAGAACAATTGCTGAAACAAAAGCCAAAAAACTTTATTTAAGAATAACAGCCTTTTGCAAAAGCAATATTTTTATCAGTTCATTTTTGTAATCATTACAATTTACAATTTGTACATTGATTTTTGAAAAAACATGTTGTATAATACAATCGTACCAAGGGAAAACAGCCTGCGGTTAAAAAGACAATATAATTAATCTACATAATGAGGTGACGACATGTTAGACGCAAAGGTTTCACAGTTAATCAATGAACAGATAGCAAAAGAGCTTTATTCGGCGTATCTTTATCTCGACTTTTCCGTATACTATGAAAGAGAAGGTCTTGACGGCTTTGCAAACTGGTATATGGTTCAGGCTCAGGAGGAAAGAGATCACGCAATGCTGATGATGAAGTACCTTCAGCTCAACGGCGAAAAGGTAACTCTTCTTCCCATTGATGCACCCGACAAGACTCTTGACTCACTCATGGCTCCCCTGAAGGCAGGTCTTGAGCATGAGCAGTACGTAACAAGCCTTATCCACACAATTTACGATGCAGCCTACACTGCAAAAGATTTCAGAACAATGCAGTTTTTAGACTGGTTCGTAAAGGAGCAGCTTGAAGAAGAAAAGAACGCAGACGATATGATAAAGAAAATGGAACTGTTCGGCGGCGACTCAAAGGGACTTTACAGCCTTGACAGCGAGTATGCGGCAAGAATCTACACAGCTCCCTCACTTGTACTTTAATTTTTAATTATAATTTTTTGGAGGTATTTATTATGAAAAAGTATGTATGTCCTTGCGGATACGAATATGATCCCGAGGTTGGCGATCCCGAAAACGGCGTTGCTGCCGGAACAGCATTTGAAGATCTTCCCGAAGACTGGGTATGCCCTGTTTGCGGACTTGATAAGGATGCTTTTGAAGAAGAATAATTTAGCATTATAAGACAGTTTCGGGCAGCTTGTGAATTAGCACAGGCTGCTTGACTTTTATCTTAGGTAATGATATAATTATCGGGTAATTTGTGCGAATTAGGAGTAAATACATATGGAAATCACAAACAGCATTAAATACATTGGTGTCAACGACAGAATCATTGACTTGTTTGAAGGTCAGTATCCTGTTCCTGAGGGAATTTCTTACAATTCCTACGTAATTCTTGACGAAAAGGTTGCAGTGCTTGACACTATAGACGTAAAGTTTACCTCGGAATGGCTGGGAAGCCTCACAGATGTACTTGACGGCAGAAAGCCGGACTATCTTGTTGTACATCATATGGAGCCTGACCACTCGGCAAGCATTTTTGAATTTGTAAAGACTTATCCCGAAGCTAAGATTGTTGCTTCTGCTAAGGCTTTTGCAATGATGAAGCAGTTCTTTGACTACGATTTTTCGGACAAGCAGATTACCGTAGCCGAAGGGAGCACACTTGAACTGGGTCAGCACACCCTTACCTTCCTTACAGCTCCAATGATTCACTGGCCCGAGGTAATTATGTCATACGACAGCTTTGAAAAGGTTTTGTTCTCTGCTGACGGCTTCGGAAAATTCGGAAGCCTTGATGAAAAAGACAACTGGGACGATGAGGCAAGACGTTACTACATAGGTATCGTCGGCAAATACGGTGCACAGGTTCAGGCACTTCTCAAAAAAGCCGCATCCCTTGACATAAGCATGATTTGTCCCCTTCACGGCCCTGTTCTTAAGGAAAATCTGTCACATTACATTTCACTTTACAACACCTGGTCAAGCTACACTCCCGAAAGTGACGGCATTGTTCTTGCATACACCTCCGTTTACGGCAACACAAAGAAGGCGGTTATGCTGTTAAAGGAAAAGCTTGAAGCAAAGGGAGCAAAAAACGTCTTTGCCTATGACCTTGCAAGAAGTGATATGTCATTTGTTGTTTCCGAGGCGTTCCGTTACAGCAAGCTTGTTCTTGCCACCACCACCTACAACAGCGACATGTTCCCGTTTATGAAAGAGTTTATCGACCATCTTACGGAACGGGGATTTAAAAACAGAACTGTGGCTCTTATTGAAAACGGCTCCTGGGCACCCGTTGCCGCAAAGCTTATGCGTGATGCTCTTGAAGCAAGCAAAAATATAACCTTCTGCCAAAACTCCGTAAAGCTTTTATCTGCTCTGAACGAAGAAAGCCTTGCGGCTCTTGATGCTCTTGCAAACGAGCTTGCAGCTGAATAATCACACCTGATTTTCATACAATAAAGTCGTGGACACCCGCGGCTTTATTTTTTTATAAAAAACTATTGACAAATGAAAAAAGATATGGTATATTATTCTTGTAATCATTACAAAGTTATAAAGATTACAACGGTGAGTAAAAATTTGTAAAGGAGATGATTACACATGAAAAAGGCTTTTATCGCTTTGGCTGCGGTTGTGATTGCTGTGACCGGAATTACCGCAGTAATCTTAGCCGCAGCCGGGATAAAAGAGGCTGCAAAAGAGCTAAAGCAGACCTTTTCATCCTACGATGAAAATGAAAGAATGCTTGAAATAACCGAAGATGAAGCGAAGAAAATCGCCCTGGAAAAAGCAGGCGTAAGTGAAGCTGATGTAAGATTTTTCAGGATTGAATTTGACGTAGACAAGGTAGAGCTTCACTATGACATTGAATTTAAAGCAGACGGCTACGAGTACGACATTGAAGTATCTGCCGAGGACGGAAAAATTTTGTCATTTGACAAGGAAAAAGAGGAAATGTTTGACTAAAAAAGGAGCACTTACTGCTCCTTTTTCTACTTATATTACTGACTTAACGAATCGAGAATTTCAACTGCAGGCGCAGGCAAACGGCCAAGTCCGTCAGGACCTATGTTAAGCAAAAGATTTGCACCGTGAGATTTACATTTATCAAGAATTTCCTTGACCTTTTCGGCACTTTTCCACTCATTGTCAAAGGACTTATATCCCCATGTTTTATTAAGAGTAACAGGTGCTTCAATAAGCTCTTCTGTCATACTTGCATCGGGCAATTCATTGTCACCGCAGGAACGGTAGTCACCCATTCCGTTACCTATTCTGGAATTTACAAGACAGTTCGGCTGATAATGCTTAACCATACGGAGCAGCTCCTTTGAACATTCCGCAGGAATACCCACAGAGCCATTATCAAACCATATAAGACAAAGGTCACCGTACTGTGTCAGAATTTCCTTAACCTGAGGCTTTATTTTCTTCTCATAGCACTGCAAATAATCCTTTTTGCTTTTTTCGGGAAAGTCCCAGTCGTTATCCCAGCTCATACCGAAATTGGCTTTACGGGATTCGTATCCTCCGCCATTCTGTTCATGCCAGTCAAGTATCTGGGAATAGTACAGACCCAGCTTCATGCCTTGACGTGCACAGGCATTGGCAAGCTCATACACAATATCCCTTTTAAAGGGTGTGGCATCAACAGCATTATATTTGTCAACCTTTGAATGAAACAGTGCAAAGCCGTCATGGTGCTTTGATGTTAAAACCACATACTCCATCCCTGCATTCTTGGCACTTTTCACCCATTCATCAGCATCAAAATATATTGGATTGAATATACCCGCAAGCTTTTCGTATTCCTTGTTTGGAATGCGGTATTTTGACATTATCCACTCGCCGATGTAGTCCATTCTCTGCCCTTTCCACTCTCCACCCAGAAGCGAATAAAGTCCCCAGTGAAGCATCAATCCAAAGCCCGCTTTTTTGAACCATTCCTTGTTGGTCATATAAGTTTTCCCCCTTAGTTTAACAAAAATCTTGTTTTTGGATTTTATTTATGATATAATTAAGTATAAAACGAACAATGAATTATGTAAATAATTGTAATTGTAAAAAGCATTGTTCAAAATCGACTTAAGGGGAGGTGTTCTTATCAAAGTAAAAGTTAACTTGCTTGCCTGCGGCACGTGTAAAGCACCTGTGAATTGGCTTACTCAGGATATACCTACACCCTACAGGCTTTATTATGTAAGGGGCGGTTGTGCCTATTTCCGCACAGGCACAACGGAAGTGTTGTTAAAAAAGAATCATTTCTATCTTTTTCCTTCCACACTTCCGTTTATAATCAGGCAGGACCCAAATGACAGACTTGACCACCTGTTCTACAACTTTATAATGACTCCGTCAGCCGTTTCTGCCTCCTTTATCTGCGCATCAATTGATGAGCATCCGCTTTTTCAAAGCTTTCTCCACATAATGAACCGTACAGTATCCGATTTCAAGGTATCACCCATTCAGCAAAACAAGGATATTGCCGCAAAAGTGTTAGAGGCTTTTTTGACTTTGTTTTTATCACTATATCCCGTTTCTCAGGTACAAAGCAACGATATTACCGACAGCATACGGTACATAGAAAAGAATTATATGAACGATATAACCGTTAGAGAAATAGCCCGGCACTTGTTTCTCAGCGAGGACTATTTTATACGAAAATTCAAGAAGGCTTTCGGCATAACACCGCACGTTTATTTGTCAAGACTCAGGTTAAGCGTTGCAAAAGAGCTGATTTCAGCAGGCTCATCCCTTCAGGCAGCAGCAGACATGACAGGCTTCAGATATGCCTCTTCACTGAGCCACGCATTAAAAAAGTCACGGGGATAATGCTGCAAAATATAATGCGGCGTTATCCTTTTTTGATTGACAAAATACGGTATTTGTATTATAATCAACTTATCAAATATGAAAGGCGGTATTATTATGCCAGTTTTTTATAGTTACCCGGAAAAATACAACAAAATTTCCGAAAATCTTAAAATCACCTGCGAAGGCAAGGAGCTGAAATCAATAACCACTCCTGTTTCCGCATATCCCATAAATCAGGTATGGCCGGGCTATCAAAGACCTATTGAACAGACCGAGCCGACAAGTTTTGTTTCTCTCGGAAGCAATGAGCCGGTAACCCTTGAAATCACACCCGAAAAGGAATTCGGTAAGGTTATTGTCCGCCCTCTTTCAAAGAATGTCAAAGCAAAGGTTAACGGCAACACTGCAAGCATAACCTTCCCCGGTGTCGGTCAGTATTCCGTTGAATTTGACGACACACACAATGTTGTTACCGTTTTCATCGACCCTGAAAAGGAATTCTCGGTTTCCGAGGATGACGACAACGTAATCTACTTCGGTCCCGGTGTACATTACCTCGAAAAGCAGCTCCAGCTCCAAGATAACCAGACAGTATACGTTGACAAGGATGCCGTTGTTTACGGCGGCTTCGGTGCTTCCGAAAAGAAGAACATAACCATATGCGGATACGGCATTGTTGACAACAGCTTACTTGAGCGTGGTCAGGGTTCAATTGTAAACTTCAGAAAATGTGAAAATGTGCACGTTGAAGGTATTGTCTGTGTTGATGCAAGTGCATGGAGCATGCACTATGAAGGCTGTAAGAACGTTGTTGTTGACAACATAAAGCTCGCAGGCATGTGGAGATATAACTCCGACGGTGTTGACTTTACAAATGCAACAAACTGTATTCTCAGAAACAGCTATCTGCGTAACTACGACGATTGTATCGTTGTAAAGGGTCTTTGCGGCAACACCACAATGCCCGTACAAAACATATATGCAGAAAACTGTGTGCTTTGGTGTGACTGGGGCAGAGCTATTGAGCTTGGTGCAGAAACCTGTGCTCCCTCCTTCTCGGGGATCAAGTTCAAAAATATTGACATCATCCACGGCATGTCCGTAATGATGGACGTTCAGCACGGCGACAGAGCCGAGTTTTCCAACATCTACTTTGAGGATATCCGCTGCGAATACACCGCAAAGTGGTACGCTTCGATTATGCAGCAGGAAATCGGACAGGTATATTTCAATCCCAATGAAAACTGGATGCCCTACCTCTTTGTAGTAGCAACTCAGAGAACAATGTATTCAAAAGACGACTTTACAGGTAACATCCGCGATGTATTCTTCAAGGATATTTATGTTACAGACGAGGCAGGACGTACACCTGCTTCCTACGTAAAGGCAAATGCACCCGATACTCACATCGACGGCGTACACTTTGAAAATATTGTCATCAACGGCAAGAAAATGGAAAGCCTCAGTGAGCTTCGTGTCGATACAGGCGAAAGAGTTACTAACGTCACTATAGAATAAAAGGAGTTTTTATCATGGCATACAAAAAAGTAGGCTTTTCCATCGGCGGTCTTCAGAGAAAGTACGGCGACGAGGAAGCGATAAGATTTGCAAAAAGCATAGGTGCGGATGCGGTCGACTTTGACACCTGCCACCCTCACTATGACTACCGCAAGGAAGACAGCATCTTTCACAAGAGCGACGATGAAATAATCTCATATTTCACTGGCATCAAGAACATTGCCGACAGCATAGGTCTTGAAATAAGCCAGACTCACGGCAGAATTGAAGGCTTCACAGACGACCCCGAATGGAACGATGCAATGGTAAAGAATGCAAGACTTGACTGTCTTGTTGCAAAAACCTTGGGTGCACCCGTTTGCGTTATGCACTCCGTTACCACCTGCAGAATGGGTCCCGATTGTGACCCCAAGCTTATGCGTGACTTAAACTTTGACATGTTCTGCAAGTACCTTGAATTTGCAAAGCAGTACGGCATAAAAATTGCCACCGAAACCTTCGGCGATGCTCCCAGCAAAAAGTGCTGCGACTTCTTCGGCAACGCAGACGAGTTTATAAAGAGCTACAACAGAATAGCGGCATTCGGTGATAATGCAGATTACTTTGTAATGTGTGCAGACACAGGTCACTCCAACAAGGCAACACGTTTTAACAACAACCCCTCCCCTGCTGATGTTATCAGAATGATGGGCAGCAAAACCGAGGTTCTTCACCTCAACGACAACGACACCCTCACCGACCAGCACAAGATTCCTCTTACTGGATGCATCGACTGGAACGACGTATTTGATGCACTTGATGAAATCGGCTACAAGGGTGTTTACAATATGGAGCTGAGCCTTGGACACTTCGGCAAAAACTTTGAAAAGCAGACTGCGGAATTTGCAGTTAAAGTTATGCGTCATTTTCTTGACACAAGATACGGTGCATAAATACATAAATAACGGAGGTAAATATTATGCCTGTAAGAGTAGGATTAAAGGTAATCGAGCTTTGGAACAGCTCAATGGAAGATGCTGTACAGGAGTACGAAAAAGAGCCTATTGAAAAAGGAAAAATCGTGTTTTACGGTCCGTCGTATTTTACGAGATGGAGCGAAAAATGGAAGATGATTCCCCTCAAAGAAGCTGTAAAAGGCAAAAGCGGTGCTCAGTGCTGTATAAACAGAGGTTTCGGTTCAAGCTGTGAGGAACATCATGTTTATTATTACGGCAGAATGGTAAGACCTCTTGCACCAAAGGTACTTGTATACGCTCCTTACGGTAACGGTCCGTGTTTTGGTTACACCGATGACGAATGCTTTGAGCTTGCACAGAGAGTTGTTGCCTATACAAGAGCAGAATTTCCCGACACGCACATTTATATCTGTTCTCCCTGCCCCACAAAGGCAACCACGCCCGAAAAATTTGCACAGAAAGAGCTTCACGGCGAAAAGTTGAAAAAATTTGCTAAGGAAACTCCCAACTGTTTCTACCTCGACTGGCTTCACCATGAGCCTTTTCACAATCCCGATTTGTTTGTGCAGGACGGTGTACATTTCAATCAGGACGGATTCAATGTTTTTGCGGAATTTTTCAAGGAAGCCTTGAAGGATGAGCTTGCAAAGTTTTAAATCTTACACATAACACAAAAGAGCTACGGTACAACAAAAACCGCAGCTCTTTATTTTTTAATCAAATTTTATACCAACTTTTCGAAGACCTTAAGCCATTCTCTTGCAATAAGCTCATGACCCATTGGTGTGGGATGAACGCCTTCCTGTGTCCAGTAGGGCTCAGGCTGCTTTGCAATTGCTTCATCAAAGCGTTCCTGAAGAGGAACATACACAAGTCCGTGCTTTTCGGCAAGCTTCTTGGCAACAGCTGCTCTCTTTGCTACTTCTTCCGAGAAGTAGTCCCATGCTCCCTCTGTTGCCTTGCCCTTTGTTACAAAAGCACCCAAAAGCATAATCTTGATATCGGGAAGTGCTTCCTTGATTTCAGTAAGAAGCATATCGTAAATCTTTTCAAACTTTTCGGCATCTACGCCGTTCTGACAGCCAACCTCGTGCCACACATCGTTTACACCTATAAGAAGGCTCATATAGTCAGGCTTTAAGTTGATGATATCAGACTTTATTCTTGCGTAAACGCTTACAATTCTGTCGCCGCCTACGCCTCTGTTGATAAATTCATATTCACCGGGACATTCAAAGCCCAGCACGCCCATAACCTTATTGGGGTAGCCGTGTCCCTTATAACCGTCATTATCTCTGCTTCTTCCGCAGTCTGTTATGGAGTCGCCCTGAAAAAGTATTTTCTTCATAATAATCACCTTTTTAGCTGAAATTTGAACTGATTTGTCAATTCACATGTATTATACCACTGCATTTTTCAAAATGCAATAGAATATGCAAAAAAGACGACTCTTTCGAGCCGTCTTTCGCTATAGTCCGATTAGTCTACACGTGTAAGTGTGAAGTTATCGACAAGAACAACCATACCCATATCGTTCTGAGGTGTAGCAAACATTGCTATAGCATCCGTTGATCTGTCATCGCTTGACGCATCAACGGTAACCTCTGCCGCACAGTGTACCCACTGACCT
>JAZNIM010000226.1:0-20563 GCA_045577475.1 Eubacteriales bacterium | reverse complement strand
TTCAACGGTTGTTACCCTCATGGGTTCTCTGTATAAAAGTTTTTCTTCGACTGTTTCTTCAGTTTTCTTTTTTGACAAGGTCATCCTACTCCGATTATTGTATAAAGTGGTGAAGGATTATACTACAGAAATTAATTAATTTGTTTTATTATTTCTTTGTAAAGCAAAAGACAACACCATAAGTGTTGCAAGCAATATTGCGGTTATTTGTTTTTTCATAAACCTTAAAGAAAACATCTTGCACTATTTCTCCCTCATCCTCATGATTATGTGTTTTTCCGTAAACATAACTTTTGAGCCTGTTACTGTGTTTATCAATTAACTCCAGTAATAGGTCACCGTTGACGGGGTCTGATAGTGCCAATAAAAATAATAATAACATGTTGTCTATCCTCTTATTCTGTATGTTTTACTGCCAAGTTTAAGAAAAAAACCACGTATTTGCATTTTTGTGACATATACGTGGTTAGTTATATAATTACATAATTGCCTTACGAGGAGTAAGCTCCAATTCTTTAAACATGTAATCAAGCTCCTGCATGCTTTTCTCTGTAATTGAAGAATTCATTTTTATCTCGTTTAACGACGATTTTACTCTGCCTTTAAAAACGATTGTCAGCAAACGTTTTACATGGCAAAAGGGAAGCATCCACTTATGCTTTTCAAGAATTGGAAAGCTTTTCTTCATTTTGTCGCAGGGAAGAAAAATTCTCGATAAAATATACCGCTTCTTTCCGCCTTTAATCTTCTGCCGAATTCTTGTCATGCTGTATTTGTTACCGCTGACACCGCTTATAATCACGTTTTTTGCAATAATTGCCGACAGCTCATTTCCTTCTTCACCGTCAAACCAGACACGTGCAACCTTCAGAAACGCCTCTGCTGCTTTGTTAAAGCCTCTTTCTGATAAATACGCCTTTGCTTTTTCATAATCAAGTTCTTTCTTGTATCTCAGAAGGTACATATCGAGAAAAGTTCTCATGCCGCAGCTTCCGCTTCGTATGTTTTTTACCATGTGTGCAGTATGGCAGCAGTAAAACAGTTCATTGCTCATACTACACCGGTATGTGCCGTCAGGCTTTACAGTTTTCTCCCAGATGTCCATAGGAACTTCAAAATCCGGTTTTCGACTATCCAGACAATGAAGCTCTATGCAGACTCCCGTTTCTGAAACAAGTGCTATTATATCATCTGCACTTACTCTTACGGTATATCCTTTTGTTACACAAAGCAAATCACTCACCTTGTGCATATCCGTGTTTTTCAGAAGAATGTCAATATCGCTGCTTGTTCTCATCCAAGGCTCGGGATACAAATCCTTCATGCACATTCCTTTAAGAGGAAGGAAAAGGATTTTTTCCTTGTTGAGAATGTCTTCAACACCGGAAAGCTCATGTTTTTGCTGCTCGTACCTGTAAACAGCAAGATTTTGCTGTCTTTGGAACTTTGCAAATACTCCATCCTTTCCCCACACTCCTATGTGTTTGAGTGCAAGGCAGACAATGTGACAAAGGTCGTGCATCTTTGAAAGCTCATACAGCATTTCGAAGGCTTCACTGTTTTCAGTCAGCACTTTTTTTATGCCTTCGTCGTCCACTTTTTTGCCGAGAACCTCTCTTGCTACAAGCAAAACCAGTATTTCGTCAAGCCCCATGATGCACACCTCTTTTCTTTTATTATTCTAAGCCCAGTCTGTCAATCAGATTTTTCGCTTTTTGCTGTTTTTCATCCGATACGCTGTTGCGTATGGTTGTAAGGTCTGAGATTTTCTTGCGTTTGTCCCTGTCAAATATCCTGAACCAACGCTTTACCTGATAAAAGGGATACTTCCACTTATGTCCCTTTAATTTTGGATATACAACACACAGAGCTTCGTAGGACAGAAAGACCTTGCCGAGAAAGCTCTTTGCCTTGCTTTCGCCTTTTCCTGCACTTATTGAAGCACTGTTACTTGCCGTGCCGTACACTCCGCCTGCCAATACAAAGCCTTCCATGTCACAAAGACTTTCATCGTATTCTCCGCCTGCAAACCACATGTCGCACAGTTTTAGACAAGCATTGAAAAAGTCGTAAAGCTCTGCTTTTTTTAGCAAAGCCTCCAGAATTTCTTTACGGTAGCCGAAGTTCTTTTCCAAAATATAAAGGTCAATAAAGCTCTTTATTCCGCAGCCGCCTCTTAGAAAATGCTTTGCCGTATGAGCAGCGTGGTAAAGCATGAAAAGCTCTTTGTTCATTTCATGCCTGTGTTTATTGCCTTCGCTTACAACTGCACTTTCCCACACATTTTCAAGAAAAGGTGCCGCCTTTGGCAGACAATCGTCCTCAATAAGCGTGTGGTGCAGTTCAAGAAGCACACCCGTAGGTGACAAAAGCTGAACATCGTGAAGTGATTTGCCGCTTTTAAGGGTAAACTTCAGCTTTTCACATAGGATATCTTCAGCTCTCTTGCAATCCTCTTTTTTAACGAGAATGTCAATGTCGCAGCTTGTTCTCATCCACTTTTTGGGGTACAAATCACGTATTACCGAGCCTTTAAGGGGGATAAAGTCAATACCGTTTTCCTCAAGACAGGTGCAGACGTTGTCAAGGTCAAACACAATCTGCTCTGTGCGGTAGACCGACACAAGCTTTCTTTTGCGGAACTTTCCGCTTGTTTCGCCGTCATTAAGAAAGCCCTGTTTTCTGAGGGCTTCGCATACAATATGAGCAACGTCGTGCGCCTTTGCTGTTTTATACAGCTTTTTCAGCGTTTCTTCGTCAGGCTTTTTGTCGAATTTTACTGTTTTGTCTTTTGCTATCTCCGTTGAAACAAGGGAGAACAAAAGCTGATTTGTTGTCATTTATGCTTACTTTCTCCAAACCATCTTATTTACAACGCCCGTATAGGACTGGATAATCTTTACAACCTTTGTGGAAACATTTTCCTCAACATAGTCGGGTACAGGTATTCCGTAATCACCGCTGTCATTCATTTCAACCGCAGTTGTAACCGCCTGAAGCAGGCTGTTTTCATCAATTCCCGCAAGAACAAAGCATGCCTTGTCAAGTGCCTCGGGACGCTCAGTTGAGGTTCTGATGCAAACTGCAGGGAAGGGATGTCCCACGCTTGTAAAGAAAGAGCTTTCCTCGGGAAGTGTTCCGCTGTCGGACACAACCGCATATGCATTCATCTGAAGCTTGTTGTAGTCATGAAAGCCTAAAGGCTGGTTCATGCGAACACGTTCATCAAGCTTAAAGCCTGTTGCTTCAAGACGCTTTCTTGAACGGGGATGACAGGAATAGAGAATTGGCATATCGTACTTTTCCGCAAGCTTGTTAATGGCTGTAAACAGGCTTACAAAGTTCTTTTCGGTATCAATGTTTTCTTCTCTGTGAGCAGAGAGCAGAATATACTTTTTCGGTTCAAGTCCAAGTCTGTCCAGAACATCGCTTGCTTCAATTTCCTCGAGATTTTCATGAAGCACCTCTGCCATAGGTGAGCCTGTAACATAGGTTCTCTCTTTGGGAAGTCCGCACTCATGAAGATACTTTCTTGCGTGCTCGCTGTAAGCAAGATTTACGTCGGAAATGATGTCAACAATTCTTCTGTTTGTTTCCTCGGGCAGACATTCATCCTTACATCTGTTACCTGCTTCCATATGAAAAATGGGAATATGCAGTCTTTTTGCCGCAATTGCAGAAAGGCAGGAGTTTGTGTCACCGAGAATAAGCAAGGCATCGGGCTTTATCTGACTCATAAGCTTATATGAGCAGTTGATGATATTACCCACAGTTGCACCAAGGTCATCGCCAACTGCATCCATATATACTTCGGGGTCAGCAAGCTTCAAGTCCTTGAAGAATACACCGTTAAGGTTGTAGTCATAGTTCTGACCCGTATGTGCAAGGACAGTATCAAAATACTTACGGCACTTGTTGATAACTGCCGCAAGACGGATAATCTCAGGTCTTGTGCCTACAATTATCAAAAGCTTGAGTCTGCCGTCATTTTTGAATTTAATATCCGAATAGTCTGTTCTGATTTCCATTTTATTCCACCGCCTCAAAGAATGTGTCAGGGTGACTTTGGTCAAACTGTTCATTTGCCCACATTACCGTGACAAGATTTTCGGTATCCGAAAGGTTGATTATATTATGAGTGTAACCGGGAAGCATGTGAACAGCCTCAATTTTTTCACCGCTTACCTCAAAGTTCAGCACTTCATCGCTTCCGATTTTTCTCTGCTGTATAAGTCCCTTACCGCTTACAACAATGAAAAATTCCCACTTTGTATTATGCCAATGCTGTCCTTTGGTAATACCCGGCTTTGAAATGTTAACGCTGAACTGTCCGCATTTTTCTGTCTTTAAAAGCTCGGTAAAGCTGCCTCTGTCGTCAACATTCGTTTTTAACGGGAAAGCCGCTTTTTCCTTTGGAAGATAAGACAAATAAGTGCTATACAGCTTCTTTGCAAAGGAATTGCAAGGAATTTCGGGCATAACAAGAGTTGTTGTCTGCTCCTTAAAGCTCATAAGCAAATCCACAATTTCGCCGAGAGTCACCTTATGAGTTATAGGTGCGGCACAGTATTTACCGTCATCACAAAGTATCGTTTCTATACCATCAAAAGTACAACGATGCTCTTTTCCACTGAGTGCATCAAGCATTTCGGTTACAAGGTCGTCAATATACAAAAGCTCAAGCTGTATATTTCTGTCATTTACGGTAATTTCAAGGTCATTTGCAATATTATTACAGAATGTAGCAACGGCACTGTTATAGTTTGGTCTGCACCACTTACCGAAAAGATTGGGAAAACGGTACACCAGTACCTTTGCACCCGTTTCTTCTCCGTAAGCAAATACAAGCTCCTCTCCCGCCTTTTTGCTTCTGCCGTAATCGCTGTCATAACGTCCTATGCAGGTTGCCTGAATAGAGGAAGATGTCATTACGGGACAGGTGTTATTATACTTTTTGAGAGTATCGAGAAGTGTGCTTGCAAAGCCGAAGTTACCCTGCATAAATTCCTCAGGATTCTGAGGACGGTTTACACCAGCAAGGTTAAACACAAAGTCTGCTTTTTTACAATATTCATCTAAAAGTGCAGGCTCAGTATCAATGTCATATTCAAATATTTCGCCGATGGATATTTCGGGACGTGTTCTGTCCTTGCCCTCGGCGATATTTTTTAGGTTTGCACAAAGGTTTTTACCTACAAAGCCTTTTGCTCCTGTAACAAGTATGTTCATATCACTTTACATCCTTTGCAAGCTCGTCCTGAATATACTGAAGGCTGGCAATCTTAGCCTTAGTTTCTTCAACGGTAAGAAGCTTTGTGTTGTTGGAGTTAAACTCTGAAAGTGTATTTCTTTGTGTATCGCCCTTGTTGAAATACTTGTCGTAATTAAGACCTCTCTTATCGCAAGGCACACGGTAGAAGTTTCCAAGGTCAATGGCATTGGCACATTCTTCATTGGTAAGCAGAGTTTCATACATCTTTTCGCCGTGTCTGATACCGATAACCTTGATGTCATCCTTGTTACCGCCGAACAGCTCGCAAACTGCCTCTGCCTGTGTCTGAATAGTACAAGCGGGAGCCTTCTGCACAAGAATATCACCCGCCTCGCCGTGTTCAAAAGCGAAAAGAACAAGGTCAACAGCTTCATCAAGGGACATGATAAAGCGTGTCATTGAAGGCTCTGTAAGCGTTATGGGATTTCCGTTTCTTATCTGGTCAATCCAAAGCGGAATAACCGAGCCTCTTGAGCACATAACATTGCCGTAACGTGTACAGCAAATTTTTGTTTTATCTGTTGTACGAGCCTTTGCCACAACAACCTTTTCCATCATTGCCTTTGAAGTACCCATGGCATTGACAGGGTATGCTGCCTTATCTGTAGACAGACAAACAACATTTTTAACGCCTGCTTCAATGGCAGCAGTAAGAACGTTGTCAGTTCCAAGAACGTTGGTTTTAACCGCTTCAACAGGGAAGAATTCACAAGACGGAACCTGCTTCAAGGCTGCCGCATGAAATATGTAATCAACTCCGTGCATTGCGTTCTTTACGCTTGCAAGGTCACGCACATCGCCTATGTAAAAGCTGATTTTTTCAGCTACTTCAGGCATCTTTGCCTGAAATTCGTGGCGCATGTCGTCCTGCTTCTTTTCGTCACGTGAAAAAATGCGGATTTCGCCTATGTCTGTGTTTAAAAATCTGTTGAGGACGGCGTTGCCGAATGAGCCTGTGCCGCCTGTGATGAGTAGGGTTTTATCTTTGAAGATTGACATGTTAAGCCTCCAAAATATCTGCTATTCTTTTGCATGCAAACCCGTCTCCATAAGGGTTCGCAGCCTTAGACATAGCATTATACGCACGTTTGTCCTCAAGCAAAAGCTTGAAGTTTTCATATATAACCTGTTCATTAGTACCCACAAGTTTAAGCGTTCCTGCCTTGATTCCCTCCGGACGCTCAGTGGTATCACGCATAACAAGAACAGGTTTTCCAAGTGAAGGTGCTTCCTCTTGTATTCCTCCACTATCTGTAAGAATCATATAGCTACGGGCAAGAAAGTTATGAAAGTCAAAAACTTCAAGAGGCTCAATAATATGCACTCTGTCACATCCACTAAGTTCTTCATCTGCAGCCTGACGCACGACAGGATTCATATGTATGGGATATATTGCCTTTACGTCAGGATGCTCGTCCATAACACGGCGGATTGCCCTAAACATATTATGCATCGGTTCTCCGAGGTTTTCTCTGCGGTGTGCCGTAATCATTATCAATCGGCTATCCTTTGCCCATTCCAGTTCAGGATGTGTATAGTCACTTTTTACAGTTGTCTTTAGAGCATCTATAGCCGTATTTCCGGTAACGTAAATGGTTGACGGATCTTTTCCTTCGTTAATCAGGTTTTGCTTTGAAAGTTCTGTAGGAGAAAAATTATACTTTGCAACAATTCCTACTGCTTGACGGTTAAATTCCTCAGGATATGGGCTCCATATATTATATGTGCGAAGTCCCGCTTCTACATGTCCAACGGAAATCTGTTTGTAGAAACAAGCAAGTGCCGTTGCAAACGTAGTAGATGTATCTCCGTGAACCAGCACTACATCCGGCTTTACTTCATCCAAAACCCTGCTCATTCCGCTTAATATATTTATGGTTATATCAAACAAATTCTGTTTGTCCTTCATTATTGATAAATCATAATCAGGCACTACGTTAAATGCGTTAAGTACTTGATCCAGCATCTGTCTGTGCTGTCCCGTTACACACACTATGGTATTTAAGTTCTTCCTTGCCTTTAACTCATTGACAAGCGGGCACATTTTTATAGCCTCCGGACGGGTTCCAAAAACGAGCATTACTTTTCTCATAATCTATCTCCTGAGCATAAATACTATCAAAATAAGAACGTCAATGTATAATCTTTTATGTAGCTAAGCTTTATTATTTTAAAGTCTATATGTTCCCGGCAATTCGCACACTTTACGAGTATCAAGAACAATCTTATTGGCAAGCTTCGCCATGTTTTCTTTGATTTCATTATGGTTAACCATAATCACCACCAAATCAACATCTGCAAGGAATTTATCCAAGTCATGATACTGATTTGCCACAATATCATTTGTAATAAATGGGTCATAAACCTTGAGAGGTGCAGCAAGATGCTTTTCCTGACATTCAAGAAGTTGCAGTGTGGGTGATTCTCTGTAATCATCAACATTTTCCTTATATGTAAGACCGTAAAGACCCACACGTGTTGTATCTGTCATGCCCTTTTCCTTCATGATTTCATGAATTCTTTCAAGTACAAACTCAGGCATACTGTCATTAACCTTCATGGATTCCCAAATAACCTTTGTAAGTGCAGGATAATCACCAACAAGGAACCATGGGTCAACTGAAATGCAGTGTCCTCCAACACCGGGACCGGGCTGAAGTATATTTACTCTCGGGTGCATATTGCAAATCTTGATAATTTCATAAACATCCATACTGTCATGACGGCAAATTTTTGCAAGCTCATTGGCAAAAGCAATATTTACGGCTCTGAAGGTGTTCTCAACAACCTTTGTCATTTCAGCCGTCTTAATGTCTGTAACAACAATGTCGCCCTGACAGAAGGAAGCATAAACCTCTTTGACCTTTTCGCCCACAGTCTTATCATCAGCACCTATTGTGCGGTTGTTATAAAGAAGTTCATATACCATATTGCCCGGAATAATTCTTTCAGGAGCATGTACAAGATTTATGTCTTTACCTATAACAAATCCGTTTTCTTCGATAACAGGACGAACAAAACGGTCAATTGTACCGGGAGAAACGGTAGACTCAATTACAACCGTTGCACCCTTGGGGCAAACTCTCATAACTTCCTTGACAGCGGCATTTACATAGCATGCGTCAATTTTTTTGCTGAATTTATCATACGGTGTGGGAACTGAAACAATGTACATATCCGTCACCTGATACTCGGTGGTAAACTTAATTCCGCCCTTCAAAGCATCTGCAAACAACTCGTCAAGACCATCCTCCTTAAAGGTAGTCTTACCTGAATTAAGTGTTGAAACAAGCTCCTCATTATAGTCTGTACCCACAACTTCTACGCCATGGGACGCCATCATCAGCGCTGTAGGAAGTCCTATGTAGCCAAGTCCTATTACGTTAATCATTTTTATTTCTCCTTACCTTTGAAAAAATTACTTTCTTTTCTTCTTTATTCAAGCCAAAAGCCAAAAGTGTAACTCCGTAAATCAGCACAAATGCTGCAACGCCTCCTGCGAATTGCAATACATATCCGTCAAACAATACAGACATTGCCAATGCAGCCAATGCACTAAGTACAATACATATCCAAATTTTGCCAAAAATTCTCTTATATAACACAAACAAATTGATACGGAATTTTCTGTAATAATATATTCCCATCACTAAAACACTACCAATGCAATAGCACAAGGAAGAGGATATTGCACATACATAATATCCAAATCTTTTTACAAGCAAAAGTGATAGCAATAAATTAACCCCTGCCATAACCGATATAACCAATGTACGGAAGCCAAGCATGTTTTTGGCACGCAAAATTGACAGGCATACATTTATACACAATTCAAGCAAGGCAGGACCTATCATAATAAGTGTCAGATAGTATACATCACTATATCCTTCTCCAAGCCATAAACCCACAAATTGTTTTCCCAACACCAAAAATCCTGCCAACGCCGCACCTAACATCAGGAATTGTACTCTTCCCATTTTTACTACAAAATTGACGGTATTGGTGTATTTTTCGTCATCTTTTTTCAGACACTCCACCACAGTAGGAAGAACAACCCCTGATATTGCTGTTGAAAGTTGCTCATAGATACCAAATATCATTAACGCCATGGAATAGATGGTTACAGCCGCAGAAGACACTACCGAGCCAATAATGATATTTGAAAAATTGGTATTTGCCTGTGCCACCAGCAAGGATAAAAACATAAGCAATGTGTATACGAAGGATTCTGAAAAAACAGCTCTGTCCCACTTTACAAGCTTTACAGTCACTTTAAGTTTGAAAATAATAAATGCAATTTCAACAAATACAAATCCGCTTGTTATTGCTAAATCTATAACAGCAAGAGTCAAAGGATTCTCAAACATTCCGAGAAATACTACCACGAGCATCACTCTTGCAATCAACCTCAGCACTTTTATTCCATTTGCAAAAACAAACTTATTATAGCCGGAAATAATACCGTTAAGTAAGTTTTCAAACACGTGAATAACCAAGCACAACGCCAAAACAACATATATTTTCTTTGCGACAGCAATCTCGGCTATCGTAAGACCGCCCGAATATATATCATCAACAAAGAAGTACATTATTGTGGATACAACCGCAATAACTCCACCTATCACCGATGCTTGAATAAAACCCATTGCAATGAAATTTGACGTTTTTTCATGCTGATCATCCGAACGATATTTTGCAATATATCGCATCATTGTTCCGCCGAGTCCCAAATCAAGCACCATGAAAGAAGCTGTAAATGAAGATATCGTTTTATAAACTCCATAGGCGGCATCGCCGATTTGTCCAATAATAAACGGGGTTAAAAACAAGCCATATGTTGCATTTAAGATAATCAATATGTATGCAAGAACTGCTCCTCCCCGCACCTGAGAGCCTTTATTCTGCATTAGTCATACACGACCTTTCAAACTCCAAAAGTTTTTCAAACTCATTTTCCCAATTAACCTCTTGTGAAAGCTTCTTGGCATTTTCTGAAAGGCGATTATAAAGTTCTTTATCCTCGTAAAGCTTTATAACCGCATCTGCAAAAGCCTTTGGTGTATTGTCGGGAATTATTATTCCAAAATCATATTTTTCGTTTAAAAAACGGTGCTCGGGAATATCGGACAAGATAACGGGAAGACCTGCTGCAGCATATTCAAACAGTTTGTTTGAAACCGAAAGCTCAAAATTAAGGCATACCGGAACCGTAATAGCCACACCCACATGGGATTTTGACGCCATGGGGATAAGCTCCTGAACCGTTACCTTAGGATAGAATATAAACTGTTCCTGATTCTTTTTTTGTGAAACGGTATTTCTGAGTGCTTCTTCAATTCTGCCAAAACCTCGGATTGCAAGCTTGATATCGGGATAATCCGCAAAAAGCTCGCAAGCTTCTGCCATTATTTCGTATCCCCGACCTTCGTAGAATTGTCCGTGATTAAGTACTTCAAATCCCTCAACCTTATCTGATTTTGCAACTCTTGCGGCTTTCAGCACACAGTTTGTGATAACCATTGGTTTTTCTATGCCGTATGTTTTTGCAAAGTAATCAGCCGCCGCATTGCTTACGCAAACCATCTTGTCACACTTTTTAACAAGTTTTGATTCAACATATTTAAGATACTTACTATACAGCTTATTTACAACTATGTGGTTGTTTTCAACATATACTTCATGAGAATCATATATAACCTTACAACCTAATTTATTAGCAACTCGCATGGCAGGTATCAGTGCATTAAGATCATTTGCATGTATAATATCAGGCTTATATTCCAATATAGAATCTGCTATCATACCATTGACACAATGCTCGCGCCACATTTTTCCAATCGGGGTCTTCATCTTTCTGTTGAATTTATCTGGTTTTTCCACGATTGTAATAGGGAAATCATATTCTTCTATTTTTTTTATATCATATCGATTACAGTGCACACCCACGCAACATAATTCAATGTCTTTCTTTTGACGATATATCTCTATTTGCTTATTAACACGTGGGTCAAACCAAATAGAATTACAAACAACTACACATAGCTTCAATTTCAAACACCTTCGCTTTCATTTTTTAAATTATTATTTATACTTCTCTTTTTTTTAACAGTGCAACACTTATCCCAAAAGTAAGAAACAGCAGAGGCTCATTCAAATACGAGCTGGACATAAACAACTTCAATATACTTGAACAATACAGAACTAACAATAATCCTCTAATACCCTCATTTTTTTTCCAAAAAAATACGCGAACAGGTAGAAGTAAAATGATTCCACAAATAATTGTTCCAAATATAATACCAAATTGAATCCACAATTCAAGGTATATCTTATGCGCATATGAGTCACCTGCCAGCAGTCGGTCAGCATACAGTCCATAACCAAAGTTGTTTTCCGAAAGTGCCGCATAAAGAGTGTCGGAAATGGCATCACGTCCCGCCGATTCAGTAATGTTACCGCTCAAAAAGCTGTCGAAAATTCTTACACTCAGTCCCATATTCTTTGATATGTCATACAACTGCATAATAACATTTTCCAACAGCGGGCTGTACAGAAATGCTATCAGTGCCGACACTATCAATGCCACCTTCAACACCTTGTACTTCCATTTTGCAAAGAACATAACCATCAAAGCAAAACAAATAACCTCTATCAGAACCGAGCCTCTATTTCCCAGGAACAGCAAAAAAAACGAACCAATTACAAGCACCGAAATATTAATCAAATTGGTTTTCTTTATTACATGGTAGATTATCATGCACAGATGGGGCAGCAAATGGTATGCACCATCCATATCACCAACGAAACGGGATTCCGCCTCGGTCATGTCATCTCCGCTTGTAAAGAAATAAACTATTCTCACCACAACCGTTATCAATGACAGGATATAGAGCAAATTGCATATCTTTCCCCAGTCTTCCTTCTGTTGATTTCCTATGGCAACTCCCACAAAATACAGCGGAAGAACCTGCAGCAAAAATATGGAAACATTTTCTTCCCACATCGTATAAGTATTCGGAAATATAACAGGAGAGATAAGATATACAAAAATTATTGACAAAAAAACTATAAAATCGCCTGTGTGAATTTTTATTTCCCTGACTGCAATCAAAGCAACGATTATATATAAAAAAGTCATTATCTCATCAGGCATTGCACCGATAATGGGCAAGCGTGCAACCACTGCTCTCACGTATTGCATAAGAATGGTCTGACACCACACCATGCCAATCAGGATATATAAAAACATTTTTGCTTTAAGTGTAATTGATGTGTTCAATTTCATTAAGCATCCTCCGAAAAACAACCAATCTGTAACCCTCGCAGCAGCACCGTTTTTTCTCTATTACTTTTTCTTAATGCTGTGAATAAAATATCTGACCTTGGCAGGAACCAAAGCACCGTAAACAGAGGCGAGTGATTTTTTGCGATAGGTTTTAGTGAAATAAGTACATTTCCAAGCTTTCTTATAGCCGTTTGAAAGTATTTTGTTGTAAAAAGATGAACGCTCGGGCGGTCTTTTTACGGGATGGAAAAAGTTATCGTTTGATTTTATTGCTTCTTTTTCCGCAAGAGTATCGTAAAAATCATATGAACCGTCTATAGTTTTTACCAAGCTCTTTCCTTTTTCGCTGTTAATACCCACTACAGAGATACCTTGTTCAAATCTCCTGTGGTATTTATACCAGTAACCCCAGAAGTCTCCGATTGTAAGGTCAGCGACTCTCTCACAAACGGCATAACGGCAAGAGTAGCATGATTCACGCAAGTCAAGACCGTAAAAGAAGGAGCTGAAATAAGAGGGCAAAACAGGACGGTATTCTCTTGTTTTTCCGTTTTTCTCATAAATTACACAGGTTCTATGCTCGCTTCCCCAGCCTTTTTTACGCTTGTCACGGAAGCGAATGTCCTTGATTTTTCCCTTAAGCTTTTTTTCAAGATGTTGCTTATACTGTTTGAAAAAAGCCGGAGAAGGCACGCCGTGGCACAGAATTTCCACACAGTATAAGCCCGAATAATCCTTGCCCAAGAACAGACGTAAAGCTGCAATCTGACATGCTGTACCCGTAAACATTACGGTAATACCGTCCGACAAAAGCTTTTGGATATCCGAAAAGCAGTGTTCTGCACGACTTTGAACATACTTTGAGCCGTACATTCTTTCAATGTCTTCTCTTTTGTTGCTCAAACAGTGCACCGCTTCCACATCATCGTTATACACACAGCCGCACACATAGCCGCCCATTGAAAGCACTTTATCGGCAAGAGCACCGAAAATACCGCCTGATGAGCTTTTTATAAGTGTATCCTTGTTTGAAATTGCACCACAGAAGTACTCACGTTCTTGCTTACCGTAAAGCTTGTCGCAGGCATCTGTTGCAGGACAATTTCCAAGACATTTGCCGCAATTTACACATGCCGATGCATCTATTTTGGGGATTCTGAAGCCTTCCTCATCCTGATGCATTGAAATACAAGACTTAGGGCACACAACCGAGCACAGTCCACAGCCTGTACAAGAGCTTTTATTAACCTGTTCAACGGTGGATGTCAAAACATTGTTATTCATATCACTTTGAAATTTCCTGTATAAATTTTATAAGCTTTTGTGCCTGCTTTACATTTGTCTTTTCTGCAAGCACAAAGCCTTTTGCCTTATTTCCGAATTCATGAAGCTCCTCGCTGCTTCTTGAAAGATTTTCTTTGAGAGCCGAAAGCATCCCTTCCTGTGTTTCGCCGTCAAAAAGGTATACATAAGGATGATACTCTGAAGGCATACCGGGAAGCCTTGTAGTAAGCAGCGGTGTTCCCGAAACCATACATTCCATTGTCTTTGACGGGAATGAATACTTAACATATTCCGCGTCAGTAAGTCTGGGATTTATGAGAAGCGATGCCTCAAGCTGCTTTTGCACAATCTCATAATTGGGACGAACGCCGAAATATTTCACATTAGGAACACGCTTTACAAGCTCAGACAAGTCGTTCTGATAATTTCCGTCGCCGTAAATATGAAGCTCCCAGTCGGAAAATCCGCCTTCTACAAATGCATTAACAAGCCTTTCAATACCGAATTCCTTGTGAATACCGCCTGCATACATTGCGATTTTGGGATTGCTTTTTTTCTCAAGGGTGTTTTCCGCAAGCTCCATCTTTGCATCGCAGTGGCCCTCCATCATGATGTACGGCTTGTTATTCACGTTTACCACATCATTCATTGCCTCTGTAAGCAAGAGATACGCATCATATTTTCCCAAGTTTTTTTCTGCTACACGGGAAGCATATTCCGATATTTTTCTTTTAACAAAGGAATAGCTTTTTCTTCTTGCACCCGAAGTGTGCCCCGGCACATCCGTAACAATTCCCAGAACGGAAATGCCGTACTTTTTTCCGCAGCTTCTTGCGGCTTTTGCAATGGACTGATTAAGAACATCGCAAATTATTGCATACCGGCCGCCGCTTTTGATTATTCTTTTAATCTCACGCTTTGCTTTTACAATTCTTGATAACTGACACAAAAACGGCAGATTTATAAAAGCATCGTAAATATACTTAACGTTTTCAAAAGCTTCTTCTTCTCTTTTGAAAAACACCTTTTTAGTCCATGTACGGTTTACGGGAAATGCGGATATTGAATAAAGCGTTCCGTCAATGTTTTTTGCAATTCCCTCCATAAGAAGATTGTGGTACTTTTGTGCCTGAGGAAGCTTTCTTGTTATTCCTTTTTCTCTAAGCTCTTCAAACTTTTTCTCAGAGCAGCTGCTGGATAAATATATAATATTCATTATTACTTTTTCTCGACATTCTTAAGAGTGTCAAGAAGTGCCTCCTTCGATTTGAAGCTGAATTCTTCAACAATTCTGTTTGCGTTTGAAAAATCTATACTTTTTTCGATATTCGCAAGCTCTTTTGACGAATGTATAATTCTGTCGCCAAGTCCCGAAAAGCTCAGAATATCGTTTATTCTTGCGTTTGTTTTTTCACCCGGAAGAAGTGTTGCAAAGGGCTTGTTAAACAGCAGTGAAAACATTGTTGCATGAAATGATGCCGACAGCACAAAATCAGCACCGAGAATATATCCGAGTATTTCTTCGGGTCCTGCATCTTTTACAAAATAATCGCAGTAACACTTTTTCTTAAAGCCGCAGATATGCACTATCTTAAGACCCATCTTTTTTGAAAGAATTTCCACTGCCTTGTCAAGCAGCTCTCCCGAATCCGCAAGATACATAACGGCATAAGGTTCGTTTATTTTCGGCTTTACCGCAATTTTCCGAAATTCCTCCGCTTCCAAAAGTCCCACAGGGTCAATTACATGTTCAACTTCAACACAGGTGTGCTTCTGAAGCATGGGAACGGTACACTTTTCACGAAGCATGATTCTACTAAAATCTTCTACAAGCTTTGACAACTTGGTCAAGGCTTCATCACTGAACGTATCCCTGCCCATGCTTGTGCCGTAAGCTAATTTTTTAGTGCTGTTTGTAAACACCAGCTTATATGCATCGTCCTTTCCGCAAGGATGATAGTCGTTCCAAAGCTGGTCGCCGCCGGCAATAAATATGTTATTACTGTCACGGTAATATGCTTCAAGCTCATCCGGACTGTAAAATGTTTTTTCTGAAAGGGTATCGTGCTTTGCAATAAAGTTCTCAAACTTTTTCTTTCGTCCGAAATATGCCCCAAGATTCAAAAGTCTGCCAACGGCCGTCTTGATTCTGCTTTTGCCGTGATTATAATAATCGGGTCTGTAGTCTATAATTTCCGTTTCATATCCGTTAAGTTTCAAAAAGCGTGCAAGAGCATACCCTTGAAAAACCGACCCGAAGTTATGAATATGATGGATTGTAATAATAGAACATTTCATAATTGTTTTCCCCTGTATGTATTTGCTAATGCCATCTACAGTTCTTTTTTGTTTTTCAAATAATCGTCAAAGCCCACACCGGAATTGAAGCCTTTACTTCCGTCCTTCATCAGCTTGATTCTATTTGAAAACTTCAATGACGAGCTTTTTTTGGTACGACAAGCAAAGTACATCATCCACAAATATTTCGTTTTAGGATGAACAGCCTGATAAAAAGCACCTTTACCATAATAAAACTTTTCATCATATCCCGAAAACCATGACGATTCTTCAAAGGAAACACTGCCAATAAACTCCTTTGACACATAAAAAGTAAGTCCTTTTCGCTTTGCATCAATAAGCCACATGCTATCCTCGCCTGAAGGGAAAACACATCCTCCGCCGAAAAGTGTTGTAAACCAGACGTTTGCTTTCTGTACCGAGCTTCTTCTCATTGCAACACGACAGCAGCCCCATGGCATTTTTTCAAATTTCCCACATTTTCGTGTCTTTGAGTACATCACCTGTTTTCTGTTGCTGTCACTTGATTCAAGATTGAAGATAATAACATCCGCATCGGGGTGAGCATCAAATTCTTTTAAGATTGTTTCTTCAAGATTGTCAACGTATTTAACATCGTCATCGGAGAACAAGCATACATCACCGCTTGCATATGAGAGTGTAAGATTTCTGTTTATTCCCACACCTCTAGTGGCTGTGGTAATCATTTTTGCCTTTTTGCCTTCAAATTCCAACTCATCATAACGGGTATCATCTGCCTGATTTGCAAAAACCACGTCTGAATGAATATTCATTTGCTCGATTTTTGAAAAATCCTTTTGATGCATTGTCACGCAGAGTATTTCAAAGCTGCTCATGCTTATTTCTCCTCTAAATATTCCTTGTAATCCTTTTGTGTATCAAAAATCATGGCGTGAACTGCCGCCTCCTGCTGTTCTTTGCTCGGCAGCTTCATATAGTCGCCGTATCTGTATTCAAGGTATTCCTTGATTTTCTCAGAACCTAAAAGAACTGTATCCTCAAAAGGAACATCAACGGGTGATTCAAAAAACTCTTTGTCAAACAAGCCGTTTCTGAATTTTGCGGGTGTTATCCAATAGCAGTATTTAAAGTTGTCGGTCATGCCGTCATACTTGTATATTTTCTTGTAGCAGATTTTTGCCATAAGCTTACAGGGAAGAAGCTTCAAACTTCCCAGAACAAGCGCCTGTGCCTTTGTTTTAGGCTTCCAGTTACGCTGTGACAGTCCGTAAAGCGTTACAAACTTGGAGTAGTAATACACCTGCTTGTGAACAAACTTATACATCGGAACTTTATGCAGAATCATAATATCCACATATATTCCGTGGTGCATATCCTTTCTGTCCTTGAAATGCTCCTCGATAAAGGTGGTTCCGTTCATTCTAACCTTGGCATATTCAAGATATTTCGGAGTTGTACGCCATTCCTGAAGAACAAATTTTTCGCTGTTTTCTTTTTCAAAAACAGCCTTAAACTTCTCGTATTCACAAGGCGTCATAAAAATATCCAAATCGTCATCCCATGGGATAAAGCCGCCGTGACGGACAGCACCCAGAGCCGTTCCGCCCATTATGTAGTACACAATACCGTGCTTACGGCACAGAGAGTCTATATACTTCATGGTTTCAAGAATTTTGTCCTGAACCTCACGAACAGTCTGACAACTCATTTGTAAATCTTCTCCTAACCTATATCTTTTTGGCAAGATAAAAATATTTGCTCATCAGCTTTTTCATAAACGGAATTTTTACAAGAAGCTTTGCAACAAATTTTACAATCTTGAATATTGCCGTCTTTATGACATACATCAGTGCCGAATCCGTCCATCTGTGAGGATGGGTGCTGATTATGCTGCAGGTATTGCCATCAATACCACAGAGCAGCTTTTCAAGATTTTCGTACACAATGTTTTTATCATCGCTGTTGACAATGTCGTTATTTATCGGGTCATAAATCATTTTGAACTTTCGTCCTGCATCGGAATAGTATGTATAATCAACCGAGTATTTGTCCTTAAAGTTGACCATAATATCCGAAAGAGAAGGATAAAGCTCTCTTACATGACTGTTTCTAAAAAAGTCACGATTTGAGGTATAGCCAACTCTTTCAACAATAGGGTTTCCGTGCTGACAAAGTGTTTTTAAAACAAAGCCGTTTTCTTCAAACTTTCTTTTGTTTACTTCAAACTCCTCTATTGCCTTGTCTATATCACCCTTGCAAAAGTCCATAACATCGTAATGGTAAGATATTTCATGTCCCATTTCCTGCATTTTTCGGAGAAGCTCGATATTCTTCCGGTCATCAAGCAGATACGCCTGAACATAGTAAGAGCCGCAATGTCCGTATTTATGCTCAAGCTCTGCCATGCGGTAAGCCTTTGATACATCCGTTTCAACGTCATGCTTCAAAACAGTAAAGCTTGCTTTTTTGTTTGTTACATCGCAGGCACAAATGCTCTTTATTCCTTTTTCACTGAGCTTTTTGCAAAATAAATCCCACGCTTTAAATACAAAAATCATTTGTTCAATCTCTCTCTAAGAATAGTTGAAGAAATTCCGTCGGTATGGTCAAGATAAACAACACTGCAGCCTTCAAGTGCAAACTGCTTTTCGTACTCGTTCCATGAAGGTGTTCCTTTCCAATCAGAGCCAACGAACACAGCATCTATGCCGTACTGTTTCACAGCCGAGAGCTTATCCATATCGTTTTGCGGAACAACCTTATCAACGTACTTTATAGCCTCAACTATTTCCATGCGGTCTTTTTCACAGATTATGGGAAGCTTGTTTTTTCTTTCAAGAGAAAGACTGTCGGTGGTCACACCCACTATTAAGTATTCGCACTGCTCTTTTGCTCTTTTAAGAATATTTAAGTGCCCTATATGAAACATATCGAATACACCTGTTGTGTAGCCAACCTTATACTTTTTCTCCGACATTGTTACACCTTATTTCTTGCGAACTTTTTAAATACCCAGCCTCTTATACTGTTGGGAAGCAAAACCTGAACAACAAGTCTTTTTGCCACATTTACGAAATATGTGCCAAAGCCGATTATCTTGTTGTCAAGCATATATTTTTGCAATTTCGCTTCACTCTTAAAATACTTCATGCCGCCACGGCGTTTGTACATTTCTTTGCCCACACGTACATTTACCAAAACATCTGCCGTGTTTGCAAAAACCGCACCATTCTGCATCATTCTCAGCCACAGATAGTAATCCTCGTCGCAGTACCAGTCGATATATCCCCCTGCCTGAGTATAGGACGCTTTCTTAAACATAACCGTCATCTGGTTGAAGGGACATCTCTTTTTGATGTACTGCTTCAGCTCTTCATCAGTCACGGGAAGTCTGCGGTAACCCACAACATTGCTTTCTTCATCAATAAACTCGGCAATATCTCCGCCTACAATATCAGCCTTTGCCTGCTCAAAAAACGAAAGCTGCTTTTCAAATCTGTCTTTTACGCACACATCGTCCGCATCCATAAGTGCTATAAGCTCATTTGTGCAGGCATCCACGCTTGCTCTGCGTGCATCTCCGTGTCCTTTGTTTTCGGCAAATCTTATTACCTTGAATTTTTCATCGCACTCATATTTTTTTATGATTTCATCAAGCTCATCGGGAACAGGACCGTCCACCACAAGCACTATTTCAGAGGGTGCAACCGTCTGATTCAGAACACTTTGAACAGCCGAGTCAAACCATTCGGGATTGTCTTTTCCGTATACGCACATGGAAACCGAAAACTGCATATTTATCATCCTTAAATCTTCAGTAATTCTTTCGCTTCATCCTGCTTTTCATCGTAAAAAGCTTGTTCAACCTCACCCTTGGACAGCAGATAATCACCCAAATCCATTGCCGTTGCCATACCGTCCTCAGTTATTCCGTCACGCTGTAAAACCTTGAAAACCGTTCTCAATATAATCTTCACATCACCGAGGAAGGTGATTTTCTTTATGTACTCAAGGTCATAGTCGATTTTTTCTTCCCACGTTATGCCGTTTCTGCCGCTTATCTGTGCAAGGCCCGAAAGCCCGGGGCGCACACTCTGCCTTTCCATCTGCTTCTCAGTAAAGAAAACCATGTCGCGGACAAGTTGCGGGCGCGGTCCTATAACCGACATATCACCCCTGAGGATGTTGAACGCCTCGGGAAGTTCGCTCAAAAGGGTGCGCGGGTCGCTCACGCCGATAAAGGCCTCAATTCCCGCATCTTCGAACAGCCCGTCCACACTGCGGGCCAGAGCTGCCAGCGCGTCCACGTCGGAAATATCGGTCAGCGCCTTTACCATGGCCACAATGTGCCTTCCCACGTCCACCATGACCTCGCCCGCGCCCAGCTCCATTTCGCCCAGCTTCTGCATCATGACTTCGGACGTATGGCTCTGGGATTGTAT
>JAZNIM010000225.1:0-1798 GCA_045577475.1 Eubacteriales bacterium | reverse complement strand
GCTTGACGTGTGCGCAGACTTTAATAGATTTTACCACGACTGCCCCGTTCTCAAATGCGAGGATAAGACAGTAAAGGACACACGTATTGCTCTTGTTAAAGCAACAAGCATTGTTTTAAAGAACGGACTTACGCTTATCGGTCTGAAAACACCTAAGAACATTTAATTAATAGCAAAATTTGCTAAAGGTTGCTGTGAGGCAGTATTCGTTGAATTTTAATTGAAAATTTCATTTAACAACGCCGACAGGCAAAATAAAGTTCTTGCGGAGCTTCTTTCAAGAAGCGATCGTACTTGAGATACACAAAACTAATTATAAGGAGATATATTTTTATGTCAGGACATTCTAAGTGGAAGAACATTATGCACAAGAAGGAAAAAACTGACCTTCAGCGTGCAAAGGTATTTACAAAAATCGGTAAAGAAATAGCAATGGCAGTACGTGACGGCGGTCCCGATCCTTCAACAAACTCAAAGCTTGCAGACCTTATTGCCAAGGCAAAGGCAAATAACGTTCCCAACGACAATATTGAGCGTGCCATCAAAAAGGCAAGCGGTGCTGACGGCTCAGTTAACTATGAGGTTATCATGTATGAAGGCTACGGTCCCTCAGGTGTTGCTGTTATTGTTGAAACCACAACGGACAACAGAAACAGAACGGGTGCAGATATGCGTCACTACTTCGACAAATACGGCGGAAACCTCGGTCAGACAGGCTGCGTTTCCTACATGTTCAGCGACAAGGGCGTTATTGCCATTGAAGCAGATGGCATAGATGAAGAAAAGCTGATGGAGGATGCTCTTGAAGCGGGTGCAGAGGATATTTCGGGAGAAGACGGAATTTTTGAAATTACTACCGAGCCTTCCGATTTTGCGGCAGTAGCGGCAGCTCTTACCGAAAAGGGCTATAAGTTTATCTCGGCAGAGCAGAGTAAGATTCCTGCAAACTACGTAAACCTTGACGATGAGGATGCTGTCAAGAACATGGAAAAGCTTCTTGATATGTTCGACGAAAATGACGACGTTACAAACGTTTGGCATAACTGGGAACAGGAATAATTTAAAAATTCTCCGATTGCGTTTTGCGTCGGAGGTTTTTTTGTGCCGAAAAATGAAAAAGAATACAAAATTTACATTTGTATATTTAATAAAATAACAATATTGTGTAAAATAGTACACGGAGTACTGTTTGTACGAAAAACGAAGGGAGAAATAAAAATGGATTGCTTATTCTGTAAAATAATTAACGGCGAAATACCCTCATCAAAGGTTTACGAGGACGAATATGTGTATGCCTTCAACGACATAAATCCCATGGCACCGGTGCATGTGCTGGTTGTACCTAAAGTGCATGTAAAGAATGTAGATGAAATCACATCTGACAACAGCATGAATGTTGCAAAAATTTTTGAGGCAATACCCAAAATCGCAAAGTCCTGCGGTCTTGAAAACGGCTACAGAGTAATCACAAACTGCGGCGAGGACGGCTGTCAGTCGGTTATGCATCTTCACTTCCACATTCTCGGCGGAAAGAAGCTGCCTGAAACCATGGCTTAATTAATAATACGGAGAATTATGTTATGAATTACTACAGATTAAAGGTTGCGGGACTTGAAAGAGATTTGCCGGTGTGTCCTCTTAATGACAAGGTTTCGATTGCAGGCTTTGTGCTTCTCGGGGACTACGAGCTTACAGAGGCTTGTGCAAAGGCACTTCTCGATAAGCTTCCCGAATTTGACTACATGATTGCACCCGAAGCAAAGTCAATCGGACTTGTAAATGAAATGGCACGCCTTTC
>JAZNIM010000224.1:0-4004 GCA_045577475.1 Eubacteriales bacterium | reverse complement strand
TCATCCATATATTTTGCATATTCAAGATTTTCCCACAGAATCAGTCTTACAAAGCTTTCATTCTTCAAAAGAAAATCAAAATAAACTGTTATTGCACGTCGCAGACTTTCTTCACTTTCAAACTCCATACTTTCAAGCTGCTTTTCATATTCTGCTCTGCGTGAATACACAATCTGCAAAACATTCTTATACAAGCCCTCTTTACTCTCAAAATGGGCATACACCATTCTTTTATTTATGCCTGCATTCTCGGCAATTTCATCTACCCTTGCAGCAGCAAAGCCTTTTTGCGAAAATTCCTTCTCAGCAGAAATCAGTATTTTATTTCTTGTAATTTCGGACTTTTTGCTTTGTTCCATAATTTCACCGCCAAAAGTAACTAATTGGTTATTTTTATTATAATATAACTTTATTTATTTGTCAAGTACTTTTTAAAAAAATCAGGCGGCACAAAACGTACCGCCGTCAGAAGTTATTTTACTACATAGTTTTCCCGTCTTGCAAGCTCTTTCCCTTGCTCGGAAATAATCCAGTTATAAAGTATCCGTTCGGGAGAATCTTCAGGTGCATCCTTTCTGATAACAACATAAAAGTCATTCACATACGGATATTCGCCGCTTGCAATTGTTTCGTTAGTAGGTGTAACACCGTCTATATCAAGAAGCTTGCTTGTACTGAGCTTTGAACCTTCCATATTGGTAAGATAATAATAAACAGTATATCCGAGAGCATCCTTAGAGTTATCATAGTCGGCAACCGCCTCAAGCAATCCTATCATAGAGCCTATCTGTATATCAGCAGGTGCTTCCATAAGCTCATCACCCAGGTTTACAAGCTTATCAAAAAGAGTCTGGCTGCCGCTGTCCTTATTTCTCTGATACGGAATAATGGGATGGTTTTCACCGCCGACATCACTCCAATTTGTTATATTGCCTTTATATATTTCTTTGATGTCATCACTTTTAAGACCGGTAACGGGATTTTCAAGGCTTGCTATAAACACAAGTGCATCCGCACCTATTGCAGTGTATTCAAGCTCCACATTCTTTTCCTCACAATAAGCCTTTGCATCCTCACCCATTTCATATGCAAGAAGAATATCAAATGTGCCGTCAACAAGTGCCTCATAATTATCTGTGGTAGAGCCTTCAAAGACTATAAGTTCCGACGCCGCATTTCTGTCAATGCCAAGCACAGTCGCCGTTACAGCCTCGCCCAAGGGAAGATTTGCAAGGCTTCCTCCCATTTTTGGATAGTTTTCAAGAGTGAACTTAAAAGGAGCCTGAGTTTCATCTATTTCCACATCATATTGATTATTGTTATCAGATTCATTTTCTATGACAGTTTCATCATAAAAATCCGATTCTTTTTTACATGAAACAAGCAGGGATAAAGCAACCATAATACAAGCCAATACTGCAAAAGTAATTTTTTTCATAGCATATTCTCCTTTTCTATTCATTAAGAGTTTTTAGAATAACATTAAAATCACCGTCATACAATGTACTTTTATTTTTTGTACACACGTTGAAATAATCTTCACCGCCGATGGTCTTGCATGTAATATTCAGGCAATCATTGAACATCAGCTCACCTGTTTGAGTATCATACAAGCTGTACTTATAAACACTGTTAAACATGCTGCTTGATTGAACAATCTGAATAATAACATACCTGTCATCCTTGCCGACAAACTGACTGTGACCGTTACCGTCAGAGGTTAATACAATCTTCTTATTCTTTATGTCATATATATGCTGTCTGACTGTATCAACCGCAATACTTTCTTCGGTTATCTCGTTAAACCGGTAGTCTACATCTCCGGTGGTATAAACAGCAAAGCTATTGTCTTTATTTACGTAACCAAGATATTCAAGCTCATCAAGCTTAAACAATGTTTCGCCTTTGTGATTAAATACCACCGCTTGCTTTGTATTCTCATCATGGTACACATAAACATCGTCACCGCTGACATACTGATTGGGGCTGACTCCAAACTCACTACTTACAAATGGTGTTCCGTCCATGTATTTGTAACATTCCGTTTCACCCTTATTATAGCTGTATATTACAGTTTCATCATCGCAGATATCAATATTATAGTAGGTGCTTTCACTTTCAATAGTTCCAAGCAGTTTTCCGTCAAGGGAATAAACATCACTGTTCCTGCTGTTATCGGCATGAACAGCCTGAAAGCCTGTTACATCGGAAAATCCGTAAACCTCGTTAATGCTAATGTATTTTTGTGTTGTTATGCGATTTCCCTCATCATCCATAAGGTAATACTCGTCATCGTAGTTTTTGACTATGGCAACACCGTAATCGTTAAAGGAACTTGCCCAGCTAAAGGGTCCGAAAACTCTTTCGCCCATCACATTTACAAACTCAGTAACGTCTACGTCGCCTGAATAATCCCTGAGAACCATAACACCGCTTGAAAATACATCGCCGCCGTAGCTGTTGGAAAGCTGAGAAACAAGCTCTCCGTCATAATTGTAAATTCTGATACAGTCGGAAATGGGATTTTCTTCATCAACCTTATCGGAAATCCAAGCAATTACAATATAGCCGTTTTCAATACCGTTTACCCAAGCACCCTGTGGTAGCTCAATGCACCATTTTCCACTTTTCGGCACAAGAAAGCTGCTGTGAGGTCCATATACCTCAAATTCATACGGATCATCCTTATTTACATTTAGCACCGAATACTGGTAACACCCGAAGCCGTCATCCGTTTCATGGTATGAAATATGCTGGATATTGGAATTTGCATCCATAACCACCCTGCCGTCTTTAGTACAAAATCCATAGGATGAATACATTGACGATGCAGAAAAAGAACTTTCCTCATACTTTGGTGTTTCATAAATCTTACATTTGCCAATAAAAGGAATTATCTCGCCGTACTCGTCTGAAGGTATAAAATAGGGAGTATATTCTTCATAAAAACGTTTATACTTTTCCAAGCCTGAAAAAGAGCCGATATCGGGAAGCTCACCTATTATATAAAAGGCACTCTTGACCGTTCGAACCTCAGACACTTTGGTTTCAGCAGGCTCATCCGTACGTACCGCAGCCATGCGTGTACATCCGCACAGCATAAGTAAGCTCACAGCAAGCATACAAGCAAATCGTTTCATGAAACATACCCCCTGTCATTTATTCTATTGTCTTTATTATATCACTTACTGAGAAGCCAGTCAAGGTCAAATTCACACGCCGAAAGACCGAATTCACAGCAATCGCCGTTACCCTTCTCATAGAGCATGTGCACTATTCCCGTCTTTTCACAGTAGCACATTGCACTATAGGATGCTCCGCCTCCCCAGATGCACTTTGTACCTGACCAGGTCTTGCCTTCATCAAAGCTGTAGCAGGCTGTCATATTACAGCGATTATTGAAGTAATGTCTGCTACGGGGATTTGTGAAAATAGTAAGCGACTTTGCTCCGTCGGGCAAAAGAGCCTTATCGCTGTCTTTCATCTTATCGGCACTGATATGCAAAAGACCTGCATTACAGCCGCACTTTTCTTCTTCAAGAAGAAATTCATCAACAGAAAAATCAGTATAGCTTTCGCCGCCGTCATAGGAGTGAGCAATTCTTCGCTTTGTATCGGCAAAATATGCTCTTGAATTATAATATATGCTTCCGTCGCAGCATTCCATAAGTGTTCCCTCGCCTGTTCCTGCCTGAACAGTTCCGCTACAAGTCCAGGTCTTGCCGTGGTCATCACTGTAAACCGAGGTATTAAAAGCATATTTACGTAAATCTTCAAATCCGTTGACACATCTTTGCGTTGTAATTCTGGTAGGTAAAAGAAGTCTGCCCTTATATTTTTCCGATACAAGCTGAACTCCCGGTGCTGAGCCGTGTCCGCTTGATCTGCTTCCTTCAAATTCCACATCAATATTATTCAGGCACACAAAAGGTCTTTTGGTAAAGGTCTTTCCTGCATCTGTTGTTGACATTATGAAGGTACCGCACTTTTTGCCGTATTCGGCA
>JAZNIM010000223.1:0-20956 GCA_045577475.1 Eubacteriales bacterium | reverse complement strand
GGCTGTTTTTCTTTACGCTTCGTGCCCTCTCAGGGTTCGAGTCCCAAAAAGCAAAAAGCCAAGGCTTTTGTGCCTCAGCTTCTTTTGGTGCACCTTTAGGGACTCGAACCCCAGACCAACCGGTTATGAGCCGGTAGCTCTAACCAACTGAGCTAAAGGTGCATAATTATTAATTTGTCGTCCTCTCGACAACACGAATATTCTATCACAATTATACCCGTTTGTCAAGTATTAAATTCCAAAAACTTCAAATATTTTATCCCTCTTCCAAAATAAAATCTTTTATAGTAAAAAAATTCATTTTTTTAAAAAAGCTATTGACATCATCTGTATTATATGTTATAGTACAGTTAGTACAGCTGATACACAAAAGAAAGGAGCGTGAAGAATAGTGTACAAACTTGACCACACAAGCGGCAAGCCTATATATGAGCAAATCCGTGACAACCTGAAAAAGCTGATTATAGACGGTGTACTGAAGCCTGACGAAAAAATACTGTCGGTTCGTGAGCTTGCGGTGGAAATGACTATCAATCCCAACACCATTCAGAAGGCATACAAGGATTTGGAAAATGAAGGGTATATTTACTCCGTACGTGCAAAAGGCTTCTTTGTTGCACCTAAGGACAATGTTAAAAATACCGACTCCTTATTTAAACAGCTGAGAGAAACTGTTAACGAGCTTTATTATCTTGGTGTTACGGAAAAAGACGTGCTAAGCGAAATATTTGATATTTACAAAAATGGCAAGTCAGTTGAAAACACTGACAGCGAGAAAGGAGATAACAATGATTAAAGCCAGCGGTGTTATCAAGAGCTTTGGCAGCTTCAAGGCACTTGATGAGCTTAATTTACATGTAAACAAAGGCTCAGTTTACGGTCTTGTTGGACCCAACGGAGCAGGTAAAACTACGTTTATAAAAACACTTTGCGGTGTTTACAAAAGCGACAGCGGCAATATTACTGTTGACGGCGAAGCTACTTACGAAAACAAAAGCATTAAAGAAAGAATGATTTGCATTTCAGACGACCTGTTCTTCTTCCCCACCTACAGCATCAAGGACATGGCAAATTACTATGCAGGTATTTATCCCGACTGGAGCTGGGAGCTTTTTGACAAGATGAAGGAAGTCTTCAAAATTGATGTCAAGCGCAAGGCAAGGCGTTTATCAAAGGGTATGCAAAAGCAGGTTGCCTTCTGGCTTGGGCTTTGCACACAGCCTGACGTTATGATTCTTGATGAGCCTGTTGACGGTCTTGACCCTGTAATGCGCAGAAACGTATGGAAGCTGATGCTTCAGGCGGTTGCGGAAAGAGAAATGACCGTACTTGTTTCAAGCCACAATTTAAGAGAGCTTGAGGATGTATGCGACCATGTAGGCATTCTTTACAAGGGCAAAATTGTTATAGAAAAGTCACTTGACGACATTAAAGGCAATGTTCACAAGCTTCAGCTTGCTTTTGAAGGCGGAGAATTTCCCGAGGGTCTTGACAAAGAGCTTGAAATCCTTGACAAATCCGGTTTTGCAAGCGTTAGTCTTATAATCGTAAAAGGTAACACGGACAACATCGATGAAATCGTCAGAAAATACAATCCTGTTGTATTTGACGTTATTCCTCTTACCCTTGAGGAAGTATTTATTTATGAGTTAGGAGGTATGGGCTATGAGTTTGAAACAATCCTGCTTTAAAGCTGTAATCAAAAGCGACATCAAGCGTCTTTGGTGGATAAGCGTTCTTGCGGCCGCATTTATGCTTTTATTTGTGACAATGCCGCTTATTGAAACCCTCAACTACTTCTATCCCGAAACTTTTTCGGAAGTGTACCTTGATTCTCACAGAACTGAAAACCAATGGCTTCACGACCAATTGACAGGCAACTATTTTTTTGCGGTAATGTTAGGAGCGTTTTTATCCCTTGGTTTGTTTACTTATCTCAACAACGTTTCAAGCGTTACCTTCAATCATTCCCTACCGATTAAAAGAAGCGGACTCATGCATGCACATTCTGTTTCCGCATTGATTCTAATAATCTTCCCCATTCTTTTAAACTCGGTAATATGCATATTTTCGGTATTCAATTTTTGTAATCCGACCATGATTTTCGTAAATTTCGGCTTGTTCCTTGTTTATGCCCTGCTTTTCTATGCGGTATTTACTTTTGTAGGTGTACTTACGGGAAACACTCCGTCACACGGCATATTCTCAGTTGTTCTGTTACTTCTTCCCTTATTCCTTACAGGCTTCACACTGACCTTATGCGATTCCTATTTATACGGTTTTACGGACACAGGCATATTTGAAGATATTCTTATAAAGTATTTTTACCTTAATCCCCAAGATCTTATGGGACCAAAGCTCTTAATTTACTTAGCATTAATTGCTGTTTTCTATATTCTTTCCATATTTATTTACAACAAGCGGCATCTTGAAAACTACGGCGAAGTTATTGCATTCCCCAACCTCAAGTGGTTATTCAAGCTTTCCTTCGGTATATGTGCGGGAATTTTAGGTTACTTCTACTGCAAGGCTTTCTGGAACTTTGACAACATTCTTATAATGCTTGTATTTGGAAGCATCGGTGTTATAATCGCTAACATGCTTTCAAACAAGAGCTTCAGTCTGAGAGGCAGCAAGTACCCGTTAATATACAATGCTGTATTTGTAGCACTTCTATTTGCAATATTCAAGCTTGATATCACAGGCTTTGAAAACAGAGTCCCCGATGTTAACAGCGTTAAGAGCGTAGTCATTGTAAACAATCAATATGATGGTAGAGAATACACCTTTATCGACAACAGGGTGGGTTACGACCATGTTCAGAGAACAGACTACTTCTCACCTGTATTTACGCAAAAATCGGAAATTCTCAACTTCGTAAACTTTCACAACAACAAAATCAAGTCAAAGAACAATACATATTTTGAAACATCCAAGCTCAACAATTTATCGGGTCTTCCCCGCCACATTGACTTTGAATACACACTCAAAAACGGCACGAAGCTGAGAAGGCGGTACAGTATTGATGATTCCGACATTCAGAAATACTTCAAGCCTATCATTGAAAGCGACCAGTACAAGAAGTACCAGTACCCCATACTTGACGAAACAGAAAAAACCTTCACAATGATACGTGTATTCACAGACCGTGAAAACATGCCGGATGACAAAAACTATGGTGTATTTACTTCAGGTGACGAACGAATGACAAGTATTATTTCTGCACTGAAGAAGGACAGACAAAGCATAACCTTCAATCAGTATCTTGCAAAGCACAACACGGGTGCTTTATGCAGAATTGAGGTCACCTACAAGGTACCTGCCATTGACAATGACGGCAAAGAGAGAATGCTTGAATTATCTGAAATATACTCAGTACACAACTTTGACACAAACACTCTGAGTGCTCTTGAAAAAGCAGGCTGCGTTCCGAAGAATGGCTGGCTCGATGCCGAAAACGTCACAAAGATCGAGCTTGACATAGGTGATGTATACAAGGACGGAAAATCTGTATTCCAGCAATATTATAATGAATACGAGCAGTACGTCACCTACGACAAGTACATGGGCAAAACAAAAACCATTCATGACAAGGATGACATTGCACAAATATGTGATTACATATTGAATCAAAAGACAATAAATCCCTTTGATGAGCAGGATTATGTATTTGTTCACATGACATTCAGCTATTCCCAGGGACACACGCAATACAGGACTTATTATGACACATTTGACAATCTGCCGAATGTGATTGAGGAATTGGCAAGGTAGTGCACATCCAAATACAAAACGAGCTGCTTTTTCGGAAGCAGTTCTTTTTATGCATGAAAAAGCAGGACGCGTGGTGCGTCCTGCTTTAAATGTTAATTAACCTTTTGTAAAACTATCTTATGTGAGCCTTCATATATACCATCCTCGACTTTTTGTGGTCCATAAAAAAGTCCATAACCGAACACTTCAAGTTCACTCGTTTCAATACAATCTAAGCTACCAACTCTTATAATTGATCCATCACTAAACTCTCTATGAATATTCTCCTGAACATCATAATAATAATATTTAAAAGTACCTTGTCGAATATTAACCTCACATAAATGCACTATTTCTTTATCGCAATCCTTTTGTTCTTGAAAATCGTTAATTCTTTTTTCATAATTATTATATTTAATTGGTAACACGGTTACAAGTTCATTGATTGCGAGATAAACCTTATATTTATCATCATTTAATTCAACTCTACCAAGCACACAATCGTTGCCATAATTTTTAACATTACCACCATCATAAACATACAAAGTCACATAATTCCCAACTGACGTGGGCGTTTTACCATCAGGGTGTGTAACAACAAGTGGTTCTTCTTCATTTGTTTTTTCGTCTTTTGGCTCTTCCCCATTATCTACAGTGGTAGTTTCACCCACCATTCCAACAAGTGTGTAGAACTCATTCTTAATCGGTACTTCATCTTGCTCGTTTTTAGTATTAGACGTTTTATCATCAGTTTTAGTCTTAAAGGAACCTGCCTCAATAGAAGATATAATGAGCCAAGCAGCAAGAGCAACAGTTACTACTGCAGCAATACAAATTATACCAATCTTAACAACACTCATCTTGCCGTCATCAACAAATGGCATTTCGGGATTAGCAAATGTGTTATTATTAACCTGCTTACTCTTACCCTTGGCGGCTGACATTCCTCCGCGGGGCGGCTTTTGATGAACAATACGTCTGACCTCGGTTTTAGGCATGGATGCCATTGCTTCTTCGTTGGTCATGCTCCACGCCAAAAGGTCGGCATCCTCGTAGAACGACTGACCGCCGTCATTTACATCTATTACCAAACCGCAATTAGGACATTTTTGTGAAATTTCCTGTCCAAGCTTTGTGGCACAATATTTACAAAACACTTTTTTTCCTCCTTAGAGCAACAGCACCGTTTACTTTATGATTCCGCCGATTACGGTATAATTATCATTATCACCGTTCATTCTCAGCATCAGTCTAACAAGCATGTACTTTACCCAATCTTCGCCGTTCATTGATTTTGAAAGGTCTATCGCAGCTTCGTCCTCATACACATATTCCCAAAATCCGTCGCTGCAAAGAAGAAATGCATCTCCCGGCTTGCAGGTAATAGGCTGGTAAACCTCACCCACCTGCTGTGCTTTTTTATCACCGATAACCTTTAACAGCTTATTTCGGTCAGGGTCATTTCTGATATCATCAAACGTCATTTCACCCATTCTTACAGATGCCTGAGAAAGGCTATGGTCATTTGACATATAAAGAAGGCTTCCGTTTCGGAAATAATAAAATCTTGAGTCACCGCAATTAAAATATGTGAGCTTATCATTTTCCAACACACAACCGACAATAGTGGTTTTCATTCCATGCCACTCAGGCTTCTGTGACTGCATATCAATGATTTTATCATTAATAGCGTCCATAAGTGCGTGGATTGTTTCATTGCTTAACTGAGAAATCTTTCCCAATGCACCTGCCATCTGACCTGCAGCATACTGGGAGGCAATCTCACCGCAGTCATGTCCACCAAGACCGTCACAAAGCACGGATATACATCTGTTATTCTGTTTTTTTACGCTATAGCTGTCTTCATTGATTTCGCGGTCGCCCAAACCGCTGAAGCTGTAAATATCTACATTCATTTACTATTCTCCGTTCCGTGATTTATGTCTAATGCGATATATATATTTCACTGCAAAAGCTTAATTTCAATTACAGATTATTTTCAAAGTTATATACACAAGCATAAACGCTTGCATTCAAAAGAATAAATCAATCATTAATATGATATATTCAATATATTTATGTGTTGTTTCAAATAAAAATCGTATAATAGAAGTCCAAAAGACCAAACATCGAATTAAAGTAATACTTCCTTTCGGAGCGGAAAGCGCCGATGCATCCGCCCCGAAATAAATATTATACCGTAAAGGTTATTTTACCAGTTAAACTGGTCGTTACAGAAGCTACGGAACATGAGCTTTGTTGAACCTACCTCAAGAACATCATAATCCTTGATTTCAACAGGCATCATGAGCATACCGTCGTTAATATAAATATTATTCTTTGAAACGCCTTCGGGATATACAAAGAACTTATTTGTCTTTCTGTCATAAGCAAGAACTGCGTTAACGCCCTTGGAAACTGTGGGGTCAAAGCTGATGTTTACATCATTATCGCTGCCTCTGCCGATGGTGTTCTTTTCACTGTGAATTCTGAAGTCCATACCCTTCTTTGAACCCTTAACACATACCAGCCAGCCTCTTACTACGTCTACTCTTTCTTCGCCGTCCTCAATTTCACCGTCTTCGTCTTCACCGTTTGCACTGGGTACATACTGTGTAGGCTTGAACACGTTATCAAGAGGCTGAGTAGGAGTGATATTCTGCTGCTCAACGGGAGTATTATCAAGACCAACAGTTGCAGGGAAAGCACCTCCTACTGCAGGCATATCCATTACAGGAGGAGTAGGCATTCCGCCGATGTTGGGGTTAAGAGGCATTGTCTTGTTCAGGCTTTCACCGTTACAGAAAGGACAACTGCTGTTTTTTGAATCATCGTAGAGATGTCCGTTAGGACACTGTTGCATTGCCATGTTATTAATCCTTCTTTCTGATTATTATGATATAAAATTTACTGATTAGATATCTTAATTGAGTTTGTCAAAATTGCTACGCATCTATAAGTACTGTCCCAATCCACTGAATACAAATCAAAAATACCTGACAGTCCTTTAACCGCAACAAACATTCTTCCGTTAGAGAACAGAATGGGCGGGCGGTAAAGTGCCACCGTTGACGAATCACCGTCAGCAGTTATCTTCTCGCCTTCTATCATATCATGAGTAATAACGTACTCATCGCCATTTACCGTAAGAGCTGCTGTTTTACTTTCCATATCAACAGTTACTTTGACACCAAAAAGCTTTGCAAACTCTTCAATATCCACATAATTGGCATTTTCGTAATTTAACAGGCTGTCCTCAAAGGTATACAGTATGCCGTCAATCATAAGCTGTGCCTCGCCAATATTCAGCGAACCGTCTGCCTTTAATGAACCCACCATATACGGTGCGAAGCTATCAAAATTATTAAGTCCGTCATCCGAAGCCGACACCTCATTTTCATGCTCATCAGTAATCACGGAGCGATCCGTTTCGGAATTATCCGAGCCATTAAGCACCAAGAGAAATACAATCGCTCCAATTGCCACAAGCAGCACTATCGAAACCAAGATAATGGCAAACTTTGAATTGCTCATCTTCTTTTTCTGCGGCATGTATGAATTCATACCGTAAGGCATAGCATATGGCGGATACTGCGACATTGATGAACGGGGATACTGTGGCATTCCCGATTGAGGATACTGCGGCATTCCCGATTTGGGATAACCATGATTTGAAGAATTAGGATAGTTTTTACCTGCATTATCACTGTTGTTCACACTGCCGGCAGGGCTGTTTGTGCTGTCCTGTGACAAAACAGTTTTCTGTTCGCTTTGAGCTACATCCTTTTGATTTTCGTCGCGACTCAAGGGTGTACCTCCTAACAAACCTTAAATGTATTCTGGGGAGAAGCGAGATAGAAGCTATCTCCGCTGGAAAGTGCTATAGGCTGAGAGTAAGGTATTCTTCTGCCGTCAGCAAGGTAAGTACCCTGGCTGGAGTTTCTGTCGCTGAGAATAAACATACCCGAAACCTTATTATAAGAAACGAAGCAATGTACTCGGCTTACATTTGACTGAGAAGCAGGAAGCACAACCTGACAGCTGAGGCTGTCACGACCGATTACAACGCCCTTTTCGCTTACTGCGTAGGAAGTACCTGCGAGAGGACCCGAAACGCACACAAGTCTTGGCATTCCGCTTTTACCTGCATTTGATGCACCTTCAAGAACATAGGTGTTTGCCATTATGTCATGCAGACACTGTTTCTTTTCGCTGAACGCACCCATAAGGTAGCCGATACCGAAAATCAACCCTGAGAATATCTTACCGATATATCTGAGCATTGCCTTGGAATATGTAATTCCGCTTCCGTCCTCAGAAGCAACATACAGGCCCATTGCACGCTTACCAAGGGTTGCGTGCCATCCGCCGCCTTCCATTGCTACATAGTAAACAATAGTTCCGACGAAAACCAACGGGGCAATAATAAAGTATGCCGCAAAATAATAGAACGGGAAGAAAATAAAGTACAAAATAAGAGTAACCAATGAAATCAGTATACCGTCTATAAAATATGCTATAATTCTCTTACCGAGATCGCCGTAATTCATTATTTCTTCACCTCACAAATTTATTACAAACAACGCTGGATGTTATTTTTTCCTGAAGCATCATTCCTTCTGCTGCAGGTATCAGGCAAAAGACACCGAGAAGCTTTACAAGATTTCTGAGTAATATCTGACTCGTTTCCGCCTTACCGCTGCCCATACCTCTTACATAAATATTCATCACCAATTTACCGAGTGTTGCACCGCTTAACATTTCCATGCATGTCCCATAGACAAACATAAATATTGGCTGCATAAGCACACATGCCACAATTCCGTCTTGTGAGCCGCTTACGTACGCTGCCATCATAAACGACAAAAGGAAAAGTCCGATTATTACCGAGTCGATAAGATAAGCCAGACAGCGTTTGGAGATACTTGCAACAACCGTCTGATTTCCTCCTGATGAGGAACTGCCTCCGACACCGTATTGACCGCCCTTCTGCCCCGACTGACCGGCTCTCAGTCCCGACTGTCCTGACTGACCGGATCTCAAACCTGAATTTCCCCACTGCTGCTGACCGCCGCTGATACCGAGAACATATCTCATATCAGCAATACTCTGAAGTCTTTCACTTGACTTAATCGCCAAACATTTTTCAATGCAGTACTTCAGATTATCCTGCAAATCGGGTCTGAGCTTGGAAATAGGCACAAGCTCATCCCTGTCGCTTGCCGCACGGGTGGTTGACTCAGGAGGGTAAACACCTGTAAACAGATGATAAAAAGTTGCACCCAACGCATAAATGTCTGTGTAAGGACCCTGCTTTCCCCTATTGCCATACTGTTCAATGGGTGCATATCCCATTTTTACAATAGTTGACAACTGGCGTTTATTCTGATCCATCTCACGTCTTGCCGCACCGAAGTCAAGAATCTTAACATGATTACTCTTTGTAACATAAATGTTATCCGGTGCTATATCTCTGTGCATAATATTTTTACTGTGCACATATTCAAGACCGTCCATAACCTGCTTGAGAAAATGAATACCCAAGTGACTGTCAAGCTTTTTAGTACAGCCTTTAGTATAAGTACGCAAGTCAACACCGTCACAGTATTCCATAACGTAATAAGCGGTATTATTTTCCGAAAAGCTATCGAAGGTTCTTATAATATTTGGATGATCCAGCGTTTTAAGCATTTGAGCTTCCTCAACGAAGCGATTCATTACATGCCCGTAACGCTGCACATTTTCAGGGTCAACATTTACCGTTCTTGACTGAGGAAGTCTTGTTGCGTATGTCCCCGGGAAATATTCCTTTATGGCACATATACCGCCAAGACTTGTATCAAGACACTTATATGTAATACCGAATCCGCCAACACCCAGTGCCACGCCTACCAGGTATCTGTTATGTAACAAAGTACCCGGCATAAGGCAATTGCGTTTTACCTGATTTGGATCATACATATATCCGCATGCACTGCACGGTCTGTCGGGTATCGGCTTTTCACAAAAGCAACGGTAACACAGACTGTTATAATTCACTAAATATCACTCCGGACAAAATTAAAATCTAACTTCGAAGGTGTTTTCAGGTCCTGCAAGGTAGAAGCTATCGCCGGATCTGAGCATCTGAGGTGCGTAAGGAGTAAGCTTTGTTCCGTCGCTGAGGAAAGTACCGAAGGAAGACTTCATATCCTTGAGGTAGCATACTGTGCCGTCGAAAGTAAGTTCACAGTGACAACCGCTGACACCCTGTGTATTTACGGGATATGCGATTTCACATCTGGAAGCATCTCTACCGATTTTAACTGAGCCGTTTACTGAATACTTCTTGCCGTTAAGAGCTCCGCCGAGAGAAATAACTCTCATTGAAGGACCTACAGGTGCATTTTGAACAGGTACGTTATTGATTACAGGGGGTTCGCTGAGAGCCTGTGTCATACCGCCTTGAGGAGCGGAAACTTCAGCTGCTGTGTTCTTCTTACCCTTAGTTACAACGAGAACTACAACAAGGATAATAATAACGAGAAGAACTGCTGCACCGATGATTATGTAAACAATCATGCCAAGTCCGGCTGTTGAATACTTGAGGTTTTCCTCATCAAGAACCTTCATGATTTCATCGGAGTAAAGAACGTGACCTTCATACTTATCAACGAGGATACCGATTACATGACCCTCATCATTAACTACGGGACAACCGTCTGTTACGTTAACAGAAGACATACTTACTTCGAATACATCGCAGTCATTTCTTCTGTCGCTCTTATTGATAGAAACGCTGGGTCTGATGATATCATCCTTATTCTTACTCCAGTTAAGTGTATAAAGATTGTTGGGATAGCAGATACCTCTCAGGTCTGTATCAGGTCCAACCTTCTTAGATGAAAGGAATGTACAGGGAACTACTTCTTCTGTTCTCTTTGTAAGTCTGAGAACAACGATACCCATATCGGGGTTGGAGTAGTGAACCTTTGCGGTCTGTGCATCCATAGTATCGAATGAGAAATAAACAGTTGCCTGTTCGCTGGAGGAGCTATCAAGTACGGAATAGGTGGTAAGAATGTAGCCGGGGTTTTTACCCTTTTCACCGATTGCGATACCTGTAGCATAATTTGTTCCTCTTTCACTTACAACAGCTACTACGCTGTTCTGAGCTGTTGAGAAGCTTGCTGCGGAAACGCTTACTGCAAATGTGCATATCATTAATGCAACAAGCACAAGCATTCCAAAGAGTTTGCCGAGATTCGAAATTCTTTTCATTTTGAATTTCCTTCCTTTCAAAGATATAATATTTATTTTCTTCTGCACTTGATTACCATAACAGTCATGTTATCCTGTCCCGGCAAACGTGCGTCAAGAACACTGGAAACAATCATTTCGCTTGCTATCTGAGCATCATAATTAACAATATGGCTCTTTAGCTGCTCCTGATTGATTGCGTTATAGATACCGTCAGAACAAAGTATATATATGTCATCCGGCAGTATCTTAAAGCCCTTCATGCTAACATCGACTTCGGGAAGTCCCTTCTTGCCGATAAAGCTTACAAGGCTGTCCTTCTGAGGGTCTCTGAATGCTGTTTCAAGCTTTCCTTCATCATCCATAAACTTTCTCAGAAGTTTGTTTTTATAATCATGGTCCTCATTCATCTGGAAAAGGTAGCCGTTTCTGAACAGGTACAATCTGCTGTCCCCAACAGTTACCCAATATACTCTGTTCTTATAGAAAAATGCAAGGACAAGTGTTGCACCTGCTTTACTTACATTTCCCGAGCAGAACTTGGAACAAACGTTATCGTTGATATAATGTGCTATTCTCTCAAGCTGTTCCCCCACTTTTCTTGTTGGATTCAGCGATTCAAAAAGAGATATACTGCTTTGAACAACGTAGTCTGCCACCTGTTTTCCGTTTGCAAGACCACCCATCCCGTCTGCAAGCACCGCAAACATACCTCTCTGCGACACTACTTCTGACGAAACTATATTGGAATACCCGAAGGAGTCCTCCTGATAATTTCTGGCACCCTGATTCTGACAGTTACCCGTTTTAATATAAATTGATGCACCCGGCGCAAGTACCATTTCTACGCCTGCGGAGGTTTCCGGCTGATTATACATATCACCCGTTGTAACCCTGTCATTTCTGCCTGCATTATCCATCGGTATCAATCACACTCCTTATTTTAACAATCTATATGTATTGGCTTTCTTATGCTTACAACTGTGAGGCAACAATTATGCCTATTATTAGAACAACAACGGTACATGCCGCAACAATTATTCCCTTTATCAGTCCCGAGTTATCAGGCTCCTGCGGCGGGAAGAAGGTTCCGTCACCCATTTCGGAGAATCTCATACCTTCTCCGTATAAGCCTGCTGATACAGGATTTCCGTCAAAAATATCCTGTACATAGCCGTCACCAAGAGGTGCGTACTGTATATCAAGTGCGGAAAGTGCTTCAAGTACCTCCATGGCACTGTGATATCTGTCTTCAATCTTAACCTTCAGACACTTATTGATAATATCTTTAAGTCCCTGAGGTACATTAAGTTCATCATCAAAGTCAAGGTCAGGATTTTCAAGACGGCTCATCGGGTCATCAGGAATCTTACCTGTCAGGGCGTAATAAATTGTTGCACCCACAGCATAAAGGTCAGTCCACATACCCTGGTTACCGTCCTTTTTATACTGTTCAAGAGGAGCAAAGCCCTGCTTGAGAATTACAGACAGATTCTGAGAGTGCTCACTGATAACCTGCTTTGCAGCACCAAAGTCAATAAGCTTTACCGTTCCGTCCGTACAAATGAAGATGTTATCCGGAGAAATATCTCTGTGAAGTGTACCCGTACTGTGAACGGAAACAAGAGCATCACAAACGCATCTCATAACTGTCATTGCTTCTTCGGGTGAAATTCTTCCGCCCTTCTTTGCAGCATACCCTTTAAGGTCGATACCGTCAAGGTATTCCATTGCATAGTAAGCCGTATCGTTAGCATGGAAAAATTCATAAACCGATACAACGTTTCTTATCATATTAAACTTTGAAATTGTCTGTGCTTCTTCAAAGAATCTTGCAGCACCCTTCTGGAAGCCGTCAAGCTCATTTTTGGATACGATGGTAATATGCTCATCGTCCTTATCACGGCACGCAATACCTGTAGGGAAAAACTCCTTAATAGCAACAGGCTTCATTTTTTCAGCCGAAAAAGCCATATAAGTTGCACCGAAACCGCCGCGTCCGAGAGCACGACCTATAATATACTTACCGAGGAGGTTCGTGCCGGGTTTCAAAAGACCTGCAGAAGCATTATAAGTTTCATGAGTAAGTCCGCACACCTTACATTCCTGACCGGGTTCAATCGGGGAAAAGCAAAAATCGCATAAATTTGCTCCCATCAATTCCATTATATTTCAATCCTTTCCAAGTACATGATATACAATACAAAATTATTACAATTTATCAAGCCAGTGCTGCACCGCAAGCTTCACAGAATTTCGAATCAGCTCGGTTCGTGTGTCCGCAAGAACACTTTTTTTTCAGCACCGTTTACCGCTCGTTCAATGCTTTCAATCTCTATAGATTCTATTTTCACTTCTTTATCATCATGCACTGCAACATTAGGCATCGGCATAACAAAGTCGCTGTCAGACAGTTCAACGCCAACATCCTGCTGAGGCTGCTGATACTGCTGCATTATCGGCTGTTGTTCAGGTGCATCATAGGACATTGCAGAATTCTGCAATCCCTTAACAATATCATTTTCTCTGTTTATCTGATTATCCAGAGTAGAAATGAAATCACATAAAGAAACAAGCTCAGCATCAATACTAAGACTCTGAGCATAATAACCGAAGCATACCTCACCAAGTTGAACAAACTGAGATGCAATTTGGTTATCAAGCTCCTGCATCTGAGATGCATCACCGTTTGTCTGCTTGAGATACAGCAAGTATCCGAACCTTGCACGTATATCATTGATAAGCTCAAATGCTTCAGGCAGCATTTCCATGCCGTCAACGGCTTTATTATAGTACATAAATCCGAGCTCATAGATTTTTTCTGCCCTTGTCATTTGAAGATCGGAAATAGACATTTTTTATCACTCCAAACAGTTACACATATATATCTTCTACAATACACCAAAGGAAATGCCGTCAATAAAATCGACAAGCAGTTACAAAATCCGCATCGTATTAAATATTCCTTATGATTATATCACCACAGAAAAAAATTGTCAATAAGTTATTCAAAATTTCGTGTATTTTTTTTTGATTCACTACAACCGATAAAATTCTATGATGAAAACTGATATTTTTTCACTTTTTTTAAAAAAAATATGGAAAAAAACAAAATAATGTGTTATACTTCTGTATAACCTCTGATTTTAAATTTGTTACACTAAATTTTGAGAAAGAATTGATGTTTTTATGAAGATTATTATATTCGGCTGCGGAAAAATCGGAAGAACGGTAATTGAAAGCCTTGTAGATGAAGGACACGACATTGTTGCTATTGACAGCGATCAAAGCGTTATTGAAGAAATAACAAACACTTATGATGTTATGGGCTTATGCGGAAACGGTGTGGACTCCGACACAATGTCAGAAGCAGGAATTTCCGACACTGAGCTTTTCATTGCCGTTACAGGCTCTGACGAGCTTAACATGCTTGCCTGCTTTCTCGCCAAAAAGCTTGGAGCAAAGCAAACTCTTTCAAGAATAAGAAGTCCCCAATACAACGACGAAAGTCTTGGTATTATGAAGCAGCACCTTGATTTATCCGTTGCAATGAATCCGGAAATGCTTGTTGCAAAGGAAATTTTTAACAACCTTCGCTTCCCTTCCTCAGTCAAGGTTGAGTCATTTTCCAACAGGATGCTGGAAATCGTCGAGCTTCACATCGGCGAGGGGTCGGCGTTTGCGGGAATAACACTTTCAGAGCTTCGTAAGAGCTATACCGAAAGCTTCCTTGTATGCTGTGTATTACGTGACGGAAACGTTTATATTCCCGACGGTAATTTCAGGCTTGAGGTTGGCGATAAAATCGGTCTGACGGCATCACACACCGAAATCATTAAGCTTCTTAAGAGCATAGGGCTTCCTTCAAAGCAGCCGCGGAATGTTATCATCATGGGCGGCGGTCGTATCTCCTACTACTTATCCAGAATGCTCATTTCTGCCGGCATCAAGGTGAAAATAGTGGAATGCGACAAGGCACGATGTCATGAGCTTGCCGTATTTCTTCCCGAAGCTACAATCATCATGGGTGACGGCATGAAGCCTGAGGTTTTACTTGAAGAAGGCGTTGCTGTCTGTGATGCTTTTATAGCACTTACGGGAAAGGACGAAACCAACATTCTGTCCTCCTTCTTTGTTGCGGGACAAACCATGTCGACAATTATTTCCAAAATTAACAGAGGCGATCTTACATCCTCTGCCGAAAAGATGGGACTTGAGTGTATTGTTTCTCCCCAGAGAACCGTTTCAAACGTTGTATCCCGTTATGTACGTGCCCTGCAAAACTCCGTCGGCAGTAATGTGGAAACTCTTTACAAGCTCATGGACGGCAAGGCAGAGGTGCTTGAATTCAAGGTAAGCGAGGACTTTGAATACACAAACATTTCACTTCGTGAAATGACGCTGAAAAACAACATTCTTATTGCAGGAATAATCCGCGGAAGAAAGCCTATTATTCCAACAGGTAATGATGTTATTCTCAGCGGTGACAGGGTTATTGTTCTGGCAGCGGGACACAAGCTTGACGACTTATCCCACATTATCCGCAAATAAGGAGGAAGCATGAACAGAAAACTTGTTTTCAGCATTACGGGAAAGCTACTTGAGGCGCTCTCACTGATAATGCTTTTACCAATGGCTGTTTCGGTTATATACAAGGAAGGCTCAAGTGCTTTTGCTTTTCTTGTTACTTCAGCATTTTCCTTTATTATCGGTTTTATTTTAAGATTCTTAACTCGGAACAAAAGTACCGTACTCTACGCCAAGGAAGGCTTTCTGATTGTTGCACTTGCGTGGTTATCAACATCAATTATCGGTTGTCTGCCCTTCATTATAAGCGGAGAAATACCAAATTTTGCAGATGCTTTTTTTGAAACCTGCAGTGGCTTTACTACCACCGGCTCTTCTATTCTTACGGATGTAGAAGCCCTCAGCCGCGGAATGTTATTCTGGCGCAGCTTTACGCACTGGATAGGCGGTATGGGTGTTCTTGTATTCATAATTGCTTTTATTTCAAATGATTCCGAACGTTCAATACACATTCTTCGTGCCGAGATGCCGGGTCCTGTGATTGGCAAATTGGTACCGCGTGCAAGAGACACCTCAAAGGTTTTATACATCATGTATATAGTAATTACCCTTGTTGAAATGTTACTTTTGCTTTTGGGCGGCATGCCTCTGTTTGACAGCATTGTTCATTCCTTCGGCACTGCCGGAACAGGTGGTTTTGGAATTAAAGCAGACAGTATTGCAGGCTACTCCAATTACTGTCAATGGGTTATTGCCATATTTATGTTTATTTTTGCAATAAACTTCAACCTTTATTTTCTCATTCTGATTAAGAAGTTTAAATCAGCCTTAAAAAGCTCGGAGCTTTGGATATTTACCACAATTGTTTTAGTTGCCACGGCACTTATAACTTTGGATTTAAGTATTATGAAAAATGCTTTTTCAATGGGCATTCTGAAAGACGCATTCTTTCAAGTGACAGCAATAAGCTCAACAACAGGCTTTACTACTGCAAATTTTGATTTGTGGCCTTCCCTCTCCAAGTGCACCATTTTCTTACTTATGTTTATGGGTGGCTGCGCCGGTTCTACGGCAGGTGGTCTTAAGATTTCTAGAGTTGTTATTATTTTCAAGCTGATAAAAAAAGAAATCAAACAAATGATTCATCCAAGAGCAGTTGCCACTGTTAACCTGGATGAAAAGGAGGTTGACAGCCACACCCAGAGAAGTGTTGCAACATACTTTGCGGTATACATGGTGTTTATTCTTGCTGTTTTCTTTATAATTTCAGTCCTTGAGCCATTTGATTTTGAATCTTTATTCACCGCAACCGTCACCTGCTTTAACAACGTAGGTCCGGGTTTTGGAATTGTCGGTCCAATGGGTTCATTTGCACAGTTTACCGATGCATCGAAAATCATTCTTGCAATTGCAATGGTTTTCGGACGACTTGAAATTTTCCCCATCCTTATCGCTTTAATTCCTTCCACCTGGAAAAAACGAGGTTAAATTTTTATCTACGGACTGCTTCACGTTTCTGTGAGGCAGTTTTTTTATCAAAGTTAAAAATCTGCTGTCGAAGAGTTTTACATTTGGCATGAAATTAGCCGTCTACGGACGGCCAGTTACTTTTTATGTTTGGCTGGTGTTTCGACACTGCGGTGTCGACCTTCTTTTATCCCGCGATAAAAGAAGGCAAAAGCGCTACGCTCAAAGCCCTTTTAGGGTTCAAGTCCCTAAAACAAAGAAGAGTACCAACCTTAGTTGATACTCTCTTGCTTTGGTCTGAGTGGCGGGACTTGAACCCACGGCCTCTACCACCCCAAGGTAGCGCTCTACCACCTGAGCCACACCCAGATTTGCTTTGCAAGGTCTGTTCCTCGCTCACAACGTGTGATATTATAACACAACAGATTCTGTTTGTCAATACCTTTTTTGCAAAAAAATAAAAAAATTGTCAGTTGTTATTATTGACAAAAAGCAGTTGACGTAGTACAATTACCAAAGTATGTTTTTCAGAGGTAAAATATGATACTTAGAAGCTTTATAGGAGATAAATCCTTTTACAAAAAAGTTGCCGCTCTAACACTTCCCATTGTGTTACAAAACGGCATTACAAACTTTGTCAACATGATAGACAATATCATGGTTGGAACTGTGGGAACAGAACAGATGAGTGCTGTTGCAATTGTCAATCAGCTTTTTTTAGTGTTCAACCTTGCACTTTTCGGAATTGTCAGCGGTGTGGGAATATTTACCGCTCAATATTTCGGCAAAGGCGACAATGACGGTATAAGAAAAACTGTAAGGCTGAAATTAATAAGTGCCGGTGTTTTGCTTATTGCTACCATAGAAGTGCTTGAAATTGCAGGTTCAGACCTTATTAAGTCATATCTTCATCAGGGTAATCAGAATCTTAATCTCGACGTTGCTTTTACCGAGGCACGGAATTATCTTTCAATAATGGTCATAGGTATTATACCGTTTGCACTTTCTCAGGTTTACGGCAGTACTCTGCGTGAGTGTGAAAAGCCTGTTATACCCCTTATATCGGGACTTTGTGCAGTAGTTGTAAATCTTGTATTCAACTACCTGCTTATCCTTGGAAAATTCGGCTTTCCAAGGCTGGGAGTTACGGGTGCAGCCATTGCTACGGTTATGTCAAGGTTTGTGGAAGCTGCCGTAATTATTCTCTTTGCACACTTAAATAAGAAAAGCTGTCCGTTTACAACCGGACTTTACAGAGGTTTTTCCGTACCCATGTCCCTTATAAAAAGGGTACTTCCCAAAGCCTTGCCTCTTATGGCAAATGAGGCTTGCTGGTCACTGGGAGTAGCACTGCTGAATTATTGCTATGCCCTCAGAGGACTTGACGTTGTTGCGGCAACAAATATGTGCTCTACCGTTTCAAATGTGTTCATGACTGTGAATATAGGCTTCGGCAGTGCAATTTCCATAATGGTGGGCGGACTTTTGGGTGCCAATAAAATTGAGGAAGCAAAGAGCACCAACAAAAAGCTCACCTTCCTGTCGTTTTCAATCAGCCTGTGCCTTGCACTTGCCATGATTATCACTTCAGGGCTGTATCCGCAGATTTATAATACAACAGACAGCGTCAAGCAGCTTGCCACATCATTTATTATTTGCTACGCATCATATCTTCCCATGCACGCACTTATGAATGCATTCTATTTTGCAATACGCAGCGGCGGAAAAACATTTATAACCTTCCTGTTTGACAGTGTGTATATGCTTTGCATTACCGTACCGTTAACGTATTTTCTTGCACGTTTTACACATACACCGGTTGTTGGCGTTTACCTTTCAAGCCTTATGATTGAGGTATTCAAGGTTATAATCGGCTTTATTCTTGTAGGAAACGGCTTTTGGGCAAGAAATATAGTTGACACCGAAAAAACTCAGGCATAAAGCAGATTTCCGACTATACTGCATACAATCACACTGAAAACAAATACAGTCAAAGACGCAGGTACTGCATGCCGCGTCTTTTTTACTTTTATGGCGGACAAATACATGCCCAGAGTATACAGCAGCGTATCGGTTGAGCCCATAAGAAGGCAGGATATTTTCGAGGGAATGCTGTCAGGTCCGCTGACCGAAAACAGCTTATCGGCAAGAGCCGTTGAGCCACTTCCGGAAAATGGTCTGAGAATAACCGTGGGAACCATTTCTTCAGGTACACCGATTATTGAAAGCACAGGCGAAAACACCGAGCATAGAATATCAGCAAGACCGCTTGAAAACATGGCATTCACGCTGCACATAATGAGTATAAGTGCAGGCAGCAATTCTGCACAGCATTTCATTCCGTCAAAAGCACCTTCCGTAAACGCACCAAGTGCTTTATTATTAAACAAAAATGCAATCGCCGCCACCGCAAGGACAATGGGTAAAACAAGCATGCCGAGATTTTCAATCATTGCGCTTCTCCTTTTTCCACAGCTTTTCAAAAAGCTTGCAGACAAACACCGCAAATACCGTAATAATTGCAGAACAAATCCATATTCCCACAATTACATCAAAGGGATTTGCACTGTTATGACTGCTTCTCATGGCAATGAGGGTTGACGGTATAAGCTGAATGGGGACGGTATTAAGTACGGCGTGCATTACGGCAGTATCAGAGGCTTCCTCGGTATTCCCTTTATTAAGACCTCTCATTGCTGCAAGACCGAAGGGCAATGCAGCATTGCCAAGTCCGAGAAAATCCGCCGCAAATGAGGCTGAAATATTCTGAAGGTCGCTTTGCGAAAGTCGGTTTTTACCGTATATAAAGTTCATTGGCTTTTTCAGCACTTCTGCCATTTTATCAAGTAGCCCTGCACATTTAAACACGTTCATAATGCCGCTCCAGAAGCACATCATGCCAAGCAAGGATATACACAGTGTTACTGCTTCGGGCAGTGCTTCAAGCAGTTCAAAGGAAAGCCTTTGCGTATTGCCGTTAATAATTGCGGTAAGCAAGGATAGAATAAGAATAACCGAAAAAGTTTTTCCAAGCATAAATATCACCCAATATTTGTTATTCACAAGAAGCAAAAAATATTACAAGGAACATTTTCACGTGCGTATGAATACAATGTAGTAACAAATTTAACGGAGGGGTATTATGCCATCTATCTATCTCAGTCCTTCTACACAGGAATACAACAACTATTACGACGGCTCAGGCTCTGAGGAATACTACATGAATCTTATCGCCGATGCCATGGAGCCTTATCTTATTTCCTCGGGAATCTCCTTTACAAGAAACAATCCCAACGAAAGCCTGTCAAGAGCAATTGCACAATCAAATGCAGGAAACTATGATCTTCACCTCGCACTTCACTCAAACGCCTCCCCCGAAAGTCTGTCGGGAAGACTGACGGGTGCGGATTTTTACTACTACACTAGAAGCCGAAACGGCAGGCAGGCAGCAACAACACTTGCAGACAATTTTATGAGTATATACCCTAATCCCGCAAATGTGAGAACCGTTCCCACAACCTCCCTTGCCGAGGTAGTCCGCACCGTTGCACCTGCTGTACTTGTGGAAATAGCATATCACGACAACCCGCAGGATGCCCAGTGGATTAAGAACAACATTGAAGAAATTGCAAGAAATCTCGTTCAGGGTGTTGCCGAATATCTGGGTGTATTATTCGTTTCACCCAATGAGTATATAGGCATCAAAAAAGGCATTGTAACAACTGCAGGCGGACGGCTGAATCTGAGAGAACGCCCAAATCTTGAAGCAAACATTCTTACGCAGATTCCCAACGGAGAAAGTGTAAATGTTTATTGTACTACGGGACTTTGGTATGTTGTGGAATACAACGGTATACTCGGTTTTGCCTCGGCGCAGTACATTGATGTGCCCTCAAATTAAAAACAGCCGCTTGAATAATCAGAAATGCCCCCAAAAGTGATATGTACCCAGTTTTCTGGACACATTGTT
>JAZNIM010000222.1:0-4975 GCA_045577475.1 Eubacteriales bacterium | reverse complement strand
CTTGTTATCCTCACCGTCGCCGAGAACGCAGTTAAGAAGGTCAATTGCATGTGAGCCAAGGTCAAAAAGGACTCCTGCTCCGCAGATATCCTTGTTCTGCTTCCAGCCTGCCGCCTTTTCAGGGTCTGTTCCCGATGAATGTCGATATATCGTTCTGAAGGACAGTATTCTGCCTAAGCGTCCTTCACTCACAATCTGCTTTGCACGTATAACCGCAGGCAGATGTCTGTTATTGAACACCATTCCGTAGCACTTATTGCTGTCCTTTGTTATTTCAAGAATCCTGTCAGATTCCGCCTTGCTTATGGCAAGAGGCTTTTCGCAAAGTATGTGCTTACCTGCCTTCACCGCCTTTTCAATCATGTCAAGGTGCAGATTGTTCGGCGTGCAGATATCAATAACATCAATTTCAGGGTTATTCACCGCTTCATCAAAGGTAAGTGCATAATTTTCAAAGCCGAGAGCATCGGCATCCGCTCTTGCAGTTTCTTCATTTCTCGTAACCAGCGTATGAAGCTTAACCTCAAAGGGCATATTCTTATAGCAGTATTTAAGCAGCGATATGGAAGCCGAATGAGTCCTCCCCATTGAGCCTTTGCCCACAACTGCAACATTTATTATATTCTTCATTTACAACCGCCCCTTAAAACAATAATATTGAAAGAATTTCTCCGAAATTCTAACCTCAATTATTCATTATTCACTATTCATTATTCATTATTCATTAATCATATAAACGGCCGTCTGTCAAGCACAACATGCAAAGGATACGTGCTTTCAAACTCACCGGGAAGTGCCGCCTGAAATTCCGCAAGACAGCAAACAGAGCCGAAGAGCATATGAAGGTCGTTAAAGTATTCATCTGTGTTTTCATCAACTGCTTCAAGATAGTCAATGTATTTCTTTGCAAACACTCTTATTCTGTCCTTAGCCTCGTAGAATCTGTGAGGAGTCTGACGGGTAGCACGGTTGAGGGCGAAAACCCAGTCAACCTCAATAAAGCCGCAGGAAGCGCCGAAATTAGGTCTGTCCCTGTAAATCTCGTTATCATACATATTTATAAGACAGTCAACAAGCTTATCGGGATATCTGTAAGGTCTTCTTGCGTGCTCGTGATTGAACATATAGTGGAAGGAGCCTGCCATAGAGGTAAAGGACGGAGTTGATTCGGGAGTATATATACAGCCTTTTCTCCACATACCTGTTTCAGGATCTGTTTCTTCCCAAAGCCAGTCAAAATACCAGTTCTGCCATTCTAAAGTAGCTTCTCCCGTACAGGCAAACGCCGCATAAATACCTGCTCCCTGATGTGAGTTGTTCCAGGGGGATTTTATCCATTCAAGGCTTTCAAGAAGCTCATAAAGACCTTCCTTTGTCTTGTACTTTTCAAAAGCATAAAAGGGATACAGAGGCTTTGCATCAAAAAGCTGAAGTGCTGCTGTCACGTGTGCCGTGGTATGAATTGTGTGGTGTGTAGGCTCGGAAAAAAGTCCTGTCTCGGGATTCTGGAAGGACTGCATTTCCTTGACAGCCGCCTCTCTTTTGGCATGATCTGTTTCAAATCTGCCGATTGTGTAAAGAATGTTAGCCGCATCAGCACAGCCGTACTCGTTGCTGCCAAGATTTCGTGTGCCGTCCTTATTCTGCCATCTCCAACGGCAGTATTTGCCTTCGTCAAGCTTGTGGTCAATAACTGACTTGTGTACTTTTTCAACTAATCTGTCAAGATTTCTCGGTGTCATTTTGTTTCTTCCTTTCTGGCTATAAAGCAATCCGTATTTGGACGGCAAGTCTCTTTTTCAATCCTTGGCACTTGACGTGACCGCTATGAAAAATCACCGTCATATAAACTGCTTTGTATAATCTTGTATTTCACATTCAAGTTTCGTTGCCGCTAACTAAATAAACGGTCTTCTGTCAAGCACAAGGTGAAGTGGGTATTCCGATTCAAATTCACCGGGCAGTGCTGCCTGAATTTCGGCAACACAGCAAACCGAGCCAAAGAGTGCATGAAGGTCGTTAAAGCCTTCGTTTGTGTTTTCATCCATATTTTCAAGTGCCGTAATGTATTTATGTGCACAATCTCTGATTCTATCCTTCGCTTCCTCAAATCTGTGAGGGGTCTGACGGGTAGCACGGTTGAGAGCGAAAACCCAGTCAACCTCAATAAAGCCGCAATGAGTTCCGAAATTAGGGCAGTCCCTGTAAATCTCGTTATCATACATATTTATAAGACAGTCAACAAGCTTATCAGGATATCTGTAAGGTCTTCTTGCATGCTCGTGATTGAACATGTAGTGAAATGAGCCTGCCATAGAGGTAAAGGACGGAGTTGATTCGGGAGTATATATACAGCCTTTTCTCCACATACCTGTTTCAGGATCTGCTTCATTCCAAAACCAGTCAAAGTACCAGTTCTGCCATTCTAAAGTAGCTTCTCCCGTGCAGGCAAACGCCGCATAAATACCTGCTCCCTGATGTGAGTTGTTCCAGGGTGATTTTATCCATTCAAGGCTTTCAAGAAGCTCATAAAGCCCTTCCTTTGTCTTGTATTTTTCAAGCTCATAAAAAGGATACAGCGGCTTTGCATCGAAAAGCTGAAGTGCCGCACTTACGTGAGCCGTTGAGTGAAGATAGTGGTGTGTAGGCTCGGAGAAAAGTCCTGTCTCGGGATTCTGGAATGACTGCAGCTCCTTTACAGCTGCCTCCCTCTTGGCATGGTCTGTTTCAAATCTTCCAATTGTATAAAGAATATTCGCCGCATCCGCACAGCCGTATTCGCTGCTGCCTAAGTTTCTGTTGTTTTCCTTATTCTGCCATCTCCAACGGCAGTATTTGCCTTCGTCAAGTCTGTGGGACACTACTGCTCTGTGGAATTTTTCAATAAGTGAGTCAAGGTTTCTTGCCGACATATCAAAACCGCCTTCCGTTTATTTGTTTGCAGTTATATTTTATCACCGCACGCAGCCCCTGTAAATGGAGAATTTGCACGCAAAAATGTATAAAACACACATTTTTTACTTAACTCTCAGCCTTTCCACCTCTTCGGCATCAGCCGTAACGTAACAGGAGTAGTTTGTTTCGTATATTACAAAGCCCGGCTTTGCACCCGAGGGCTTTTTCACGTTTCTCACTCTCGTATAATCAACGGGAGCCTGAGGAAGCTCCTTTTGCGAGCTGTAAAACGCCGCAATCATGGCACACTGCGTAAAATCCTCGGCAGGCGGCTCATCCTTACCGCACCGCATAACCACATGTGACCCCGGTGCATTCTTCACATGGAACCAATAGTCGTCCTTTGAAGCAATTTCCGTTGTAATATAGTCGTTCTGAAGATTGTTTTTACCGCAAAGCACCTCATAGCCGCCGCTTGTAAAGAACCTCAGCGGCTTATACTCCTTCTTGAGAGCATTTTTGTATTCCTTCTTGTTCTTTGTCATGCTTCGGCGAAGGTTGTCAAGGGTCTTGCCGTAGCCTGTCACCGAAAGCTCGGTTCTTATCTGGGACAAATCAGCCTCGGTTTCCGCCTTTGTGAGGCTGTCGAAAATGGTATCAATATACTCTATTTCCCGTTCCGATTCTGCAATCTGCTTTGCAAGCATAATTTCGGCAGACTTGGCTTTATTGTATTTCTTATAATAATTCTGTGCGTTCTGTGAAGGTGTGTATCTTTCATCAAGAGGCACCGTAACCGTCGGCATATCCTCGCTGTAATAATCCACAAGTTCAGCTTTTGTCATGCCCTTTTTCAGCATATAAATATTCGCCGTAATCAGGTCGCCGAAGCGTTTGAACTGCTCTTTATTCTCGCAGTCCTTCAAGCTCTGCTTCTGAAGTGCCGTCTTTTTTGTGATACGTGATGAAGCGTTTGTCAGAAGCCTTAAAATATCCTGCCCACGGTGCTTTATTCTGTCCTGTCTGTCACGCTCGGAATAGAATTCGTCAAGCAGCTCGCTTATATCCTCATATTCCCTTATGAATGCACCCGTTCCGTACTGTCTTATTTCACAGAAGGAAAAGTCAATAACCTTTCCACCTGCATCCGTAACAAGACAAGGGGTAAACGTGCCTTCCTTGAGTGAGCCGTAAATGCTATCAAAATAGAACCACAGCTTCTCTCCGTCGCAATCACACAATGGTGTGGAGGTATTCTTGCTTGCTCTGAACACAATTTCTCTTGCAACAAGCGGAGAAAGTCCCGAGTAGCTTGAAATGAGATACTTATCCGCACTGCCGTTTCTGCCGTTTTCAAGGTCGGCTCGAATCTTGTCAAGGAAGGTATACCTGTCTACTTCAAGTGCATCAAGCTTACCTTCCTGCTTTTGCGGATTTTCGTATTCAAAGCCGCAAAGCACCTGACGCTTATTTGTGGTGGACAGGCTTATGGGATGAAGAACGCTGAGAATACGTCTGTTTTCGTCGAGAAAAATCACGTTGCTGTAGGTTCCCATAATCTCGCACACAAGGTACTTGACGGATGAATATCCCATTTCGTCGGTGGAGGACAGCTTTATTTCAACGGCTCTGTCAAAGCCTATCTGCTTTATATCAAGAATGTGCGCCCCCGACAAATGCTTACGTAAAAGCATGCAAAACATAGGCGGCTGCATGGGATTTTCCCGTTCGGCTGTTGTAAAGCTCACCCGTGAATTTCCCGCACTTGCGGACAAAAGCAGCTTTCTGCTCTCTCCTTGGGTTCTGACTCCAAGTATTATTTCGTCCCTTTCGGGCTGATATATTTTATCTACTCTTGCTCCGATGACGGTATCTTTCAGCTGTTTTACTACCGCCGCCATCACGCCTGCATCAAATGGCATATAATTCTCCTACTTTTCTTTCGCAGAAAAGCAGGCAAAAGAACTCGAATTTGTCACCTTTCCGCAAAGGATTAGAATTTTATCTTTATTTCTCAATTGGTAAACTGTTTTCCGTTACAATTCAAAATCTACCTCGTACTTTTGGTCTACAAGGATAT
>JAZNIM010000221.1:0-18645 GCA_045577475.1 Eubacteriales bacterium | reverse complement strand
TCAAGATACACATATTTTTCATCATATGCACATCTGAATTCTCCGCCATTTTCGGAAATTTGCTCTGTCTGTGCATTTTCAATGGAGTGTGCCATTTGGTAGTATTTTGCGTAATCAATTTTGACTTCAATGGCTTTTTGTCCGTTTTTTACACGGCCAAGCACTCTTTCAAACTCTGTTTCCTTGAGTTTTTCAAGGGCTTTTATTCTTTTTTTCAATTGTTCGGGGAAAAATTTATAGCTTTCTGCTTCGGAATGATATCCAAGTCTCAAATCTTTTTCACACAGAGGTATCATTTTACCGCTGTTGCTTATTTCTTCGTCAACAATTGCCTTCATTTCTTCAAGCAACACTTCAGCATTGCCTTCGCCATACAAAAGCTTGTCACGTTTATAATAAAATTTGAGAATGTTTTCGCAACTGTCAGCTAAAATTTCAAAGGCTTCTATTACACTTTTCTGCTCCGACGGAAGCTGATTGGGAACTGCTTTTTTGCCTTCTTTCCATTTCTCTGTCATGGTTTCAAAAAGCGTTACAACTTCCTCAAGGGTGTGCCCTCTTTGCAGACATTCCCATATTCTGTCGCCGTTTGCCGCATCTTCATACATCCATGACTGAGGAAGATTGATATTTTTAGGCTCAAGCTGAAGTTCCCAAACAACGCTGTCATGCATAGGTCCGTAATAGGAGAACATAATATTTACGGGATAATTCTTGTAGCCCTCCTCAAACAATTCATAAGCTTTTGCCATCATTTCTGAATTTTCATATCCGCAGTAAATTGCCGCAAGATTTTTAAGAAATCCCTTCTTGTCGGAAAAATCCCACAGGAAAGACAGTTCTCCTGCCGCCTTGCTCATAAGCGACGGATAGTTGCCGAAATACCAACATTCCACCACTCCGGCAATATCACATTTCAGTTTATCAAACAGTATTCCGGGAACAGGAATATACGGAAGCGTTGCAATCTCATGGGAACAGCATGCCTGAATTTTAGCATACATTTCTTTGCCGTCTTTGTTAGCCTGATTCATAGCCGCTTTAAACAAATCCGAAGGACCTGTATATGACAGCCAGTAATCTACCGCAAGACGCTCTTTGCCAAGCTGAGTTTCAACACCCATTTCCTCAAAGTTTTCCATCTGCACTACGTCATCGGGAGAAGCTTTGACATAGTCACTGATTTCGTCAAGTTCCCATGTTCTGTGACCGTAAGGCCAGCTGATAAACTTTGCATCGCTTCCTGCTCGTCTTATTCCCTCTTTTAACAAATCAACGGTATGGGCAACAATCTGTGCTCTTGAATATTTTTTGCATCTCGGACAATTGCTTGTATCTCCGCTGGCACAGCTTGTGGTTCTTTCACCGTAAGTTATATCGATAAATCCACCGATATCGGGAAGCTCCCGGCATAGCTTTTCCATAGCAGTAATACAGTATTCTTTACCTTTTTCAGTATGAGTGCAAAAAGTGTTAAAGCCGCTATAATGCTGATATCCAACAAGTTCAGGATACTTCTTCGCCTGCTCATCGTCAAGGAAAAAAGGTTCAATAAAAAAAATATACACTTTTATTCCGTATCGTTTTGCTTTTGCTATTATCTTCTTAAGCTTGGCAACACGTTTTTCTCTGCCTGCTCCATATTCGGGAATTATATCTGTTTTTACAAGGTCGGAAAGTCTTGTGTAAATCCAAAGTCCATTGGTACCGTCATGTGCAAGTCTGTTGAGATACTGTTCAGGATAATAATCAACATCGTCAAACAGCTCGTCTATGTTCTTGGGAGGACGGTTGGTAGGACTGAAAAAGCCTCTTGTTATACGTGTCTTTATTCTCGGTGTACGAACAATCTCGCCAAGCGGAAGAAAAGCTCCACCACGTCTGTTCAATTCGTCTTCGATATATATTATACCCCTGCGTATACCTTCTGTATCCATAGCAGATACGGTGCACTTGTCTTTTGTGACATTTATTACATATTCTTCGAAAGTTTTCGTTTCACAATACTGCAGAACTATCGGATACCGATTTCCGCCGATTTCATACACCTTTGAAAATTCGCCAAAATCTTCAATAGCAGTTTCAAGAAGCTTTTCTTCGTCGGGAAAATTATTGACAATGTATAAGCCTTCGGCATCAGCTTCGCCATCTGCTGCATTTTTTCTGCAAAACCATTGGGGTTTCTCGGTGTGGACAGGTGAACGAAGTCGGTCTATAAATCCAAGCTCCGGCTGAGGAAGATAAAATTTTTCAAAACTTTCCATTTTGCATACCTCTGATCAGATACAAAAAAGCCGAGAATCAACCCGGCTTTTCTTTATTTTTCAAAGCTGAATTTTTAATTACTTTGCAGTAATAACAACCGCTCTGAGAGCTGCAACCCAGTCAACCTGACAGCCGAAGGATTCGGAAATAGCTCTTACAGGAACCATTGTAAAGCCTTCGCCCATAATCTGTGCGGGAACATCAAGTTCATAGTGAGCTACACCGTTCTTATAGAGAGTTGTATCACCGATTGTGAGCTTGATTACATCCTGTCCTCTTGTAGCAGTAACCGTCTTTGTAGCATCGTCCCATTCAACCTTTGCACCGAGTGCTTCAAAGATTGCACGCAGAGGAACGAGGGTTCTTTCTTCAACAATAACGGGAGCCTGATCAGCAAAGTCAATTCTGCCGCCGTCAAGGAATACGGAAACATCGGGTAATGCGGGAGCAGGATTTACTTCAACAGTATACGCAAAAGCATCCTTTTCGGAAGCAATTCTGGAAGCGGATACTACAACGTATGCCTTGCCGCCGAGAAGCTTGTCAAAGTCAAATGTCTTTTCTGTTGTATATGTGAGAGCATCCTTTGTATACTTAATCTGATAAAGACCTGCATCGTTCTTTATGAACTGTACAGTAAGGCAATCGCCTGTCTTTACACCAAAAAGCTCAGGAGCAGCAGAAACAGTTTCAAGATTCTTGAAAGCAGTTTCGCCTTCGTAGATTTCAAGCTTCTTTGTGCCGAATCTGATGAGGTTCATATAACCGGGGTTACCTGCAACATCGCCGGTCTGGAACATCTGAGGCTTTGCAAGTGCACCGATATACATCCAGCAGTCTGTTTTGTCGTCAACTGCAGGAACCTTTGTATATGTAACTCTTACTGTGAGGTTTTCAAGAGGATATGCCTTGCCGGAAGCAACACCGCCCCAGTTTACACCGTTCTGATAGTAGCCGCCGTGTGTTACGTCAACAACTGTTTCAGACTTTTCAACGATGGTTACGGGAGAGTTTTCAGCAACAACTGCCTTTTCTGCATCAACGAGATTAAAGCCGTTGCCTGCAATCCAGTTAGCTGCGGGAGCATCAGGCTTTGTTTCTTCAACCTTTTCTTCTGCCTTCACAGCAGGAATAACTTCAACTGTATACGCAAATGCATCCTTTTCGGAAGCAATTCTGGAAGCGGATACTACAACATGACCCTTGCCGTTAAGAACGGAATCAAGGTCGAGTGCCGAAGCTGTTGTAGCTGTAAGCGTACCGTTTGAGTACTTAACATTGTATGTACCTGCTTCGTTCTTAACAAATTCAACAGTAAGAACATCACCCGTCTTAACACCGAACAGGTCAGCCTTGTCACTAATCTTTTCAATGTTCTTAAAGGATTCAATACCGTCATACACTTCAAGATGCTGATTAGCAAATCTGATAAGATTAACATAACCGGGGTTGCCGGGGATATTGCCAACCTGGAACATTTCGGGCTTTGAAAGAACGCCTACATACATCCAGCAGTCAGTAGCAGCATCTACTCCGGGAACCTTTGTGTAATTAACCTTAACCTTAAGACCGTCAAGGTCATAGGATGCCTTTGAAGCAACGCCACCCCAGTTTACACCGTTCTGATAGTAGCCGCCGTGAGCAACATCGACAACTGTTGCAGACTTTTCAGCAATGGTTACGGGAGAATTTTCAGCAACAACTGCCTTATCCGCATCAACGAGATTATAGCCGTTGCCTGCAATCCAGTTTTCTGTATCTGCTGCACAAACAACAACAGCCATAGCTGTAATCATGAGCACTGCAAGAGCTAATGTGATGATTTTTTTCATAATATTATACCTCCGTATATTATTTATGGTTTGATTATAACACAGCTTATTCAATTTGTCAAACATTTGATGAAAAAAACTCACTTTTTTAGTAATTATTTCACTTTGCTTTAACAAGCAAAACGTGAGTAATGAGAACTGCGAATATCTTTTCTTCTTGCTTACTTCTTCTTTTTCGGAAAAGAAGAAGTAAGCCCGTGAGTCGTTGTTTGACTCACGGGCGAAGATTTTGTGCTTGCTTGGATATACGCAGAGAATGAACTTGGGTAGTCTTTCTGTCCGACTTACTGACGGAAAGACGGCTGTTCGGGAACTAAAAATCAGTTACCGCACACACTTCCTGCGAATATCGCCGCGGGGCGTACCCCGCTTAGTTGTAAAGTTCGCCGAGCTTAACAAGACGAGCGTACTTTTCCTTAGCCTTTTCTTCAGCCTTAGCGAAGAGTTCTTCTGCTCTTTCGGGGAAGGACTGAGCAAGACGGCTGTAACGTGTTTCGCTCTTGATAAAGTCGATGTAGGAAGCTGTGGGTTCCTTGCTGTCAAGTGTGAAGGGATTCTTGCCTTCAAGCTTGAGTGCAGGATTGTATCTGAACATCTGCCAGTAACCAGCTTCTACAGCCTTCTTCATTTCTGCCTGGCAGTTAGCCATACCGCCCTTAACGCCGTGCATTTCGCAAGGAGCGTAGCAGATTACGATGGAAGGACCGTTGTAAGCTTCAGCTTCGGATATTGCCTTGAGTGTCTGGTTCATATCAGCACCCATAGCGATCTGTGCAACGTATACGTAGCCGTAGGACATAGCGATCTGAGCAAGATCCTTCTTGCCGATTGCCTTACCTGCTGCTGCGAACTGTGCAACCTGACCGAGGTTGGAAGCCTTGGAAGCCTGTCCGCCTGTGTTGGAGTAAACTTCAGTATCGAATACCATTACGTTTACGTCTTCACCGGAAGCGAGAACGTGGTCAAGACCGCCAAAACCGATATCATATGCCCAACCGTCACCACCGAAGATCCATACGGACTTCTTGGAGAGGTACTGCTTTTCAGCGAGAATTGCAGGAGCTACAGGACAACCTTCCTTAGCTGCTGCTTCGAGTTCAACAACGAGAGCCTTTGTAGCTTCGTCATTTGCCTTACCGTCGTTAAGTGTATCGAGGTATGCCTTAGCTGCTGCCTTGAAGGACTCGGAAGCCTTGTCAGACTCAGCCATTTCAGCTACCTTGCCGATAAGCTTTTCTCTGATTGCCTTCTGACCTGTGTAGATACCAAGACCGTGTTCAGCGTTGTCTTCGAAGAGTGAGTTACCCCAAGCAGGACCGCGGAAGCTATCCTTATTTACTGTGTAAGGAGTAGCAGGTGCAGAGCCGCCCCAGATAGAAGAACAACCTGTTGCGTTGGAGATGTACATTCTTTCACCGAAGAGCTGAGTAACAAGTCTTGCATAAGATGTTTCTGCACAACCTGCGCAAGAACCGGAGAACTCGAGCAGAGGCTGGTTGAACTGGCTGCCCTTAACAGATGTATCTGCAAAAGGAGTTTCCTTCTTACCAACATTAGCAACTGCATAATCGAATACTTCCTGCTGGTCTGCCTGTGTAGCCTGAGGAACCATCTTGAGAGCTCTCTTTTCAGGCTTTGTGGGACATACGTCTACGCAGACGCCGCAACCCATACAGTCAAGAGGAGAAATAGCGATTGTGTACTTATAGCTTTCGCAGCCCTTACCAATCATCTTAGCAGTAAACTTAGTAGCACCGGGTGCTGCTGCAGCTTCTTCTGCTGTCATAACGAAGGGTCTGAGTGTAGCGTGAGGACATACGAAGGAACAGTTGTTACACTGTACGCAGTTTTCGGGAATCCATTCGGGAACCATAACTGCTACGCCTCTCTTTTCGTAGGCGGTAGAGCCCTGAGGGAATGTACCGTCTACGTAATCCATGAATGCGGATACAGGCAGGCTGTCACCGTCCATGAGGTTAACGGGAAGAACGATATCTTCAACGAAGTTCTTGAGAGATTCTCTCTTGTTTTCAACAGTAACCTTAGCTGCTGTTGCATCAACTGTCTTCCAAGCCTCAGGAACTTCGATCTTAACGATTGCGTCAACACCTGCGTCGATTGCCTTGTAGTTCATTTCAACAACAGCTTCGCCCTTCTTGAGGTAGGACTTCTTAGCCATGTACTTCATGTGTTCTACAGCTTCTTCGATGGGCATGATGTTTGCAAGTGCGAAGAATGCGGACTGGAGAATTGTGTTTGTTCTCTTGCCCATACCGATTTCTGCAGCCTTGTCAATAGCGTTAACTGTGTAGAATTCGATGTTGTTGTTAGCAATGTAGCTCTTTACTGCACCGGGGAGGATAGCATCGAGTTCTTCGGGCTTCCACTGGCAGTTAAGGAGGAACTTACCGCCGGGCTTAACGTCGTTAACGATCTTGTAGCCCTTGAGCAAGTATGAAGGATTGTGACAAGCAACAAAGTCTGCCTTTGTAATATAATATGTAGACTTAATGGGCTTATCACCGAATCTGAGGTGAGAAATTGTTACACCGCCGGTCTTCTTGGAGTCATACTGGAAGTAAGCCTGGATGTACTTTTCTGTATAGTCACCGATAATCTTGATGGAGTTCTTGTTAGCACCAACCGTACCGTCGCCGCCGAGACCCCAGAACTTGCAGGAGATTGTACCTGCTGCAGCTGTATCGGGAGCATCCTTTTCTTCGAGAGAAAGGTTTGTAACGTCATCAACGATGGAAAGGGTGAAGCTGTTCTTAGGTTCAGCTGCATTGAGGTTTTCGTAGCAAGCGAAAATGGATGCAGGAGCAACGTCCTTAGAACCAAGACCGTATCTACCGCCAACAACCTTGATGTCAGCCTTGCCGTTTGTTGCAAGAGCAGTAACAACGTCAAGATAAAGAGGTTCGCCGAGAGAGCCGGGTTCCTTTGTTCTGTCAAGAACAGCAATCTTCTTAACGGTTGCAGGAATAGCTTCGATGAGCTTATCAGCACAGAAGGGTCTGTAAAGTCTAACCTTAACAAGACCAACCTTTTCACCGTTAGCGTTCATATAGTCGATAACTTCTTCGATGGTGTCGCAAACAGAACCCATAGCTATGATGATTCTGTCAGCATCAGCAGCACCGTAGTAGTTGAAGAGCTTGTAGTCTGTACCGAGCTTTGCGTTAACCTTGCCCATGTATTCTTCAACAATTGCAGGGAATTCGTTGTAATACTTGTTACAAGCTTCTCTGTTCTGGAAGAAGATGTCGCCGTTCTGAGCAGAACCTCTGAGAACAGGGCTTTCGGGGTTAAGAGCACGGTTTCTGAATGCCTGAATAGCATCCATATCAACCATTTCCTTGAGGTCTTCTGTTTCCCAAACTTCAATCTTCTGAATTTCGTGAGATGTTCTGAAACCGTCAAAGAAGTTAAGTACGGGAACTCTGCCCTTGATTGTAGCAAGGTGAGCAACAGCACCAAGGTCCATGATTTCCTGAGCATTGGATTCAGCCATCATAGCATAACCTGTCTGACGGCAAGCATATACGTCGGAGTGATCACCGAAGATGTTAAGTGCATGAGAAGCAACACATCTTGCGGATACATGAATTACACTGGGAAGCAATTCACCTGCAATCTTATACATGTTGGGGATCATAAGGAGAAGACCCTGAGAAGCTGTATAAGTTGTGGTGAGTGCACCTGAAGCAAGAGAGCCGTGAACTGCACCTGCAGCACCTGCTTCGGATTCCATTTCAACCATCTTTACTTTTTCGCCAAAGATGTTTCTTGCAGGTTCGCCGAAGATGTTCTTGTCTGTAGCGGACCATGTGTCGGTTACTTCAGCCATGGGGCTTGAAGGTGTGATGGGGTAGATAGCGGACACTTCTGTAAAGGCATACGATACGTGTGCCGCAGCAGTGTTACCATCCATGGATAACTTTCTTCTGGACATTTTATATTCCTCCTGATATTATTGTAACATACTGATACTCATATATCATACCACTATTTTGTCAAAATGTAAATATGCAATTTCGACAATTTTTAAGATTATTTATTAATTTATTTTAAACTTTGAAGTAAAATTAACATTCTTCGAAATTCACATCATTTTTTGTATCAGTGCCATATTTTCTTAATTACAAATTGCCGATTACGCCTTCAAGCAATCGACATATAATATGACGCATGGAAAGCAAAAATAGTGCCGTGGAAATTCACGGCAAAAGGTATTGACAAATCTGAAATAATGTATATAATATAAGTGAAAGGGCAAGACCTCAAACGGTTGTGCCGAATAGTATTAGTTAAAAGTAACCGCTACATTTTCGACGTGAGGCGGTTACTTTACTTTTACAGACAAAGCAAAAGCTATAACAATTACAAACAACATAAATTGTATGTATTTATCCATAGCCACCACCCCCTTTCGGGAATGGCACAACCGCCGACATTTCTGCCGTTAAGAGTTCTCACCCTGCCGATTTTACACGGCATAATCATTATACATTATTGTCCCGAAATAATCAACATTTTTCGCCGCCGATTTTGGCGGATTTTTATATTTTCATCAAAATATAAGTAAGAACGCCGGCCGTTGTTTGGCTGGCGTTCCAGTTAACCGAGCACTTGAAGCTCAGATTTATTTTATCGTACCGTTGGTGAAGCACCGAGTTTGACCGCTGGCGTTTATGGCGGTCAAGCGGTACACCGTTCGGGCATCAGTGACAGGATTTTTCGCCGCGATAAGATCACGTCACCGCTGTCGGGCGTACCCGACTATTCGTAGAGAGAGCTTACGTCGATAGCGATTTCGTTTTCAAGCTCAGGTTCTTCACCTATAGGACCGTCAACGAGTTCGATAACTTCCTTAGCGTAGTCCCAAGCTACTTCGTAGCCTTCTACATTGTAGATAGCCTTAGCGATATCATAGAGAGTAGCTGCTGTTTCTTCACCGTATACATAAGTATCGCCTGTCTTGTAGTAAGGTCTGGAAACGATTACTGTCTGAACACCTTCAGCTGTCTTGGGAATACCGTAAAGCACACCTGCGATAACTGTTGCTTCAGTATCTCTTGAGAAGTAGATATCTGTGCCGTTGCCGTCGTAAGCAACACCCTTCTTAGCCTTGCCTGCTTCAACGAGAGCCATGTCGAGAACATAGTCTTCGCCGAGGTTGTTGTATGCAGATTCAGCTGTCATGATGAAGCCGTATTCTTCGAAGAGTTCATCTTCTGCTATTGCATTTGCAACTGTACCGAAGAATCTGATACCCTGAGGATCAACAACTCTTACGGAAACTTCGTCATCACCGAGAACACCATTTGCTGCCTGTGTTGCTTCGCGGTAGTAACCGCCAAAAGATGAATGAACACTATATACCTTCTGTGATGTATAGCCGCTGTTAACAACAACCAATACACCTGTTGCTGATGCAGGAGCAATTACATTGTATGTGCCGTCAGCAGCAATTTCAGTAGCTGTGTAGCTGCTGCCATCTGCTGTGTATTCGTATACTGTATCGCCTGCAGCTACGGGAATCTTAGCAACTGCGAGTTCTTCGGGAGCTACGTCAACTGTGTATTCGAATGCGCCTTCTTCAGAGCCCTTGCAGGAAGCGGAAACTACGGGATAACCTGTTGTGCCGCCGAGAGCTTCTTCAAGGTCGAGAGCTACAGGAAGCTTGAATGTTTCTGCGCCGTTCTTTACATATGTGATGTCGTATGTGCCTTCTGCGTTCTTGTCGAAGCAAACTCTGAGAACGTCGCCTGCTTCAATTGCGAAGAAGCCTTCACCTGCACCGTATGTGCCGATAGCAGGAGACCAAACTGTTGTACCGTATACACCGATGTTATCGTTGTAGTATCTGATAAGGTTTACATAACCGTTGTTATAAGGTGTGGTTGTGCTGAAGATTGAAGGATCAGCAAGAACACCAATGTATGCCCAACAGTCTGTGGAAGAAGGAAGTGCTGCGTAAGAAACTTCGATTTCAAGACCGTCAACTGTTACAGCTTCCTTGAGGGCTGCACCGGACCAGTTAGCTGTGCCCTGGTAGTAACCGCCGTACTTAACTGTAACTTCTGTTTCTGTTTCGCCGGACTTTGTTACTGCAGAGTTGTTAGCAACAACATTGCCGCTCATGTCAACGAGGTTGTAGCCGTTACCTACGTTCCAGTATTCGGTTGCTACGGGAGCTTCATTTACAACGTTGTTTGTAAGAACAATATTGTTAAGAGATGCATCAGCATTACCAACATAGTTAAAAACAGGACCATTTACATATTTTACATAGTAAACATCAAAGTCATCTTCATAAATATCTGTTAATGCAACGCCTTCTCCGAGTTTGAAATACATTTCAAATATAAAGGAGTCTTCTGCATTAATAGGATACGCATCGACAGAACCCCAATTAAGCTCTACAATCACTTCAGAGTTCTCACCGTTAATTGTCCATACAGGAGCACCGGGTCTTGTAAGCTCTGCTGTACTTGTTCTTCCACTCTTGAAAGAACCAAAAGTGAAAGGATACTCAGCACCTGCCGCTGCACTTGAATAATCAGGCACAGAACCATCATACCAGTCAACAGGGATAATCTTATCATAATTGAAAGCAATTTTTGTCTGAAGTGCTCTCCAGTCGCCTTCGTCGTCAGTCTGTGTTAAAACAACCTTATAGCATGCATCGCCCATTTCTGTTGTTGCTTCTTCAACTTCAAAATCCATTGAAATTGTTGCAAATGCACTAACTGTAAGTATCACAGTAACAAGCACAAATGCCATCAAAAACTTAAAGTTTTTCATAATACCACCTCAAAATTATTATTCAACTGTTGCAGTAGCCTTATAGTTGCCAAGAACAAGTGAAAGGTCATCAAAGTCAATTGTTCCACTTCCGTCTATATCACCGCTGGAAGCTGATGTCTTATAGTTACCAAGCACTTCGGAAAGGTCATCAAAGTCGATTGTACCGCTTCCGTCAACATCGCCGCCCTTAACCGTTACAGCCTTATTAACCTCAGCCGCAACAACAAGCTCATTCATTGTGTAAGAAAGATGCTTGGGGACTTCAACTGTCAGCTTGTATGTACCTGCTGCAACAGTAGCTTCGTACTTACCGGTTGCTTCGTTGTAAACCGCTGTAACAACAGTTTCGCCTGCTGTGAGCTTAACGGCAGCAGCAGCATCCGAGTCAGCCGTTACACCAACGCTAACCTTGTACTGTTCTGTAACAACCTCGTTATTGATATAACCGAGAATTACAGGACCGTCGTCAAGGTCAGAGCCGCCTAAATAAACTGTAGCAGCATCTTCTGTCTTGGGTGTGAAATCTTCGAATAATGCTCCTGAAGCACCTGCTGTCACCTGATCGATGTGAAGCACGGTTTCTTCGGAAATTGCGGGGGTGTCGGTTTCTGTGTAAACGCCCTTTACTACAACGAGTGCGTAGTACTCTCCTTCAGTTCCTTCTGCATAGGAAGCAGGGAAAGTTCCGTCATCGTTTGCAGTAATGTTGTCAGCTGCAAATGCAGCTACGGACAAAACAGCAAGGCACATAACCGACAAAGCCAATGTCTTGAGAAATCTTTTCATCTTCATTCTCCTTCTGTATGTAATTTATTTTTTTATTTTCAATTGTTTGGCGCAAAATTAAGTAAACATCTTGAAGAAGGGGGATATTGCAAATTTCATTGCCGAATGTGCCTGCTTTTCCGCATCTCGCTCACTGTCCCATTCTTCGCCCACGGCTATAACCGCCGCCTTATTTGATGTATAGTAATGTGTGTGACACTTCATCAGCTTTGTGACATCGGCAAGTGCAATATACGTTCTGCCGTTGTCAACAAAACAGTCGTTTTCAAGCTTTTCACTCAAATTTTCCAAAGTGACCGTGTCATCATTTACCGAAAGGAACAAATACTTGTTTCCTCCCGAAATCACAACGCTTTTCTCCGCATCGTTCCATGACACCGATATTCCAAAGCTTTCAAGCACAAATCTGAGCGGTACATAAAACACTCCGTCAATAAGCCTTGGAGTCACTGTCTTGTCCTCACTGTCTATAACAGTAAGAACCCCGTCTTTAGCACTTGCATAGTTGTTACTTTGTAAATACAGCGTATTTTCAAGCCGTGTCTGCTTTGTCATGTCCTGAGCCATACACAGAACACTGCCAATGACTGAAAGAATCAAAGCACACACAACCAAAAGCCTAATGCCTTTAAAGTTCATAAACCAGCCTATCCTTTCACATACTGACAAACATCCACTTTGATAACTAATGATACCACGTTTACAAAACTTTGTCAAGAGTTTTTTTACAACAAGACACCCCTTTTATGATTATTTTTTTGATACAATTGACAAATTCTACATTTAGTGTTATACTGGTTTTGCACATTATATATATAGATTTAACGGAGGTTTACAAATGTCAAACAAGATAATCAGCGGCTGCACATTCCATCACATTGCACTTCAGACAAGCGATTTTGACAAATCCTTGAAATTCTATACAGAGGGTCTGGGCTTTGAGGTTTACCGTCAGTGGGTTGGCGGAACAGGAAAGAGAATAGCACTCATAGACATAGGCACAGGCTGCTATTTTGAAATTTTCTCCGATGGCGAGCCTCATACCGAGAACCACAAGGAAGCGGGCAATTATGTGCATCTTGCGCTCAAAGTTGACGACACAAAGGCAGCTTATGAAAGAGCCTTGCTGTACGGAGCATCGGAAATGGACAAAGCTCCTGCACACTACAGTCTTCCCTCAGAACCGCCCATCAATGTAATAATCGCTTTTGTAAAGGGTCCCGATGGCGAGGAGCTTGAATTCTTTCAGCCTGAGGACTAAGGTTTTATACATACTTTTGCATTTCACACAACTGCTTCACTGAGTGAGGCAGTTTTTTGTTTACATAAATGTTATATAAAATCAAAGAGCCGCTTCACAGTAAAGCAGCTCTTCAACATTCGATTTAATCATTTTCAGCCTCAAGCTCATCAGCAAATCTGTCGGCTTTTTTCAAAATATCCTTGTCATGCTTGAAATTGAGGGTGGCATACGCCTCATCAAAGGTAACAAGACGGTATTCGGATATCTCGCGGATGTTCATTTGAATATCCTTTTCATCAAACTTTGCAAGAAAGTAAATTGCCTTCTTTTTGATAAATCCGTTTATAAGGTAATTGTAGGACTCTCTGAAGCCGTCAATTATTTGAGTTTTAACGCCCGTTTCCTCATATATTTCTCTAAGGGCAGTCTGCTTTTCGTTCTCCCCTGCTTCAATATGCCCCTTGGGAAAACCGATATGCCCCGAAATGTTGGTTATGAGAATGTACATTCTCTGACCGTCTTTGTGGGTATACATAACCGCACCGCAGCTTTTTTCGTAGTAGCATACATACTTAAACCTGTCAGCAGGTATGTATTTATCAAGCAAGGATATGAGCCTTGGCTCATACATAACGGTGCCGTCGGGTGCAGCAATCCATATATCATCCTTGATTTCCTGCCTGTCCTTGGCAATGGCGATAACCTGTCCGTGAAACTCAGCAACAGGCTCGTTTATGCCTATAACAAAAACGGAAACATCCTTTCCGCCGTGTTTGGTTTTTCCGCAATTAAGCATACCCGCTCTGCGTTTTCCGTCGTACAGAAAGTAGGTGGCGGAAATTTTAACATCGCATACTCCGCCCAGAACGCTTCGGGTGCTTTTTGTTGCGTTGAAGTCGTTGAAGCTCATTTTAATCATTCCTTTTCTCCGCTTCTCTCGGAGAACAAATAAAGTCAAGGTATAAATTTAACCTTATATTCAGCATATATTATAACACAAATAATACAGATTGGCAATAGAATTTTGCAAGTTTTATAAAAAACATGAATATATTCTGTGAAAGAGGGTATTTTTTGGCAATAATGGTAAAAATACAAAGACAAACAAAGCTCTTTAAAGAATATTTAAATAATGCTTCTTGCATTTGAAAAAGAAGTGTGTTATACTTATTTGACTATAATGGAGAAAGTGGGGAGAATATGACGGTTTTAGCTATCATCTTATGCGTTCTCCTCGGACTCTTGGCACTTGTGTTTGCCTTGCTTTCACTGAAGCTCTCTATAAGGATTGTTTATAAAGATACTCTCACGGTATACGGCGGCATTTCCTTTGTCAGAATAAAGCTTTTTCCCCGTAAAGAAAAGAAAATCAAGCACAAGAAAAATGCAAACAAAACCGAAAAACAGCCTGAAAACACTCCCGCCAAAGCCGCACCGTCCAAAAAGGATGCGCAAAGTACACAGGACGGTAAATCGGAAAACCCGCAGGAAGGTAAGAAAAAAGGTGTTTCCGAAACCGTCACCTTTATCTTCGACATAATAAAGCAGTTGGGAACAGCTTTCGGCACACACGGCTCAATAAACGTAAACTCCTTTATTGTGACGGTGTCAAAGGATGATGCCTGCGATACGGCGGTAAGCTTCGGACTTATGTGCTCGGCTATGAGTGCGGGACTTGCGCTGTGCAGTCTTTTCGGAAAATCTCACATCAATCACGACAGAGTTATGACAATTCCCGATTTTATATCAGGCAAAAGCAGTCTTGAAACAGACATAAAAATCGGAATAAGAGGAATTTTCATATTAATTGCGGCAATAAAAATACTCATAGGTAAATATATGAAGAACAACTGACACAACCGTGTCATGAAAGGAAGAACAATATGAACCAGTACGGAGCAAACAGCATTATCGATTCTGTAAGACTTGCACTTAAGGACGTTAAGGAAACGGCTGATTCCCAGACAATTATCGGCGACCCCATAACAGTTGGCGAGGTAACACTTATTCCCGTTTCAAAGGTTTCTATCGGCGTAGGTCTTGGCGGAGGCACCTACGGTAAGGATGTTCCCAACAACGCAGGCGGCGGCGGAACAGGTCTTACGGTGACACCCGTTGCATTTATCGTAATAGGCAAGGACGGCGACACAAAAATTCTTAATATCGGAAGCGAGCCTGCCTCTTCAGGCACAAATATTTCCGGCACCGTTAATGAAATTGACAAAGCACTTGACAACGTCCCCGGTATTATAAGCAAGGTTAAGGGAATATTCTCAAAGAAGAAGGATGAAACCGTTACCGAAACTGTTACCGAAACCATAACGGAAACGGTTGTTACCGAAACGAATGAAAAAGAATAAACAAAATGAAAAGAATGCCCTGAAGTGGATATACCGCGTGGCAAAGCCACAGCTTCCAAGACTGATATTTGTGATGCTGATAAATGCGGTGGTTGCATCTCTCGGTACACTTACCGCATTAATCACAAAGCAGTTACTTGACAGTGCCCAGATTGGCAATCTTGACGGACTTGTAAAATTCTCCGTTGTTACTGCTGTTGTTGCGGTGCTTCAGATTGGACTGTCGGTTTTTCTGCGTTATTATACCGAGAAGCTTCGTGCGAAGCTGGATATCAATTACAAGGAGCGTCTTTTTGAAACACAGCTTTCAAAGAGCTATCCCGAAATACGAGCCTTTCATACAGGCGAGCTTGTAAACCGCCTGACGGGAGATGTGTCTGTAATTACCGATGCGGTCACAAGTCTTCCGCCTACGGTTATTTCGGTATCGGTAAGACTTGTATGTGCCTTTACGGTGCTTGTAATAATGCAGTGGCAGTTTGCGGTTGTATTCGCCGTGGGCGGCGTGATTATTTACGTAACAACAAGACTGCTGAGAGACAAGGTAAAGCAGCTTCACAAGGATATGCAAAAGCAGGAAGGCAGAGTGCGTTCCTTCTGGCAGGAGGTTCTTGAAAACCTGCTTGTAGTAAAATCCTTCGGCGGCGAAGAAATGTCGGTGGAAAAATCGGATGTGCTTCAGAAGGAGCATTACAGAGTGCGTATGAAAAAGTCGGCGATGGGAGCATTTTCCTCGGCGGCAAGCCATTCCGTTATGCGGTTCGGCTACATATTTGCCCTTGTATGGTGTGCCGTCGAGATGCTGTACAAGCAGATGACCTTCGGCTCGCTTACGGCAATAACCTCCCTTGTTGCACAGGTGCAGATGCCGTTCTCCAGCCTCTCGGGAATTATGCCCAGATACTATGCGGCAATTTCTTCGGCTGAAAGAATTATGGAAATAGAAAATCTTTCGGACGAGATAAATGCGGATGAAAAGGACGTGACACTTCCCGATTATTCGGAATTTTGCGGCATACATATTAAAAATCTGGATTTTGCCTACGACAGAGACCCCGTTATAAGCAATTTCAGCTTTGAAATTGACAAGGGCGATTTTGTTTCGGTTACAGGGGAATCGGGAATAGGAAAAAGCACGCTGTTCAAGCTTCTTCTTGCCATATACGAAAAGAACGGCGGCGACATTGATTTTGTCTATGAAAGTAAAACAATACCCGTGGGCAAAAACACGAGAAAACTGTTTGCATATGTTCCTCAGGGAAATCTGCTGTTTTCGGGAACTCTCAGAGAAAACCTTATGTTCCTTGCAGGCGACAGGACACAGGAAGAAATTGATTTTGCACTAAAGGTTGCCTGTGCAAAGGAGTTTATCGAAAAGCTTCCCGACGGACTTGAAACGGTCATAAGCGAGGGAGGCATGGGACTTTCGGAAGGACAGGCTCAAAGGCTTGCCGTAGCACGTGCCGTTCTCAGTTCAAGAGATATTCTTCTGTTTGACGAAGCAACAAGTGCTCTTGACGAAAAGACGGAAAAGCAGATGCTTGAAAACATCCGCAATCTTACGGACAAGACCTGCATTATGGTTACACACAAGCCTGCGGCTCTTGAAATCTGCAATAAGAATTTATCCTTTGAAAAATAAAACAGTATTGTAAGCTCCACGGTCATTCGTGGAGTTTTTTCTTTGAAGCAGATTTTGCACGTTGCCAAAGCATCCTTTCAAAACCGCAGAAAAAGTACAATACTGCATTGACAAATACAGCAAAATATGTTATAACCGACTTAACCAAAGGAGGTGTTTTCACTATGAGAGAAATGGTGAAAAAGCATTTTGCAAATCTTTATCCACAGTTTGAGCAGGAAAATCAAAAGGTAACACAAATCAACAAGGGCGAGGCACTTGTGCTTGTTGATAACCACCTGTTCAATGAATTCAACAAAAGAAGAGCCGGTGTTTCAAGCTGGAACAGCGAAAATCGCTTTGATAAGAATGTCGACGTAACGGGAACCTTGTTTCTTCCCCTTTCCAACAAAAATTCCTACGGCTATGTGAATCTTAACCGTGATTTTGAAGCACAGACAGACGGTGTAATTACTCTTGTTGCAGACCTTTCAATTACAGCCTGTCACGACGGTGCAAGACTTTACATTGCATCCTCAAAGTTTGAGAATGTGTTTGAAATCTGCACAAAGGACGGCTTTTTCTGCTGCGTTGCAGATGAGCTTTACAAGTCCGACATTGAGGCAAAGGACGGTCATCACGTATTCAAGGCTGAAATTGACCTTGACAGCAAAAATGTGCTGTACAGCATTGACGGTATTGTAGCGGGACAGCATAAGCTGGGTAAGTTCTGCGATGCATCAAAGGTGTTTATCTCCACAACCGAAGGAAATGAGGAGCTTGAAATAATGCCTCATCACCTGTATATACACAAAAACTTTGCCGTTGACGAAATATTCCCCACAGCAGTTTATCCCTATGACTGGGAGCCTTCCAAGGCATACCCTGTATTTTCAAAGGCTGACAGATACAAAACCTACGCTCTCAGATTTGATGAAAACACAACTGCAAGAAAAAATCACAAGACTCTCGTCGGTAAGGTTGTATATGAAAACTTCTTCTATATGCCAAATTCCGAAGATGTGTGCAATATTCATATCAGCGATGCTCTTACTGTCAAAATTACAGGCGAGGTCATCTGCTGCAAGGAGCTTAAGCACACCTTCAAGCACAATGTATGGCAGTGTCTTCACGTTGAAGCAGACGGTGACAAAGGCGAGGCTGTAATTTTCATCAACGGTAAAAAGAGAGCAACCGTTGCTGTTGACATAAAGGAATTTTCCTACGTTTCCTTTGACTTTGAAAAGAATTCCGAGGACGGCTATCTGCTTGTAGATGACGTTAAGGTTTACAACATCTTTGATTATGAAGACTACTGTCCCGAACCTAAGCCCGTTGTGTCCAAGGATTATAAGGCGGTAATGAGCGTGTGCTCGCTGTGGCACGAAGGTACTCACTACGGTTGGGATGCGGTGTCGCCTTATGACGAATGTACGCCTCTTATGGGCTACTATGATGAAGGTATTCCCGAAAGTGCCGACTGGGAAACAAAAATGATGGTTGAACACGGAATAACTGCCATGCAGTACTGCTGGTATGCCACAAATCCCGGAGAAGCTGATGAGCCTATCAAGCGTCCCGGTCTTGACTGGCAGCAGCATTACAGCTACTTCTACGGTAAGTATTCCGATATGCTCAAGTTCTGCTTTATGTGGGAAAACGCAGGCTACAGAAACGGCATAAAATATACTCTTGAAGACTTTAAAAATAAGCTGTGGGACTACT
>JAZNIM010000220.1:0-23219 GCA_045577475.1 Eubacteriales bacterium | reverse complement strand
TATTTTCAAGGAGGAAAAGGCAAAAAATGAAAGGTAAGTTTTTAAGCAGGTTTCTCAGTGTCCTCTTGGCGGCGCTTATGGTGGTTGCACCTGCGGTGCAGCTTGGCGTTTTCGCTGCGCCTGAAATGGCGGGGACGGTGGGAACAGTGGAGGAAGTGGCAGAAACAGAGGCTTCCTTTAACACCGAGTTGCCCTATTACTACATAGACGGCGCGGACGCATCACTTCACTGTACATTCGGCGGTGAGGATGAAAAGCTGTATGAAGGCTATAAGTTTTCATACTTCTACAGCAGCTACACAAATATATTTGCTCATTCCGAGGATGCCGACGGTAATGCGTATGACGTTATTATCGGTAAGGAAGGTGAAGTTGAATATAATAACGAACAGGCTTTGGCGGAATTGCAGTCCGTTTCAGGCTCTTCCAACGAAACTACAATATACAACTTCCTTGTAAATAACATTGGCTTTAACACGGCAGGTGCTTGCGGTGTTCTTGCCAACATACAGCACGAATCCAGCTTTAACCCAAATGCGGTAGGTGACAGCGGTAACAGCTACGGTATTTGTCAGTGGAACACAAGCCGATATACGGCACTTCAGACATGGTGCTCAAATAATGGCTACAGTTACACAACACTTACGGGACAGCTTTACTACTTAAAGCACGAGCTTTCTGCAAACAACAGCAGTTATCTTTGGAACGGAAAAACCATTTACAATAATATTGCCGCTGTAAGCAATACCGCTCAGGGTGCTTACGATGCAGGTCACTATTGGTGCTATTACTTTGAAGTTCCTGCGGACAAGGAATCAAGAGCGGTTACACGTGGAAATCTTGCCATGAATACATATTGGCCGGAATATTCGGGGGATTCATCCACAACCCCAAGCACAGACAGTGATATTCTGTCAAGAATAGACTCTCTCTACAGCTTGTTGGGCAACAAATATTTTAACGTAGGACAGAACACTGCTTGCGGTGCAAAGTCTAGCGGTCATTCTTGCGATAATTGTTATACTCCTAACATTGTTAATGCAACCTGGTTTAAAAATATGTTCGGTACAGTCAGTACGGATTATTTTCCCACAAGCTACGACAGTTCAGGCACGTATACAAGAGCAGGTTGGTCGTGCCTTGGTTTTTCCCATTTCGCAGAATGGTATATTTTTAAATCTTCAAATACTTCACAGGTAAATACAACAAAAATAGGTACATACAATTTCAATTACAGCAATATCAGCAATTATGCCGCAGTCGGCGATATTTTAAGACTTAACAGCAGCCATTCTGTAATTTATATCAGTGCCGATTCAAGCGGTATATATGTTCTTGACTGTAACTACGGAACAGATTACAACTGTATGGTAAGAAAGCATACCATCAGTTATTCAAGCTATAGCACGTTTACTATTTCAAGAGCTACTAACAGAACTGTTACACCAAGCTCGTATACTATTACTTTTTCTGCACCGGGTGCGGAAGAGGATGTCCCTTCGTCGGTGACAACAACTTCCTCAACATATACTATTCCACTTGTAGCACCTAAAGGGTTTAAATATTCCTTTATGGGTTGGTATACAGGTGACGGTATGGTTTATGACCCCGGTGATACTGTAAGCTTAACAGAAAATTTGACTTTATATGCTGCAACGAGAGATGTTGTAATATTGGATATGTCAACAGATGGTTCGGGAAGCTCGACAAAAAACATTAATCCTTTTAAGGGCAACAGCCAGAATTGGTATGAAATCACTGTGCCGAGTGGATGCTCAGGATACTACGGTTTTTATGTTTCACGTCCAAGTGGAACTGCTTCACTCACCTCTCATTTTTATGGCAGTGATGGTGGATATTATAATTCTTTTGAGTATACTGCCGGGACTGATGAAACATGTATAGAAACAAGGTGGTTAAATGAAAATAGGACTTATTATTTATGTACATCTTATGATTCAAGTTCTGAATATGGTATAGTTTCATTATGTTTAAAACGCCGTTATTACGTAGACTACTATATTAACAATTCTTTATATGAACGTACGGGAAAGAACCATAATGAATCGATAACCATAATAGATTATGAATCGTCGGATGAAACCATAAAATTAAAGGGTTGGTCAACTTCTGCTACGGGAAGTGTAGAATATAAGCCGGGTGATTCCTACAGCAAAAATGCAGATGTTGAACTATATCCAATATGGTTAGTTTCAAACCCGTTAGGAACAGATGCGAGTTGGACTCTTGATGATGGCGTTTTTACTATAAGCGGAACCGGAACCTATGGATCGCTGAATTTTGGTTACAAGGAAACCGTCCCGTGGCACGAATTCAGAAGTTCTATCAAATCGGTAGTTATTGAAAATGGGATTGGCGATATTGCGAACTATTCGTTTACAGACTGCACAAATCTAACAAGTGTTGTAATACCGGAAAGTGTCGGCTCTATAGGATATCATGCTTTCGAGTGGTGTAAAAACTTAAAAAGTATATTTATACCTGCTGAAGTAACTTATATTGGCACAGAAGCATTTTACAACTGTACGAATCTTACCATGACAGGTTATTCCGGCTCATACGCCGAAACATATGCAAATGAAAACAACATTCCTTTTACAGCAATTACAACATATACCGTATCATACAATATGAACGGTGGTAACGGAAGTATCGCCGCACAGGTTAAAAAGCCTGATATTGCACTCACCCTCAGCACAACGGTTCCCACCCGTGAGAACTACACCTTCAAAGGCTGGGCGACAAGTGCAAACGGCGAAGTAGAATACGCATCAGGTGCAAGCTATAGTGCAAATGAAGATGTAACACTTTACGCAGTGTGGCAGGTGAACACATACACAGTATCTTACGATGCCAACGGCGGAAGCGGAGCGCCTGCAAGTCAGACAAAGACACATGACGTAAATCTCACTCTTAGCTCTATTGATATCACAAGAGACGGCTACACTTTCCTCGGCTGGGCGACAAGTGAGGACGGCGAAGTTGAATATGCATCGGGCGCAACATACAGCGAAAATGGGGATGTAACACTCTACGCAGTATGGCAGGCAAACACGTACACAGTATCTTACGATGCCAACGGCGGAATCGGTGCACCTGCAAGCCAGACAAAGACACATGATGTAAACCTTACACTTAGCACAACAGCTCCCACCCGTGACGGTTACACCTTCAAAGGCTGGGCGACAAGCGCAAACGGCGAAGTAGAGTATGCATCAGGTGCAAGTTATACTGCAAATGAAGATGTAACCCTTTATGCTGTATGGGAGGAAGTAGTTCCTGCTTCATATGATGCATATATCTATACCGAGGCAAAGCAGAAGGCGGTTCAAGGCTCTCAGTTTACAGCTAAGGTATATCTTGAAGGTACATATGACGGCTATTCATTCACGCTGCTTCCCATAGACGGTCTTGAAATTTTGGATATTACGGCATCAGGCTCGGGAATTTACGTTGATGAGCTTAGTGAAGGATGGATGGTTTCAGTGCTTGGCGGTCTTGCTAAGACGGATTCCGAAAAGACGGAAATTGTTACCGTTACAGTTCAGGTTGCAGAGGATGCACTTGTTGGAACAAGACTTCTTGCACTTTCAGATGTAATGATTTCAAACGATATGGGCGATAAGGTGTCGGGCGTTAAGTATGTGTATGCAAGCATTGAGATAACCGATCAGATTCCGGGTGATATAAACGGCGACGGAAAATTTGATTACTATGACGTATCAAAGCTGTTTGCATATTACAGAAAAAAGGCAACACTTGATGCTTCTGTAGATACGGATGTAAACGGTGACGGAAAATTTGATTACTATGATGTTTCAAAGCTCTATGCAATTTTCAGAGGCAAGGCAGCTTTCAATTAACAGTTCGGAGGAAACAAAATGAAAAAGATTATTTCAGTAACAGTTGTTGCCGCACTTTTGCTGTCAATTATGACTTTTGGCGTGCTGGCGGCAACTGATGCAACAGTATATACCGAGGCATCTCAAAGCGAAGTGAGTGTGGGAGGAAGCCTTACTTATTACATTTACCTGTCAGGAACATATGACGGATATTCCCTGGTGTTTGATACAAAACAGTCGGGACTTACGGTTGATTCAGTAACGGGTGAAGCGGGCGTTTTTGCAGATAATCTCGGCGACTCATGGATGGTATCTGTAATAGGCGGTCTTTGCAAGCAGGAGTCTGAAAAGACAAAAATTGCAACCGTTACATTGACTGTTGATGCAGATGCGGCATCGGGGGTTAAGACATTTGAGTTTTCAGATATAGCAATTTCAAATGAAATCGGAGATAAGGCTACATATACTCTTGAAAGCGGCAGTGTGACAGTTGCTTCACCTGTTGTTGAAGAACCTGACGAGGTTGAAATCACAAGCCTTAAAATCCTTGACGGCTCATACGATGAGCTTGATAACATTCCCGATAATGACTTTACCGCAGAGGTAACTGTTTCCAATAACAGCAAGGACGGTGCTTTTACCGTTATGCTTTGCTCATATGATGAAGACGGTGTACTTCTTGATGTGAGATATATGTATGCAAATCCCGCCGCGGGTACAAGCATCTCTCTCGGCGCAAGCATAGGAAATGCTGTGGGTGAAGTTGCAAAGATTAAGGCAATGGTTTTTGATACCCTCAAGAGTCTTGCACCTATTACCGAAAGTGTGGAAATTACAAAGTAATACTGCAAAAGTTCAATAAAAATATCCCTGCAAAGGCTGTTAAAGTCCTTGCAGGGATTTTACTTTGTAAGATTATTTTCGTCTGTAAATCATAATGCGGAATTCTGCCGTAACCTCAAGACTTGAAAGCTTTTTTAATCGTTCAACCCCGTCTTTTGGAGTTTTCCATGTGTACGGGGTCATGTTGAGCAGGGAAAGGATTGCTTCTGAATTGTCAAGAGAAAAGCTTGTTTTGACCTCTTTTGCCTGTATGAATTCAAAGCCGTCGTATTCCTCGGTTTTAACCTCGTTTTCGTATGGAACATCATATAATACGCTTTTAAGAGCCCAAAGGTGTTTTGCATCGGGTACAACGTAGAAAAGATAACCGCCTTGCTTTAATATGCGGCGAAACTCATCCAAAGCCAACGGTGAAAAACAGTTTACAATCATATCCGTACTTTCATCGAGGAGTGGAAGATGATATACCGAGGCAACGGCAAAATCGGCGTCCTTGCATTTTTTTGCCGCATGCTTAATTGCAGCCTTCGACAGGTCTACGCCAATGGTTTGTCCGCCGTACTTTTTTAAGACTTCGCAGTAAGCATCGGTGTAATAGCCTTCGCCGCAGCCTGAGTCTGCAAGAACGGGTGTATGAAGCTCTTTGCAAACTGCTTCAATGAGAGAGCAAACCGCATTTCTTAACGGCTCGTAATATCCGCTTTCAAGAAAGGCGGTGCGTGAGGCAACCATGCCTTTATCGTCGCCGGGTGCTTTTGAGTGCTTGTGATTTGAGGGCAGAAGGTTTACATATCCTTCTTTGGCAATGTCAAAGCAGTGTCCCGACTCACACCTGTAACAGCCTTCCTGCTTTGTAAGGGGTGATGAGCAGGCAGGACAAATGAAAAATTGTGTCATATCAGTTTCCTTTAAGGGTGAAGTGTTTTAAAGATTTGCAAGAATGTTTCTTGCTACATGTACACCGCTTGCCGAAGCGTGGGAGAGGGAATGGGTGATGCCGCTTCCGTCGCCGATGATGTAAAGGTCCTTGTGCTTTGATTGAAGATGCTCGTCAACCTCAACCTCCATGTTGTAGAATTTTACCTCCACGCCGTAGAGCAGGGTGTCATCGTTAGCAGTACCGGGAGCAATTTTGTCAAGGGCGTAAATCATTTCGATGATGCCGTCAAGGATTCTCTTTGGGAGTACAAGGCTCAAATCACCGGGAGTTGCCTGAAGTGTGGGATTGACAAATGACTCTGCAATTCTCGCCGCATTTGAACGCTGTCCGTTTATAAGGTCGCCGAAGCGTTGAACTATTACACCGCCTCCAAGCATGTTGCTAAGACGTGCAATACTTTCGCCGTAGCCGTTGGAATCCTTGAAGGGTTCGGAAAAGTGCTTTGCCACAAGAAGTGCAAAGTTTGTATTTTCTGTCTGCTTTTTGGGATCCTCATAGCTGTGACCGTTAACCGTAATGATACCGCCTGTATTTTCGTTAACAACACTGCCTTTTGGGTTCATACAGAAGGTTCTTACCTTGTCACCGTACTTTTTTGTGCGGTAGACGATTTTGCTTTCGTACAGCTCATCGGTAAGATGTGAGAAAACCTCGGCGGGAAGCTCTATTCTTACGCCGATGTCAACTCTGTTGCTCTTTGTTGTAATGTTAAGATGCTTGCAGACGGTTTCCATCCATTTGCTTCCGCTTCTGCCAACGGAAATTATGCACTTTTCGCCGTCATAGCTTTGTCCTTTTGAAGAAACACGGTAGCTTCCGTCTTGGTTTATATCGATGCTGTCCACGGGACTGTCAAAGAAAAAGTCTATTTTGTCTTTGAGGAATTCATAAAGATTTTCCAACACAACATAGTTTATATCCGTTCCCAGATGACGAACCGAGGCATCAAGCAGATGAAGGTCGTTCTGTATGCACAGCTTTTTGAACTTTGAGCCTGCGGTGGTGTACAGCTTTGTACCTTCACCGCCGAAGCGCATGTTGATGTCATCGACGTAACGCATAAGCTCCAAGGCTCTGTTTTTGCCGATGTATTCGTAAAGTGTGCCGCCGAAATCGTTGGTTATGTTGTATTTGCCGTCGGAAAAAGCACCTGCGCCGCCAAAACCGCTCATTATTGAACAGCTGTTGCAGCTTATACAGCTTTTTACCTTGTCACCGTCAATGGGGCATTTTCTTTTGTTAAGTGCATGACCTGCCTCGAAAACTGCAACTTTGAGGTCGGGGTTTGTATTTATAAGCTCATAGGCAGAATAAATACCGCCGGGTCCTGCACCTATTATAAGACAATCGTATCTCATTTTTTGTTTCTCCTGTCTTTGATTTTTTACACAGTGATATCATATAAACCTGAATTCGACTAATTATAACATACCCCAAAGGATTTTTCAAGTGCTAAAATAAGGACTGCCTTATAATAAAGCAGCCCGGTTGATTTAATTGAATTTTACGGTAATGCTCTCGCCGCTTTTTATGAATACCTTTTTGAAGCCGCAGAGATTTTTGTGAGGGATGTACTCGAATTTCAAGACAGAATAGCTTGTGTCAAAGCTTCCGTTGTTTGTAAGAACAACCGTATTTTCGTCTTCCCATTCCTCGGTGATTTCAGAATAGGTGAGTCCCTCGCCAAACTCAAAAACGGGTGTGCCTTTGTAGAATTTGTAGGTTCTGTTTTCCATGGAATAGTCTTTGAAGTCGGGAAGGTCGTCTACTGACTCATAGAAGGTGACGGGAAGCCTTCCGCTTGGACTTACCTTGCCGAAAATAACGTCCGCAAGTGCAAGTCCGCCCATAGCACCCGGATAGAAGCACTGGATAACCGCATCGCACTTTTCCTTCTGAGCTTTAAGATTTATCGCACTTCCGCTGACATTTACGAAAACCACCGGCTTTCCGATAGCCATTATTCTGTCAAAGAGAATTTTTTGGGATTTTGGCAATTCAAGGTCAAGCTTGTCCCCTGAGGCGGCCTGATTGAAGGAGTCACCTTCTTCACCTTCAAAGGTGGGGTCGATACCCATGCACATAATTACAACATCGCAATTTTTGGCAACAACTTCTGCTTCCTTTATACTTGAACGAAGCCTGTCAATGTGCATGTTTTCGTTGAAAATATGACAGCCAAGAGAATACTTCACGTTTTCGCTGTGCTGCTGTATGCCCCTGAGAAGCGTATAGTAATCCGACGGCAGACCGCTGTAGTTGCCAAGCAGTATCTCCTGTGAATTCGCATTAGGACCGATTACCGCAACACGTGCATTTTCTTTTAATGGAAGTATGCCGTTGTTTTTGAGAAGAACTATTGATTCTTGTGCCATTTTGAGGTTTGTTTCCTTATGTGCTTTACATTCCACAACGTCATAAGAAATGTTGTCGTATTCGCAGTCATCAGCGAACATGCCAAGCCTGAAACGTGCGGTGAACAGCTTTATAACCGCCTCGGTAATGGTTTCTTCCGTTACAAGTCCTTGCTCGTATGCTGCCATAAGGTATGCATACGCCTGTCCGCAGTTGAGCTCACAGCCGTTGTTCACTGCAAGTGCCGAGCTTTGGGCGGCATTTTCCGTGACCTTGTGGTTTTCGTGAATGTCACGAATTGCACCGCAGTCACATACAACATAGCCGTCAAAGCCCCACTCGTTACGGAGTATGTCAAGTAACAATGTTTTGCTTGCACAGCAAGGCTCGCCGTTTGTTCTGTTGTATGCACCCATAACAGCCGAGGGGTGTGCGTTTTCTATGCAGTATTTGAATGCCCAAAGGTAGGTTTCACGTAAGTCCTTTTGATTTACAACCGCATCAAAGCCGTGTCTGTCAGCCTCAGGGCCGCTGTGCACTGCAAAATGCTTTAGGGTTGCATCCGCCTTGCGGTATTTACCGTTTCCCTGAAGACCCTTAACAAAGGCTGTTCCCATGCGTGCGGTAAGATAAGGGTCTTCGCCGTAGGTTTCGTGTCCACGACCCCATCTTGGGTCACGGAAAATATTGATGTTGGGCGACCATATGGTTATTCCCTGATAGCGTCCTGTTTCTCCGTACTTTTTGTACTGATTGTAAACAGCTCTCGCTTCGGTGCTTATTTCATCGCCCACGGTCTGAAGCAGCTCGTCGTTAAAGCTTGCCGCCATGGCTATTGCCTGAGGATATACCGTGGCTGTTCCCTGACGTGCGACTCCGTGTAAGCCCTCGTTCCACCAGTTGTAGGCAGGAATACCCAAACGTTCTATTGCAGGAGCTTCAAACTTCATCTGTGCCATTTTTTCACCGAGAGTCATTTTTGAAACAAGTTCCTCTGCCATTTTTCTGAAATCCATGTGTATACCTCCGTTTGCAAATAAAATAATCTATTTTAAGTATAGCATACTTTTTGTATGAGAACACGCAAAATTACAACGGGATATGGACATATTTTAACTTTTGATAGAGCAGGCTGTATTGACTTTTTTACGGGGTATGGTATAATTTAATTGTAATTAAAGATATTAAAAGCGGGCGGTATTATGGGAAATACAAAGCAGTACAGAATCCTTGAAATTTTCTTCAGAGCACTGAGAGGAGAGGACATATACGTTGGCAAGCTTGCAAACGAATACCGTGTGTCCTCTAAAAGCATAAGCCGAAGCATAAGCGAACTGAAGGCGTTCCTGTCAGACAACCGTGCACTTGTGGGAAATACCGAGCTTGAGTATTCCTACAAGGACAGGTGCTACCGTCTTTATATGGATGAATTTTTAAGCAGTAAGGAGCTTTTTGCCCTTGTTGAGGTGATGATAGGTGCAAGAGCCTTTTCAAAGGAAGAACTGTCGGCACTGACTTCAAAGCTAATGCGTTTTACAACTACAAATGACGGCAGAAAGCTGAAGGAGCTTATAAAAAAAGAATTAAGCAGCTATCCTCTTGTCGCCCATGACTGCCAAAGCGTTGAGGATACATTGTGGCTTTTAATAAACTGCATTAACGAGAAAAAAGAAATCACCGTTGACTATTATAAAATGAACAGAAGCTTTGTAACCCACCGTCTTGTGCCTGCCTCGGTGATGTTTTCGGACTACTATTTTTATCTCATAGCCTTCAGAACCGAGGATTTGCAAAAGCCACTTTATTTCAGGGTGGACAGAATAAAGAATATAACAGAGCACCGAAGAAGTCCGAGTGCAAAATATGCCCCCGATTTCGACGAGGGACTGTTAAGACGCAGAAGTCTTTACATGTGGCCCGGAAAGCTCAGAACCATACGTTTTGAGTTTTCGGGACCTTCGGTACAGGCGGTGCTTGACAAGCTTCCCACGGCAAAAATAATCCAAAGATACGGCGAGGGAAGATGTCTTATTGAAGCTGAAACCTACGGGGACGGCATAATAATGTGGCTTCTCAGTCAGCGGTCATGGGTGAAGGTGGTATATCCCGAGGATTTTGTGGAGGAAATGAAGACGGAAATAAAAAAGATGCTGGATAATTACTGTTAGAACTTGAAAATTTGATATGGGATAACGGGGGACTGCGATAGGCGGTCCCTTTAGTTTTGCAGTTTTTGTCTGCAATTGTGCCTTTAATTTCTGTATTATGCCCGGTATTATAAGAATACTGTGATAGGTGTTTTAGAACAATGAAAATATTTCCAAAAAACTCTTGACAAACAGGTATCCGTATGCTAAAATAAAACCAAATCTATAACGCATTATAAATTCAAATTATAACTGCGTAGATAAACCGATTGGAGGGATGGGCATGGCGGCTCTGACAAGAGAACAGAAGAATGCACTTAACAAAAGCAAAATTCTGCATACAGCGGCAAAGCTTTTTCTTGAAAAAGGCTATACTGCAACATCATTAAAGGAAATATGCGTCCAAGCAAATGTAAATCTCGGAACACTTGTGAATTTGTTTGAGTGTAAAGAGAACATAATGAGGGACCTTGTAAAATATGTGCTTGAAGGACAGTTTACGGCAACAAAGAAACTGCTTGAAGGCGTTACGGAGGATAAAATCCTGTTTTACGCTGCCGAAACCACCCTTCAGCTTCATATGGCGGAATCAAGCGAGCATATAAGAGAGCTGTACTCGGTGGCATACAGTCAGCCCAATTCCTCGGAGGTAATATACCACACCATTACAGGCAAGCTGGAGGATATTTTCAAGGAAAGCCTGCCAAGCCTTGAAACCAAGGATTTTTACGAGCTTGAGATAGCCTCGGGGGGTATAATGAGAGGCTTTATGACAGTGCCATGCGACATGTATTTCACAATGGACAGAAAGGTTAAGAGATTTCTTGAAACAACCTTTCTTGTGTACCGAGTCCCTCAGGAGAAAATAGACGAGGCAATTGCCTTTGTAGAAAAGTTTGACTTTGTAAAAATCGCACAGGACACAATTGACAACCTTCTTTCATATCTTGAAAAGAACATATAATCATCCACGGAGGAAACTGCTATGAAAAAACAAACAGCATTCAGAAGAATTACGGCATTTGTTATAAGCATTATGCTGCTTGCAACCACGGTTATGTCTGCACCTATGCAGGTTTCAAGCGTGGAAACAATATATGAAGATGAATACGGTTACTCGGCAGGTACAGCGGTTATTGCCGAGGATATTCCTTACACCGTTTTGATAGGGGATATTTTGGTGACTAATGAAAACGCATCGGACATTCTCGGTGACGGAAGTATCATGTTTGATGTGGGTACCAACACACTTCGTTTGAAAAATGCAGACATAACGGCTGCTTACGGAGATGGGTATACCTATGCTTCGGCAATACGTGTATCAGGTGCGGACGAATTTGTCATTGAATTTGAAGGCAATAATACCGTTACAGTTCCCGACCAGACCGACCATCAGATAGCAGGTATTTCTGCCGACTGTTCAAGTCTTATATTGCGTGGCAAAACCGATAATGATGAAGAAAATGTTCTCACAATAAATGCGGGAAGCTCATTGGAGTATCAGGAAGGCAGCTACGGAATAAAGTCTTTCGGCGACATCATAATTGAAAGCGGAACAATCAATGCTAACGGCGGCAATGCTCCGTTCTACGGAAGCGGTATCAGCACCGACTCTCACATTCTTTACATTGCAGGCGGCATAGTAAATGCTGTTGGCGGTAAGGTCAGTAACGGTTCAAGCAACGGCATAGAAGCAGGAGAGGTTATCATTGCAAACGATGCTGTAGTTAATGCAACAGGCGGCGAGTCAACATCTACCGGCTCATACGGCATAAGAACATACGGCGATATCACCATAAAAGGCACAAGTGTTGTTACTGCTACAGGCGGTAAGGGCAGCTTTGACGGCTCTAAGGGACTGTCACTGTTTATGGGCAATCTCTATGTACAGGATTCAGCGGTTGTAACGGCTGTGGGAACACAAGCAGAAGGTGACGGCTTAGGCTGTGGTGTAAGCCTTTCCGACTACTCAAAAAGCGAGGAGGGCGGTCTTGTTTCATGGCACGGCTACGATTTGGTTCTTGACAGCGGTGTAACCTTTGTTGCCGAAGGAAAAGACCTTGCGGTAAGGCTGTATAAGCCTGTTTTTGATGACCCGGATGGCTATAACGACCATCCCAACAGCACTGCAGGCAATGTTACAATTGAGGGCGAAGGCAGTTATACACTTTCAACCGTAAGCACTGCCGCAACACCTGCAAACCCCGACAGCATTTCAGATGTTGACTGGTGGGATACCGTGAAATTCTCCATGACTCAGTCTGTGTCTTACAAGGTTAGCTTTGATGCAAACGGCGGCGTGGCGATTGAACCCGTAACCGTTACACACGGCGAAAAGTACGGACGTCTTCCTTCATCCTCGGTTAAGGGACTTTCAGGCGGTGACAGCAATTGGTATCTTGTTGCCGATGACGGCACCGTTACGGACACCAAAATCACACGCATGTCAGTTGTTGAAACAGAAAAAGACCATAAGCTTTTCGTTAAGCGTAAGGTTTTAAATCCCACACTTAATATCACACTTACCGTACCCGGAGGTATTTCCGACGGTTATCAGTACTATATTCCGGAAAACTCCACAAGAGTTCTCACCGTTACCGTGAATAACAGAAACGACGAGATTCTTGATTATACCTATGAATGGTATAAGGACGGAGTATTGATTGACGGTGAAACACAAAGCGTTCTGACACTTGACGGCAATGTGTCCGACAGCGGCGGATATACCGTAAAGGTTACAGCCTTGCTCAAGGACGGCACCGATATAATTGTTACGGAAAACAGCGCATCAGCCGAAAAAGCACAGAATGTAAAGATTCTTCACATGACAAACACCCTTTACTATGATGCAAACGGCGGAGAGGGCGGACCTGTTTCCAACTACACAGGCGGTGAAAGAATAACAGTTTCCTCTGCAGAACCCACACGTGACGGATATATCTTTGACGGCTGGAACACAAGTGCTGACGGAAGCGGTGAAGAGTACAACGGCGACAACGAATATATTTTCCAAAATGACAACGGTAACGGAGGATGTACGACTACCCTTTATGCACAGTGGAAAAAGCCGATGAATACCGTTACCTTTGAAACAAACGGCGGAAGCCATATTGAAGACGCAGAGTGCGAAAACGGCGGAACGGTAGATAAGCCGTCAAATCCCAAAAAGAGCGGATATACCTTCAAGGGATGGTATATCGACTCTGATTTAAAAAACAAATACGATTTTGACATGCCCGTAACAGAAGATATTACACTTTATGCCAAGTGGACAAAGAAGTCCTCAGGCGGTGGCGGGGGCGGAATGGCTGTTACCAAGTACACACTGACTTATGAAACAAACAGCGGTGATACTGTTGAGTCACGTCAGTACCGCTACGGCGAAACGGCATATCTTTCGGAAGAACCCGAAAAGGAAGGCTTTTTGTTTGACGGATGGTATCTTGAAAAAGAGCTTGAAACGCAGATGACCGAAGTTGTAATGACAAAGAATACAACGGTGTATGCTAAATGGATTGAGGTTGAAAAGGAAGAAAATAACGTTCCTTCCGAGCTTGACGGCGAAAAGCATACGGCGTACATTTTTGGTTATCCCGATAAAACCGTAAGACCCAACAACAATATCACAAGAGGTGAGGTTGCGGTAATATTCTACAGACTCTTAAAGGACGAGGTAAGACAGTCCAACCTCACAAAGACCAACAGTTTTAACGATGTTGACGCTGCTGCATGGTATAATACAGAGGTTTCTACCCTTTCAAAGTTAGGTATCGTTGAAGGCAGAGCAGATGACATATTTGCCCCGGATGCTTATATTACGAGAGCTGAATTTGCGGCAATATGTGCAAGATTTGATGAGAACGATACGGAGCTTACTGAAAAGTTCTCGGATATTTCGGGACACTGGGCAGAAAAGGAAATTCTCAAGGCGGCATCCAAAGGCTGGATTGAAGGCTATGGAAATAACTCCTTCAGACCCGACAGCTTTATTACCCGTGCCGAGGCTGTTACCATGATTAACAGGGTGCTGTGCCGCACTCCAGGGTCGGCTGACTGCCTGCATGAGGATATGATAAGCTGGAGCGATAACAGCGATGTGTTCTCCTGGTACTACATTGCAATACAGGAAGCATCCAACTCTCATGAGTATACCGTGACTGAGCAGGACGGTGAAGTGTGGACGGATGTCACAAATGAATAAGCTTTAACAACTGCATATTAAATGATTTAAAAACGCCCCCGACAATCCCTGAGCAAAAGCTCCGAGAAAGTCGGGGGTGATTTGTTTGACCGGGAAATAAAACTATTCCTGAGTAAGTTTTTTTATGTTTTCAATGCGTGTGTTAAAACGGTCAAGACTAAACTGCTTTTCGCCGTTCAGATGTAAGTTTTTGATTCTAATATTGCTCATAAAGACATTTTCCATTTCGGAAAACATAATTATTGAAGGACGGGTATCAGGCTTGTCTGTAAATACGTAAATGTCTTCAAATTCAATGTCATGGGTGCAGCCTGCTCCCTCACATCTTACATCTATGGGAAGGTTGTCGTCCTTTCTGTTGGTGAGATTAATAAGAACAGGATTTACAGGTCTTTTGTGTTCATCAAAATTCATGTCATCCGTTCGCTGGTAAATCTGTGCGAGAGTATAGTGCTGAAATTCCACGCTCATGTTCTCATAGCGTATGGAATACACGTGAGAGTTCAGATGATTGGGAATGGCAAGAGCAGGACCCGACACATGTATGCAACAACTGTTCTTGAAGGTGATGTTTCTGAAGGTGGCGGCTTTTGTTTCAACACCGATTTCGCAGGTATATCCCCAACCGCACCACAGCACGCAGTTATCAACGGTGATATTCTCAACTGCATCCGGATACTCGTATATGCCCTTGATTGAAACAGTGTCGTCAAAGGAGCGTATAAAGCTGTTTTTGATGGTGACATTGCTTGAATTTACAATGTCAATTCCGTCGGTGTTGTACCGCCAGTGTCCCACAAGCTTTACGTTGTCAATGTTTATATTGTGACAGTAGAACATTGATAAAATCCATGTGGAGGAGTTCATGAGAATAATGTCTTCAATGCTGAAATTAGAGGAGTTGTATATTCTGAGAGTGCCCTTTGTGAAATTTTCGTAGCAGTGCTCAACGATTCTTTCCTCAAAAGAGTTGTCAAGAATACCGCCGCCGAAAATTCTTACATTTTCAGCACCCGTTGTGTACAGTGAGCCGAATACAATCGCTTCGCTGTCAATGTAAACGGTGTCGTTGTTACGAAGGTTTATAGTTCCGGGAAAATGCAGACCGGGACCGAAATAATAGGTTGCCTTTTCGGCATCGGGATAATCCTTTACGGGATTAAAAAATATGTGAAGAACCCTGCTGCTGCCGCATGGCTCAAGAACATAGGTTCCGGGATGTGTAAGCTCAAAGGTGATTTTGTCACCGTCAACACTCGGCAATATTTCCTCTTTAAGGGGGCGGATGACGGGAGCATCCGATATTAATGAGGTTTTAACGCAAACCCTTACACTTTCGTCAGAGCTGAAGGTGATAAAGGATGCACGCTCGGTTTGGGATAAATCTCTTTGCTTTCCCGGCCATGTTCTGTTAAAGGGAATTGCCGACACACGGCAGCTTCTTACGGGACAGCTTTCGCCGTTCAGTGTAACGGAATAGTCGTCATTGGTAAAATCAAAGTTTATCTGACCGTCTTTTGGCAGGAAAAATCCGTCCTCACAAGGGCGGTGCTGTGCGAGAAGTCCTCGGAAAGCCTGCTTGTTGATTTGCGGAATTCTGAGCATGGTTGTACTCCTTTCACGTTGTCGGACTGTAAGTTCATTTGAATTATAGCATGAAATTCCTAGTTGTGCAAGCACAAAATTGTTTTTTTGCATCCGTTTTTTCAGTCAGGCTTGTGTAAAAATACCTGTAATAACATAAAAGCCTTCCGCCTCCGATATACTTAAATAGAATTGGAGTGAGAAGCGATGACTAAATCAAGAACCGATTTGTCGGGGCGCAATGTTGCCTTCAGTATTGCGGGCAGAATTGTGGCAATGATAACCAGCTTTATTGGCAGAGGAATATTCGTACGGACGCTTAACAGCGAATATCTGGGACTTGGCGGATTCTTCGGAAATATATTTTCGGTGGTATCCCTGTGTGAGCTTGGAATAGGTGCAGCCATTGCTCAGTCACTCTACAAGCCGTTGGCAAAAAAGGACGAGGATAAGATTTCTGCAATAATGCATTTTTACGGTAAGGTGAACGGGATTGTTGCAATTGTAACACTGCTTTTAAGCCTGTGTGCCATGCCGATGCTGGAGAGCTTGTCAAAAAGCAGTATTGACATAAGACAGCTTCAGACGGCGTACATTCTGTTTTCGCTGCATACAGCCTTGTCTTATATTCTTGCACCCAAAAAGACACTTGTTGTATGTGACCAGCGTTTGTATGTGGTGTCGGCTCTCAATCTGCCCGTTAATATAATTGCTTTAATCGGACAGAGTGCGGTTCTTGTGCTGACTGAAAATTATATTGCATATCTGATAACGAGGATTTTTGTAATTACTGTCCGTGACATTATTTTAAATAGATATGCAGATAAGGCTTACCCTTTTTTAGGCAAAAAAAGAACCCCGGAAAGGGGATATTATACAATGCTTGCTGCCAATGTGAGAGCACTGCTGTGGCATAAGGTGGGAGGCACGCTGTGCAGAAGCACAGACAGTCTGCTGTTGTCTATGTATATAGGACTTTCAGGGATGGGAAAATACTCAAACTACGCTCTTGTAATAGGTACGGTGGGTGCATTCTTTGATGTTGCGATAAACGCAGTGGGGGCAAGTGTCGGAAACCTCGGTGCAGGTGACAGAGGGGAAAAAAGTGAATCGGTAATGCGAAAGCTGTACTTTATGAATTTCTTTTTGCTTACCGTGGGACTGTGCGTTCTTGTATCCACGGTTAACCCGTTTATTATGCTGTGGCTTGGTGAAAATATGCTGTTTACAACGGCTGAAATGGCAGTTATTGCCGCATGCTTTTATTTTTCTTGTATCAGAGACCCTGTACAGATTTTTCTCAACACCTTCGGCATCTTCAGGCAAACACGTTTCATTCCATTGGTCAGAGCAGGGGTGAATTTTGTGCTGTCTGTGATTTTTGTAAAAAACATGGGAATATTCGGTGTGTTTTTGGGAACGCTCCTGTCAACGGTAACAGTTCCGCTGTATTTTGAGGTTAAAATGCTGTATAAATACGGCTTTGGAAATAGAGATAGCAGAGCTTTTCTCAAGGAGATGTGCTCTTATATTCTCACAAGCTTTGTGACCTCGTTTCTTTGCTTTGTGCTTACTTCCTTTATTCCTTGCACGGCGGCGGGTGTTTTATTAAAAGGCGTTATTTCCTTTGGAGTTTCTGTGTGTGTGCTTAGTCTTATGTACTGTAACGGTAGGTACTTTGAGTTTTTTATGCATACATTTCTGAGGTTTGTTACTCGACGGAAGAAGGAAAACGCTACATCCGTGTAGTATTCTTTCTGTATGCTGACGGAAGAATTCCGAAGGCTTTTTCAAATGCCTTTGCAAAATACGAACTGCTCTCAAAGCCGCATTCCGAGGCGATGTCCGCTATGGATTTGTTTTCGTTTTCCAGCATGATTTTTGCATTTTCACACCGTCTTCCGTTGATGTGTTCAACCACGGTAAAGCCTGTGTAGTTCTTGAAAAGACGGGAAAAGTGGTACTTGCTGAAGCATGCAACAGAAGCAATTTCGTCGATTGAAAGGTGCTTTTCGTAGTTGTTGTCAATAAATTCCACAGCTTTAAGAATTGCTTCGTGGCTCTTTGAAATTTTGCCTCCCGTTTCGGTAACATTGATGTTCATGTAATTCCTGCATACGTGAAGCAGGTAATTGAGAACCGAAAGGCGTATCTGTGCTATTCTGAAGGTTAGAGAGCTGTCTGAGTATGTGCTGTTGATTTCTTCCATGAGCACGCCCGCAGTTTCATCAGTGAAATGGGTAATAAATTTCAGCTTCGCTATGTCAAAGCCGTTGTCAACAAAATAGCTGTTATCTATAATCAGACAGCGGTAGGTTACGGATGAGGGGGAGGTGATGTAGTGAAGGCATCTTGCGTTGATGACCACCGTATCGCCTTCCTTCATAAGGATGGTTTTGTTGTCACTGTGAACAACACCGCTTCCCTTGATGCAATAGAGAAATTCCGTGTTGTCGTGCCAGTTGGAATAGCTGCCTTTGGAGTATTCAATTGTGTCGGTGTGGAAAATGAAAGGAAGATGCGAATTTGTGAGTAAGTGGCGTTCATAACGTATGGGAAGCATGGTGTCACCTCGAAAAAGCAATATAATTCTATCTTTTGGCAAAATAATGTCTTGATTTCAGCACGATTATATTATATAATGAATTTGAAAATAAATCAATATGTTTTTTTGATTTGAAAGGAATGTGTAAAATGTACAAGTTTCCGATTGGTGTAATTACCGACTCCTTCCGTATGCCTACTCTTGATGCCATTGATGCGGCAGCAAAAATCGGTGCAAAGGGTGTGCAGATGTATGCCACCAAAGGCGAAAACTCTCCCTGGGAGATTACCGCCGACAGAAAAAAGGCACTTCTTGAAAGATTAAAGTCACACGGCATGTGCTTCAGTGCACTTTGCGGTGACCTTGGCATGGGATTTGGCAACAAGGAGCTTAACCCTGAGCTTATCGAAAAGTCCAAGAGAATTCTTGACCTTGCAAAGGAGCTTGAAACTGATATAGTTACAACCCATATCGGTGTTGTTCCCGAGGACGAAAACCACGATAGATATAAAATCATGCAGGAGGCTTGCTTTGAGCTGTCAAAGTATGCGGACTCCATAGGTTCTCACTTTGCCATCGAAACAGGTCCCGAAACAAGTGCAACACTTAAAAAGTTCCTTGACAGCCTTAATTCCACAGGCGTTGCTGTTAACCTTGACCCTGCAAACCTTGTAATGGTAACAGGCGATGACCCTGTAGGTGCTGTTTATAACCTTCAGAAGTATATCGTTCACACCCATGCAAAGGACGGCAATATGCTTGTTAAGGGTAATCCCGAATATATTTACAGAGTGGTTCATCCCGTTCCCGTTGAAGCACAGGGAGTAAGATACTTTGAAGAAGTTCCTCTCGGAACGGGTACTGTTGATTTTGCAAAGTACCTTAAAGCTCTTGAGGACATCGGCTATAAGGGATTTCTTACAATTGAAAGAGAGGTTGGCGATGACCCGGCAAAGGATATCAAGACCGCATCTGATTATCTTACAAAGATGATGGAGGAAAACTGAAATGGAAAAAATAAGAATCGGCATGATTGGTGCAGGTAACATTGCGAATACCCACCTTCAAGCATACAAAACAGTAAAAGAGGTTGAAATTGTAGCAGCCTGCGATATTGATGAGGATAGACTCAATGAAACCTGTAACGCTTACGGTATTGAAAAGAGATACCTTAGTGTTGAGGACATGCTGGCAAACGAAAAGCTTGATGCAGCCGATGTTTGTGTGTGGAACTGCAACCATGCAAAGTGCACAATAGCAGCACTTAATGCGGGACTTCACGTGCTTTGCGAAAAGCCTATGGCATATAACGCAAAGGAAGCCGAAGAAATGAAGGCGGCTGCCGAAAAGAACGGCAAGCTCCTTATGATTGGCTTTGTTACACGCTTTGCAGACGATACAAGAATTGCAAAGGACTTTATTGATAAGGATTACCTCGGCGAAATATATTACGCAAAGGCACAGTATGTAAGACGTCACGGCAATCCCGGCGGCTGGTTCGGTGATACTTCAAGAAGCGGCGGCGGTCCTGTTATCGACCTTGGCGTACACGTAATTGACAGAGCAAGGTACCTTATGGGTTCCCACAAGCCTGTGTCCGTATATGCTGCAACCTTCTCAAAGCTGGGTGAGGACAGAAAGGCTCTTAAAACACACGTTGGCTGGATGCCTAAAAATGCAAAGCCCGATGATATATGCGATGTTGAGGACTTCGGAACGGCACTTATCCGCTTTGACAACGGCTCTGTTATTCAGCTTGAAACAGCTTATGCCGTTAACGATACACCCAAAAGCGGACTTATGCTCTGCGGCGACAAGGGCGGTCTTATGACAGGAAGCGGAGACCTTATGTTCTACTCCAACATCAACGGCTTTATGACAGACAGTAAGATTGATATAAAGAATTTCAAGGAATCAAGAGAGCTGTTCGGAGCGGAAATGCAGCACTTTGCAGACTGTATTTTGGGCAGATGCGAATGTAATGCAACCGCCGATGACGGTATTATTGTTATGAAGATACTGGATGCCATCTATGAGTCTGCAAGAACAGGCCACGAGGTTATTCTTTAATCTGAAAGGACGGGACAAGAATGAAAATATCGGTTAGCTCATACTCATTTCAGCAGTACATAAGACAGGGAAAGCTTACCCAGTACGACACTGTTGAAGAAGCAAGAAAAATCGGTCTTGAAGCAATAGAATTTATTGATATGTCACCTAAAGAAGGCGCAACACTTGATGAGCAGAAGGAATATGCCTTCAAAATCAAGCAGCGTGCCGATGAGCTTGGAATGACAATAAACGCATATACCATCGGTGCTAACCTTTTCAAGGGAAACGATGAGGAAAACGAAAAGGAAGTAAAGCGTCTTTGTGACCAGCTTGACGTTGCAAAAATTCTGGGTGCTTCGGTTATGCGCCACGATGTGTGTTATGCACTTACAAAAACAGGTCTTGGAAGAAGCTTTGATTTGATGCTTCCCACAATTGCGGCAAATGCAAGAAAGGTTACGGAATACGGTGCAACCCTGGGTATCAAAACATGCTCAGAAAACCACGGCACAATTGCACAGGACAGCGACAGAGTTGAAAGACTTGTAAATGCGGTTGCTCACGACAACTACGGTCTTCTTGTTGACTTCGGTAACTTCTCCTGTGTTGATGAGGACAATGTAACAGCCGTATCCCGTGTTGCTCCTTATGCTGTTCACGCACACGCAAAGGATATGCATAAGTATTCGGGAAGCGGACAGCACCCCGGCAGCGGCTTGATTCTCACAAGAGGCGGAAACTGGCTCAGAGGTGCAATTATCGGACAGGGCAATGTCCCCGTTAAGCAGTGCATCCGAATCATGAAGAAGGCAGGCTATGACGGATATCTGTCAATAGAATTTGAAGGCAAAGAGGACTGTATCTACGGTATATCTACAGGCTTTGCAAATCTTCAGAAATATATCAGTGAAGTGGAAAGTGAGTTTTAAATATGAAGTTTATAAAATTTGACACATACGAAGAAATGTCTGCTTTTATCGCAAAGGAAATAGCAGACACGGTTAACGGTAAAAAAGAATGCGTTCTCGGTCTTGCAACAGGCTCAACTCCCGTTGGAGCTTATGAAAAGCTTGCTGAAATGTATAACGAAGGCAAGGTTGACTTTTCAGGCGTTACAACCTTTAATCTTGATGAATACCACGGACTTGCTCCCGACAATGACCAAAGCTACAGATACTTTATGGAAAAGCACCTTTTCAGCAAGGTGAATGTAAAGAAGGAAAATATCAATATTCCCTCAGGACTTGCAACCGATGTTGAAAAGCACTGTGCAGAGTATGATGCAAAGATTGAAAGCATGGGCGGCATTGACCTTCAGCTTCTGGGTATTGGCGGAAACGGACATATTGGTTTTAATGAACCTGATGAAAAGCTGTACAGCGGTACACACATTACAGACCTTACCGAAAGTACCATTGAGGCGAACTCACGCTTCTTTGCATCTAAAGAAGAAGTTCCCACAAAGGCTCTTACAATGGGGATGGGAAGCATTCTGAAGGCAAAGAAAATAATTATTGCTGCAAACGGCAAGAACAAAAAGGCGGCTGTTGAAGCAGTAAGAAGCGGCATGATTACCACGGCATGTCCTGCAACACTTCTCAATGTGCATCCGAATGTGATTTTTGCTTTTGTGGAATAAGGTGGATTTAAGCACTTGCAGCTTTTTGAAGTGAACCCAAAAGTTTAGACAAAAAATAAATATTAACTTGCTATTGAATGAGTTCGGTATTGTACCGGACTCATTCCTTTTAGTTTTAGAGGGATTCTTTCGTTATTGTGGTAATGTATATATTCTTCTAACTTTTTAATGAATCCCCGAGGGGATTCAAATTTTTCGCCGTAATACATTTCAACTTTAAGCCTGCCGAAGAAGTTTTCCATAATGCCATTGTCCATACAGTTTCCTTTTCGAGACATACTTTGCGTAATGTTGTGTTCGGCAAAAAGCCTTTGATATTCAGCGTGTTGGTATTGCCAGCCTTGATCGGAGTGAAACAAAGGTCGTGCATCAGCAGGCAACTTGGAAAATAAACCATCTAACATTTCGCGTATTTGCCATAGATTAGAACTTGTAGAAATAGAATAAGAGATGATTTCACGGTTGAACATATCCAACACGGGAGAAAGATAAACCTTTTCATCACCAATCTTAAACTATGTAATGTCGGTTGTTGGTTTTTCAAAAGGTTTCTCTGCATGAAAATCTCTGTGCAATAGGTTATCTGCAACCTTGCCAACCTCACCCTTATAGGAATGATATTTGCCATTTTTACTCTGTTTGCCTTTCAATCCAAGGCTATTCATTAGCTTTTGAACGGTTTTATGATTGACTTCATAACCGTTGTTACGCATAACCATTGTAATTCTGTGATACCCCAATCGGTTTTCTAGCATATCCATTATAACACGAATCTTAAATTCTGACGAGTACTTTTTCTGCTTTTTTGACATAAAAATATGCTCCTCCAAAAGTGTCTAACTTTTGGGGTGCATATCACAAGGCGGCTAAACTTTATTAACAATAAATAACTCTTACTTACAGCAAGCTTTGCAGTTCACCACATTTCCGTCATTGAAGCAAAGCTCGTTTTTGCCCTGAACACCTGCAAAATAGTCTGTAATATTCTGACAAGTGGTTTCGGCAATGTTGCTGAGAGCCTCTCTTGTCAAAAATGCCTGATGGCTTGTA
>JAZNIM010000219.1:0-3924 GCA_045577475.1 Eubacteriales bacterium | reverse complement strand
TGTAATAACCGCCTCTTTTCAAAACAGTTTTTCCGTCAGCGTCTTTATAGTCCGAACCGCTTGTTGTGGAGCCGCTGTTGAAATCAAGGGCATCTTTTGTTCCCGTAAGCATATTTATACCGGGTGTAAAGTTACTTTCATGTTCCGCAGCAAGGTCTGCCGCATCTGTTTGTACCTGTGTCTGCACATCTGCATCAGACACATCTTCAACAGTGCCCACCATTGAAGGTGCGGCAAAGGAAGATATTGCCATGAGCATTGCAAGCACAAGTGCTGTCAATGTTTTGAATGTTTTTTTCATACAAATCTCTCCTAAAATTTATTTCTTTGATTGAGCAAATGTAACGCTCCATCCAGTTTCTATTATATTCCTTTTGTATGTCAAAGTAAAGAAAAAAATGTAAGCAATTTATGACTAAAATGTAATAATCGTACCACGTTTATTTTTGTCAAAATCTCAAAAACGAAGCAATATGTCGGTTTTATACAAAAAAATGTAATTTTTGTACAATTTCAAGTTGAAAAGTACTATTTTGACATTTTTCTGTAATTTGACGAGTAAAATCCCATATTATTATCATCAAATTCGGTTTTCTGATAATCAATAAGCTCCTTGTTCTTTTTTATCCTCACTTCCTCAATATACTGCTTGGGTGTTATGCCCATAATTTTCTTGAAGCTCTGGATAAAATAGCTTGTGGAAGCAAATCCGCAATCATAAGCAACCTCGGATATGGTTCTTCCCTCATAAAGCTTGACCTTTGCTCTGTCAATTCTTACCTTTAGTACATATTCGCCGACACTCATTCCCATAACTTCGTTAAAATCCGTAGCAAGCTTTGTTCGGCTTACATAAAACGTGGAGGCAAGAGTACCGAGAGAAAGCTTATCCGAGCAGTTCTCGGCAATATATTTTAAAAGTGAACCGAAGTAGTGCTTTCCGAAGTTGACAACATCACTTTCACGAAGCAGGTTTTCACGGCACTTGAGCTTCGCCACCCTGCGTATAAGCATGGCTATCATCTGCTCCTTAGCCTCGACTTCCTCCTCGTTGAAGGTCATTATCAGGTTGCATATCGCTTCAAGGATTTCTTTTTCACGTTCGTCAAGCTGTATGGCATAAACCTGACGTTCGTTTGCAATGGCATCATATTCCTCGGAAGACAGTCCGCATCTTGAAAAAAACTCGTCAAAGCAGTTTACAAGGTATCTTTTATAACCGTGTTCATAGTTGTTTATCTGAACATGAGGCACTCCCTCGGGATACACAACAAGAAACGGTGCTTTTATTGAAATACCGTCATTCATGGATACGATATTGGCTTCGCCTCTTACCACCATTACTATTTCGTTAAATACGTGGTTATGCATTCTATGATGCTTTGTAAGCTCTGCAATCATTGGATCCTGAACCGAATTTTCCCCCGGCTCATTCTCAACAACCTGTAAATCCCATACCGACACACCTGTATTGGGATTTCTGGATGAAGTTTTAACGTTTTCCTTAACTTTTGCCAACCTCGTCACCTCTGACTCAAAATTCGACACGATTATATCAAATTCTTTCATCCGTTTCAAGACCTTTTTGCACAAACCATTCAATATTTACACAAAAATGTAAAAATCGTTCGCGTGAATTCACAAGTTTCCAAAAAAAGAACACGGTATGGCACAAGCCACCCGTGCAAAAGCATCCTTATTTACCGCACACAGCCTCAAGAATTCCCTTGAGATAGCCTATGGCAAAAAATCTGCCAAGTGCATCATAGCCCTGATTTACGGAGCTTTCACCAAGCATGGTTGGTACATGGTCAACACGTACTGGAACATCAATGCCGTTTTCGTGATAAACCCGAAGAAGCTCTGCCATGGGCAAATCGCCGTTATCATGGAAGGTTTCGCGGAATTTATCAATATTTCCCGTGGTGTTTCTGAAGTGAACAAAGAAGATTTTATCACGCATTTCGGGAATTACCTTCACAAGGTCCTCACCCATGATATGGAAATTCGCCTGACACATTGTAACACCAAGCGACGGACTTTTGCAAATATCATATACCGCCTTGCGGATGTTATTATAGCTTACCATGATTCTTGACACATTTCCCAGTTTTCTCGGCGGGTCATCGGGATGAAGTGCCAGCTTTATTCCATGCTTTTCGGCATGAGGAACAACAGCTTTTACAAAATACTCATAATTATCCCATAACTGCTTTTCGGTTATGGAGTGCTCCGTAGGAACATATTTACTCATATCAAAGCCTGTTACGAGCGCACCGCCTCTTTCGGGAATGTCTGCCGAAGAACGGTACCAGCCCACATGTGCCATCCAGTTAAAGCAGATGGTTCTGATGTCAAGCTCATCCATTACGGGAAGCATTTTAATTACCTTTTCGATGCACTCGTCCCTCTTTTCGTCCCCTGCCTTGATGTGGTCATGAAGCTCATTGGGCATAGGCTCAACAATAATCGGCTTCAAGCCGTAGGCACAGTAATCACCGAGGATTTTTTTCCAATGGGTTTCGTCGCAATAGTCAAATTTTCCGTCCTCGGGAAGACGAATTGTCCCGTGCTCTACTCCACACTGACGTGCAATGTCCCATGTACTGTCCTTTGGGTATCTTAAATAATCTGTAAGAAGCATTTTTTCACTTTCCTTCTTGAGTAGGTTTTAGGGTCATATTACACACCGCTTAGTGTAAGAAATCCGCCGTCCACGGGAATTGTTGTACCCGTAACAAAGGAGGAGGCACTTTCGTCAATTAGCCATCTTACGCAGCCTGTAATATCCTGTGCCTGTCCGAATTTTCCCATGGGAGTATGTCCGATTACCTGTTGACCACGCTTTGTAAGACCGTCCTCAACAGTGCCGAGGTATGCCTTGCTTCTTTCATTAACAATAAAGCCGGGAGCAATGGCGTTTATTCTTATTCCCGTGTTTGCAAAATAAGCCGCAAAGGACTGGGTGAGATTCACCACCGCCGCCTTACTCATGGCATACGCAAAGCAGCGTGTAAGAGGACAATAGCTGTTCATGCTTGCAAAGTTTATGATACTTCCGCTTCCTTTTTTTATCATCTGCCTTGCAAAAGCCTTGATTGGGTACACCGTTCCCATTGTATTAATTTTAAGCACAGACTCAAAGGCTTCCATGTCAACATTATAAAAGCCCTTGAAGTCTTCAGGTCTGTCCTCCTGCAGCTCTCGTTCATCGAAAGCAGTAACCGAAGGCATTGCCTTGGGATTGTTGCCTCCTGCACCGTTAATGAGAAAATCGCATCCGCCGTATTTTTTTTCCACGGTTTCCGCAAGCACCTCAACAGCCTTCTCATCGGTAACGTCGCAGGGAACACACATACATGTGCCGCCCTTTGCTTTAATGTCCTGCTCTACCTTGACAAGCTTTTCCAAAGTTCTTCCCACAAGCACAACCTTTATTCCAAGGCTTGCCAAATCCCTCGCAATCTCAGAACAAATAGTTCCGCCTGCGCCTGTAACAACCGCTACTTTTCCGTTAAAATATGTATTCATCTTAATAACTCCCCAATTCAATTAATTAATGATAGAATTCCGCAGGAATTCTGACCTAAATTATTCATTATTCATTATTAATTATTCATTATTCATTATTTTCAAAGCGCCGTCTGTGTGTCATTAGGGTCGCCGTTAATGGCAAGGGCGTATTCCTTAGACCAGTCAAGGTCACGGTACTGCTCGCCTCTGGGGTCGGTTTTAATCCATTCAAGGAGCATATCAAGCATTTCAACGGTCCATGTATTTCTGTCAATCTGAGCTGTTGTGAACTTGTTCTGCCCAATCATTTCAAAGCCGAAGTCATCCTTAACGTGAGTCTTTGCCGCACCTTCAACAACATCCGCAACAAGGTGGCTGGGAATAAACAGAACTCCTCCCCCTGCACCGAAC
>JAZNIM010000218.1:0-10649 GCA_045577475.1 Eubacteriales bacterium | reverse complement strand
AGCAAATTAAACATTGAAGCTGACAAGGAGAAGGAAAATGGCAGGTATTAACAAGGTATTTTTACAAGGCAATTTAGTAACGGATCCCGACAGGAAGGTCACACCCAACGGTCACACGGTCTGTTCCTTCAGGCTCGCTGTGGGAAGGCGGTTTGCAAAGCAGGGCGAAGAAAGCACATCGGACTTTTTTACGGTGGAAGCTTGGAACAACACTGCTGAATTTATCACCAAATATTTTACCAAAGGCAAGCAGATTATTATTATAGGTGTGCTTCAGAACAGGAATTGGGTTGATGCAAGCGGTGTCAAGAGGTACGGCAACGTCATTATAGCGGAGGAATGCAATTTCTGCGGCAATTTACAAGAAAGCTCGCAAGGTTTGCTGCCGTCTTCGGCAAGCACATCTATGTCTGATGAGGCACAAGGCTCTTCATCGGCAGCAACGGCGGCGAATTTTGAGGAAATATCAACGGAAGAAGATTTACCGTTTTAACGAAACGTTGGGAAGGAATGAAAATATTGAGTGAAAAGAAGTCCTTTAAGGTATACAAGGAATGGAGTGCACAGTTCCAAGGTCTTTGCGACGCTGATGCAGGAGAGTTAATAAAGGCTATATTTACATACCAGAGTACGGGTGAAGCTCCAAGTGAGATGTCACCCATTGTTGCTATGGCTTTTTCCTTTATTAAGCAACAGTTTGACAGAGACGATGAGAGTTACGAGGAGACTTCACGTGCGAGAAGTGAAGCCGGCAAGAAAGGCGGAGCTCCGAAAGGCAACAGCAATGCGGTAAAGCAAGGCAACCGGGACAGTAACGATAACAAGCAAAATCAAACAAAACAAGCAAAAACAAGCAAAAACAAGCAAAACAAGCTTGAGGATGAGGTAGAGGTTGAAGAAGAAGTTGAGGAAGTTAATTTACAAGCTTCTGACGAAGCTTCAGCGCAGGTACCGTCTTCGCCGTTTCCTACGCTGCCTCTCAACGACGGCACACAGTACGAGGTACAAGCCTGTGACGTTGACAAATGGCGTTTACTTTACCCTGCCGTCGACATAGAACAGCAGCTACGCAACATGGCAGGCTGGCTACTTGCAAATCCCAAGAATCGCAAGACCAAGGGTGGAGTCTGCCGTTTTATAAATTCATGGCTCAGCCGAGAGCAGAACAAAGCACCGCCGGACAGGAGTAACGGCAACAGCATTATTGGCGAGAGGGCAAAAAGGGCAGGCTTTGACGTTGATTTGGAGGACTTATTCGAGAAGCCTTGATTTACGGCAAGGCTTAAAGATGTGAGATGTGTGGAAAAAGAGAGGCTGTTAGGTTACAGCAAATTGAAGCTTGAACAGGTGGAGTATAATGGTGAAAAAAAGCAAAGCACAGCTTTTCTTGGAGCAAGTCGAAAAGTTTGAAACGATGCTCGAAAACAAGCTGATTGAGCAACGGCAATGGAAAGAGGTGGCACTCAGCATATCAGCAAATATGGATGGAGAAAAGGTTGCTTCAAGCGGCAGCAAATCAAAGATGGCAGATGCTATAGTGAAGTGTGTTGCACTGGAGGAAGATATAGCTGAGTGCGTTGCTAAGCTTATTGAGGAAAAGAAAAAGGTTGTGAGCGTATTGGAACAGCTTTACAGCCCTACAGAGTACAAAATTCTACATTTGCGGTACATACAGCACATAAGCCTATCAGATATTGCTGACAAGATTAACAGGGAGTATACGTGGGTGACAACGGTACACGGACGTGCATTGAAGAATGTACAGAAGATACTTGACGGAAAAAAAGAGTAGATTTAGAAAATGTTTGTGACTTGGTGTGACTAAATCTTATTGAATGTGACTAATTCCTATTGAATGTGACTAAAACAAAGTATATAGTATACAATAGAGAAAAAACAAAAGGCATTGCTCTCACCGGGGCAGTGTCTTTTTGCGTTAAAATGGAAGGTGAAAAGAATGGCTGAAAAGGTTGGCAGACCGACCGTAATGACAAAAAAAGCGATACAAAAATTAGAAGATGCTTTTATGCGTGGTATGACAGACCGTGAAGCCTGTATTTACGCCAATATTGCTACATCTACTCTATACAACTATTGCAATGAAAATCCAGATTTTTCGGAGCGAAAAGAGACTTTGAAGCAAAATCCAACATTGAAGGCACGATTAAATGTAGTTGAAGCTATTGAACAGGGAAATGTTGGTCTTTCATTATGGTGGCTTGAACGCAAGGCAAGGGACGAATTCAGTACCAAACAAACTATTGATGCGGATATTGCTGTTAAGCGATTGGAAGATGTTTTGTGACGTATACTGCAGATTATCTTATTCAGAAGCGAAAGGAAAAATGGGACGAGTTACAAAGCATTGACTTCGACAGAGACTTTCGAACAGCGGTTGCAAACGAGCTTATTGAAAACCGCAAGTTATTAAACGAGGTTAAGCAAAATCCCGAAAAGCTGATAGAGCTTGTTTTTATTGTTGTCGACAAAAATCAACGGACGATGCCGTTCTTCCTGAATGAAGTACAGCATGACTTTATAAATACGCTTAACAATGCCATAAAGGACTTTAACGAAGGGAAAATAACAGATATATGCCTATTGGTTTTGAAGGGCAGACAACAAGGCTTTACAACGCTTGTGACGGCATATCAGCTATCTTGCAGTTTATTAAACAGGAATTTTCAAGGCTATACGCTTGCGGACAAGAGCGACAATGCAGAAGCGATATTCCAGAACAAGGCTAAATTTCCTTACGCACAGTTACCGGAGCTGTTGAAGCCTACGGAAAAGTTCAACAACCGCAAACAGTTACTTTTTGAAAAGATAAACAGCAGTTGGGCGGTTGATACGGCTACAAAGGATGTTGGACGTTCAAGGACGGTAAACTTCTTTCACGGGTCGGAATGTGCCTTTTGGAAGGATGGCATATCGCCTATTCAGGCAGCACTCGGAGAAGCCTTTACAAAGAACTGTATCAAGATATACGAAAGTACGGCAAACGGCTACAACGACTACCAAAAGATGTGGGACAGCGGTGTTCACATCAACTGTTTTTACGAGTGGTGGCGAACAAAAGAGTATTTTATAAATTTCGGCAATGAGGACATAAAGGCAGCTTTTCTCAAAGATGTTGACAACAAGCAAGATTGGATATATGAGCGTTTACGGTGGTTGAGGGATGACAAGAAGCTTACTGCCGAACAGCTTTATTGGTATTGGAACAAGTATGACAAATATCTTGACAAGGACCTATTAAAGCAGGAATATCCGTGTACACCGCAAGAGGCTTTTCTTTTATCGGGCAAGAATGTGTTTGACGTGGCTGTTATTCTCAAAAGGCTGGAGAGGTTACAAGAGCCTTTGAAAACAGGCTACTTCAAGTATGATTATGACGGCTTAAAAATAACAAATATTGAGTGGGTGAACGACAAGGACGGTTACATCAAGCTATTTACTCTACCGAGTCAATTGAAGTTTACCAAAATGGCTATAGGCGGCGATACGGCAGGTGACGGTTCTGACTTTTACACTGCTCACTGCATTGATGCAAAGACAGGAATACAGGTTGCGAAGTTTAAGCAACAATTTGATGCAGACCAATACACAAGGCAGATTTACTGTTTAGGAAAGTTTTACGGCGATGCTTTAATCGGCATTGAAGCAAATTTTGATACATATCCCATTAAGGAATTACAAAGGCTTGGTTATCCGAATCAATACGTCCGTGAAGCTGTTGACACCTACACAGGCAAGTTGGAAAAGCGTTTCGGCTTTAAGACAACATCTTTAACACGTCCGACAATCATATCAAGGCTTATTGAGATAGTCAGAGAGCATTGCGATACGATAAACGACAAAGAAACTTTAGAGGAGCTTTTGACGATTATACGCAACGAAAAAGGGCGTATTGAAGCACCTATCGGCTGTCACGATGACGAAATGATGGGACTTGCTATTGCGCATGAAGTCAGGGAACAGGTTACATTTGACACAAGTGTTATTGAGATGCAATCACAGTATCACTTTAATACAGAGCGAGAACAGGAACGGCAATACGATTATGGCGAAACCATAACAGTTATATAGGAGGACGTATGAAATTCAAAGACACACTAAAAATGATGATAAGCAATGACTACAAGAAAAGGTTTATAGCAGAATACTTGCAGACAAAAATTCGTTATAATAAGTTAAAGGCTTTGAATACAAGAATTGAAGCATCTTACAGAACAACTTGTTATCCCGAAGGAGAAGAAGCTAAAAGCATTGTAGAACAGCCTGAGCATAATTGCCCGGCTGAAGTGTTAAGAGAACAGCAGAGCATTATGGGACAGTATTTGCATATTCTTGAAGTAAGAGCCGTTATTGAAGGCATTGACTTGGAGGAAGTATGACAACAGTATTGACTATATTGATGACAGGCACATTATGTTGTGTCTGTTTTTTAATTGGTGCAAAGGTGGCACAGAAGGTAAGCAAGGGTGAGTCCGCCTGTCTGCCTTCTGTGAATCCTATCAAGGCTATAAAGGAAAGCCGGGAACAGAGGGAAGCACAGAAAGAAGCGGAGATGGAACAGGACAAGCTTGATACCATACTGCGAAACATAGAACGATATGACGGCACAGGAGCAGGTCAAGAGGATGTGGGGTGAATAAATGGATTTAACAATTGATGCCATAAAAGAAACTCCGATTTGGCAGTTATACGAAAAAGGACGGAACTATCACAGGCGGACAGGGCTATATACAGACACAGACCGAAACTACAGATTTTACAACGGTGACCAATGGGGCGGTGCAAAGCTCGGTGACGTTGAAGGAGTACAGAAGAACTTCATCAAACCCATTGTAAAGTACAAGGTATCGGTTATTCACGACAATTTATATGCTGTCAACTATTCTTCACAGAACTATGAGAACAGGCAATTCCAAAAGGAAGCAAGTCGATATTGTGACTTATTGAACGGCTACATCCACAGGCTTTGGGAAAATGACAAGATGGACTTCAAAGGTCGCAGAATTACGAAGGATGCAGCAATCAATGACGAAGGTATCATCTATGTCAACTTTGACAGAGAGAAGATGACTCCTGTTCACGAGATTATCAAGAAGAACGATATTTATTACGGCAACGAGAACGATGACGACATACAGAGTCAGCCGTACATACTTATCAGAAAGCGTATGCCTGTATCAAATGCTATTGAGTTTGCTTTGAGTCAAGGTATGAGTGAATCGAAGAAAGAGTTTATCATCGGTGACACAGACAACTTTGAGGAAAGCGGAGAAGCAGCAAAGATTGAACTTGACAATATGGCTACTGTTGTCTACAAGATGTACAAAAAAGACGGTACCGTACACTATTCCGTAGCAACAAGATGGGCAGACATTGTCGAGGATGTTGACACAGGACTTTCACTTTATCCTATAGCACATTTCCTTTGGGAAGAAAAAGAAGGAAGTGCAAGAGGTGAAGGCGAAGTACGTTTCCTCATTCCCAATCAAATTGAAGTCAACCGAACAGAAGTAAGACGTGTACTTGCAGTAAAGCTTCAAGCATATCCCACAAAGATATACGACAAGACCAAGATTGCAAACCCTGAAGCAATAAACAGAGTCGGTGTTGCTATAAGCACAAACGGACAGCCTGTAGACGATGTAAACAAGATTATCGGTGTTGTTCAACCGGCACAGATGTCACCTGACGTCAAGCAGTTACAAGAAGACTTGATAATGGTTACAAGAGAACTTGCGGGTGCAGGTGATACGGCAACAGGACAGGTAAATCCCGAAAGTGCATCGGGACGTGCTATTTTGGCGGTACAACAGGCTTCACAAGCCCCTATGACGGAACAGAAGGAAAGCTACAAGAATTTCGTTGAGGATTTGGCAAGAATTGACCTTGAATATCTTGTGGTTTACTCCGAAGACGGTGTGATGATGCAAGAAGAAGTCACAGACCCGATGACAGGCGAAGAATATGTTCAAATGGTAAATGTTCCGCAGAGTGTTCTTAGGCAGTTACAGGCATCGGTGAAGATTGACATTACTCCCAAGAGTGTATATGACCGCTTTGCAAGGGAACAGACGATGGAAAACTTCTTGATGAACGGATATTTCAATCCTCAAAGACTTGCAGAGTTTGAAGCATACGTCAAGGCGTTGCCTGATGATTCTGTTGCTCCGAAGCAAAAGTTACTTGAAGTCATTGAAAACGTCAAGAAGACACAGGCACAGATTGCACAGATTAACGCACAGGCACAGCTTATGCAACAGAGAGCGCAGCAATTCCTTATGGAAGACGTTGACGGACAGGCTCAACAGATGGCAGATGCACAGATGCAGTTAATGGCACAGAGGCAGATGGAAATGCCTGAAGAAACAGAGGTTGGCGAAGAACTCGCCACAGAAGAAGGACAGCTATTAAACAATCCCGATGATAATTAAGCATCCGTCAAGGGTGCTTTTTTATATGACCAATCGTGAAGTCGTAAAACTCAAACGAAAATACGGGAAACAAACCCGAACAAAAATAGGAAGGAAATCATTATGACAGAGAATGAAAACCTTGTAACAGATGTTACTGAAAACGTGGAGCAGACCACAGAAGAAACCCAACCCACAGCCAAAACCTATACACAGGAGGAAGTTGATGCGATTGTTGGAAAGAGCAAGGCAAGAGCCACAGCGAAGGCAAAAAAGGAATTTGACCGAGAGCTTTCAAAGTACAAAAACCTTGAAAATGTTCTTCGTGTAGGCACAGGAAAAGAAAGTGTTGACGAAATGACCGATACTTTCAAAGGATTCTACGAAAGCAAAGGTATCACCTTCCCCGAACAGCAGAGTTACACCGACAAGGATAATGAGATTCTTGCACGTGCAGAAGCTGAAGACATTATCAGTATGGGATATGACGAGGTAGTCGAGGAAGTTGACCGTCTTGCCCAAATCGGTGCGGAGAATATGACCGCACGTGAGAAGGCATATTTCAAGGTGTTGGCAGACCATCGTCAGAACACAGAACGGCAAGGTGAGTTGTCGAAAATCGGTGTGTCTGAGGACGTCTACAACAGCAAGGAATTTCGTGACTTTGCAAGTAAATTCAATTCATCAACACCCATCGCAGATATTTACAATATCTACAGCAAAATGCAACCAAAGAAAGACATCAAGCCGATGGGAAGTATGAAACAGACACCGCTTGACGATACAGGAGTAAAGGATTACTATTCCTTTGAAGAAGCAAGCAAATTTACAGAAGCGGACTTCGACAAAAATCCTGCATTATATGAAGCGGTAACAAAATCCATGCACAAATGGAAATAATACTTTTCACTTCCCGTCACAAAGAAAGGAAGTAAAAAATTATGTCAGTACAGCATTTTATGCCCACAATTTGGTCAAAGAAAATTAAGGATGACCTTGAAGAAAAGTGCAAGCTCGTAAAGGACTGCACAAGCGATTATCAGGGTGACATTGAGTATGCAAAGGAAGTTAAAATCCTTGCAGTCGGTGACCCCACAATCGGAAACTACACAGGCGAACAGCCTATCAACTACGAAGAAATGTCAGATGACAGTCAGATGCTTTCTGTTGACGTACAGAAGTATTTCGCTTTCCGTGTTAATGACGTTGATTCCGCACAGTCTATGCCCGGACTTCCCGAAAAATATCAGCAGAAGGCAATGAACAAACTTGCGGTAAACCGTGAAAAGTTTGTCGGTGCTCTTGTTGCAGGTAAGGCACAGTCTACAAAGGACGAGGAAGAAAATAACAGCGTTTACAAGGAAGGTGCTATTAACACTGTTACAGCGACCGGCAATTCACCCGCCGAAATCAAGGAAGCAATTGACGAAGCTATTGTTATACTTCGTGAAAAGTTCTTCGAGGACAACGGCATTATTGAAATTGACCCCCGTACACACAAGAGATTCGTTAATGAGCTTGTAGAAATCAAGACTGCTAACGATGACCTTATCAAGCGTGGCGTAATCGGCTATTATGACGGTTACGATGTAAAGAGTACAACCAACATCTACAAGGACGAAGACTATAATTATTGCATTGTTCGTTCCAACAAAGCTATTGCCTTTGTTTCACAGATTAACAAGGTAGAAGCAGGACGTATGGAAGGTTACTTCTCTGACTACATCCGCGGACTTGATACATACGGCGGTAAAATCATTTCACAGGATGAAATCGTTTGTGTAAAAATTCCCAGAGCATAAAACAGCAAAAGAAAGGGAGAGCGTGTAAAAGCGTTCTCCCCTTTTTGTGAATACAGAAAACATTCTACATTGACAAAAAGGCTATGAAAGGAGAAACAAAAATGAAACTTGAGCTTTTTATTGAACAGCCGAACACAGACCTTAAAACAGGCATTAAGGTGACAAAGGAAACGTGTCTTGAATACGAAAAGAAAGGAAGTGTCAAGCAGAATTTAAAGGAGCTTGTACTTTGCACAGAGCTTTACGATGAAGGTACAAACGGCATCAATTCCTACAAGTCGAAAAGCTGTATCGAGTTGCAGTTGAATGAGGGTGACATACTTCTCTTTGACGAAAAGAGAGGATATTATATGCCGCCTTATCCGATTTTAACTATTGACGATGCTATTGATGCTGTCAATTCATTAAGCAACATTCCGAGATTTAAAGAGGGTGAGTAAATGTTTTATATAGACGAGGATATGACTATACACATCACAAGGGGCGATGCAGCTTCGTTTGATGTAAGTGCAACACACAATGGAGAAGCATATTTGTTTCAACCGGGGGACGTAGTGCGATTAAAGGTTGTCGGGAAGAAAGATTGTGCAGATGTCATGTTGGTCAAAGACTTTGAGGTAGACGAGGAAGTTGAAAAAGTACGCATACGACTTGACGGAGATGAAACAAAAATCGGAGAAAACATAAGTAAACCCACTGATTTTTGGTATGAAGTTGAACTCAATCCCGATGGCTATCCGCAGACAATTATCGGCTACGATGAAAACGGAGCTAAAATTTTCAAACTTTATCCTGAAGGCGGTGACATGAATGGATAATATAGTCGGCACAGTTGCATCCACAGGAGCAATAAACGGAAAGATGGCAACAGCGTATGCACAAGACGGAAAATCTGCTTATGAAGTGGCTGTAAAGAACGGATTTGAAGGCTCGGAGCAGGAATGGCTTGACTCTCTCAAAGGTGACAAAGGTGACAAGGGAGAAAAAGGCGAACAAGGCGAACAAGGCATACAGGGCGAACGAGGGGAAAAAGGCGAAACAGGTGAACAGGGAATACAAGGAGAACAGGGCGTACAGGGTGTGCAAGGTATTCAAGGTGTCAAGGGAGACAAAGGCGACAAGGGTGACACAGGAAACCCCGGTGTTTATCTTGGCGGTGGTGATATGCCTGAAGATTGCAACGTGCAGATAGACCCCGATGGTGACAGTTTTGGTACGGATGATTTTTACACAAAAGCAGAAGTTGATTCAAAGCTGAGTGCGGAGTTTTACACGAAGGAAGAAATCGACAATGAGCTTCACGAAGTTGAAGTGGCTTGGGACGTTCTTAGTGACGTAAAAGCAGACAGAACATCGGTTTATACCAAAGCTCAAACGGAAAATGCTATACAGGGCATTATTGTTCAGGAAATGGGAAACGATGCAACAAAGGTTGTGTCACAAAAGTGTCTTACCGAAGAATTAACGGCGTACAGTACGGCTCTTGACGGGCAAATAGATGCACTTGACAAAGGCAAGGCTGACTCGGATCACGTACATACGGCTGAGGATGTGGGTGCTTACAGCATGGATACGGTTGATTCATTGATAACGGAAACACAAGTTGAAATCCACATTGTGTCAATGTTTATGGATAAAAAGTACGATGAATTTCAACAGCAGGTGACTGAAACAATCGACAAAGCCTCAGAACAGGCGAATACAGATTTTGCAAAAAAAGAACATACGCATGCTATAGCAAATCACGCCGTAGAAAACAAAGAACGAATTTCATTATTAGGAATTACGGAAATTAAAGAGCAAACAGAAATTTCATACCCATCTTGCAATGAGAGCGTATTGCAGGCGGGCGGCGAAATGCCCACAACATTTTTTGTTAATTTCAAAGGTAATGCTTCCATTGAAATTAAAGCTTCCGGAATAATGATGAATGACCCGCTTTGGGATACATATGTAGACGTTGACGGCGTTGAAATTGTTGGAGAAAAGATATCCGACACCGAAGCAAAATATGTTTTCAACGGCAATATCAACAACGGAATAACCATAACAGGTACTTATACCGAGTTTGCATTTATAACCTTCAGCGGAAGCAGAATTATATATTCAGACGGCTTCATGTCGGGCGAACAGGCTGAAAGGCTTGATAATCTTGACACCAAAATCGGCGACATTGACTCGGCGCTTGATGAGCTTCATTCATACGCACAGGCTTTGAAAATCGGAGGTGAAGCGTAATGGATATTGCACAGAAAACGCTACAGCTTAAACAGGACTTTGATGATGTTTATGAGGCAGGCAAGAAAGCGGAATCGGATGCGTTTTGGGATAGTTTTCAAGATTACGGAAATCGCACAGATTATCAAAATGGCTTCTATGGATGGAGCATTTTTAAAACGATTGATACAAAGTATCCAGT
>JAZNIM010000217.1:0-5175 GCA_045577475.1 Eubacteriales bacterium | reverse complement strand
GTAACTTCCACCCATAGCCATAATTTCGTCAATTGCACTCATAAGATATTTTACGGTGTGGAAATCCTCGTTTCTTCTGTAACCCCAGCTTTGTTCGCCTACAGGGTTGCAGGCTTCCGTCATCTTTTCAAAGCGGCTTCCCGACAAAGCACTGTAATCTCTTTCGGGAGTTGAAAAATCTCCCTCATCAAATCCACGGTTATTTATGTATATTCCCGGCTGCAGCTTTCGAACAAGTTCATTAAAGCTCGTATCCTTTATTCTCGGCGGAATATCCCAGAAAAATGTGTATATCTTACCGTAATTTGTAAGAAGCTCGGTTATCTGATTCTTAATAAATTCAAGATATGTGGGAAGGTCAGGCTCAAACTTGTTTTTTGCCAACCACTGATGTGTTGAATTCGGATTATAACCGCAAGGGTGATGCCAATCGGGGCAGGAATAATACAGCGATAGAAGCATACCATGTTTTTCACAGGCATCAGCCAGCATCTTCAAAACATCTTTTCCGTACGCTGTATTCATTATATTGTAATCCGTATACTTGGTGTCCCACATACAAAAGCCGTCATGATGTTTGGTTGTAAAGCAGATATACTTCATTCCTGCATTTTTGGCAGCAAGCACCCATTTTTCGGGATCATAATCAACGGGATTGAAGTTTTTTGCATTGTTTTCATATTCTTCAACATTCATACTGTATCGTATAATAGCCTGGTCCTGAAGCTCTGTCATTGCATATATTCCCCAGTGTACAAACATCCCAAATTTATTTTCATAAGTTTTCATTCTACATATCTCCTTTTTATTACACTCTTACTATAATGACTGTATAATTTAGATGCCACCTGCAAAATGAATAATTAATAATGAATGATGAATAATTGTGGTTGAAAATCGCCTTATGCGATTTTCTTCATTATTTTTTCATTATTCAATATTCATCAGCGCAGCGACTTCATTATTCATTAATTTCATCTATTTGATGAAATCTTTATAGCACTATATCAAGTCATAGCCAAAAAACGCATCTTATCCAACACACTTATATTCTATTACGGTCAATTATACCACACAAACAAATACAATTCAATATTAAATCAAATTTATCCCAAATTTTCTATTGAAAAATCCATTTTTGCGTGATACAATAAATAAAAACGCCTTTACAAACTTTGAAAGGATGATTAAACATGAAAAAGTACGACATTGCAGCGTACATCTGGCCTTCCTACACAGGTGACGAGCCGAGAAGCCGCATTTTCTGGCCTGAAGGCTACGGCGAATGGGAAACCGTGAAAAATTCCAAGTCCAAATGCGACAGGCATGTATGGCCTCGAAAGCCCCTATGGGGATATGTCAACGAAGCAGACCCCTTTGTTATGGAAATGGAAATTGAAGCGGCGGCTGCACACGGTGTAAACGTATTCATTTACGACTGGTACTGGTACGACAACCGTCCTTTTCTTGAGCAGTGTCTTGACAACGGCTATCTTAAAGCACGCAACAACCACAAGGTCAAGTTCTACATAATGTGGGCAAACCATCCCTGCTCCATGCTTTGGGACAGACGTCAGGCAGGACTTGACGTAAAGGTATGGGATGCAATTACGGATTTTGAAGTATTCAAAACAATAGCCGACAGAATGGTAAATATGTATTTTACACATCCGTCCTACTACAAAATCGACGGCAAGCCTGTTTTCATGATTTACCTGATTCACAAATTCATTCAGGATTTGGGCGGTGTGGAAAACGCAAAGAAGGCTATGGAATATATGAACAATGCCGCAATCAAGGCAGGTCTTCCCGGCATCCACTGGCAGGCTCATTATCTCAACAGTTTCAAAACGGCAAGACCCGATGCAAACTTTGACGGAACTACCATTGATATTCTTAAGTATCTGGGCTTTGACAGCTCAACAATCTATCAGTTCGCGGCATCTGTGGATATGAACAGACCTTATCCCGAGGTGCTGAAGGACGCAAAGATTATCAGGGACAGATTCAGCAGTGAAACGGATATTCCGTTCTTCCCTCACGTTTCTCTCGGCTGGGACACAAATCCCAGATTTCCCGAATTTCTCGACCGCATCACCACCGACACAACTCCCGAAAATATCAAAAAGGCGTTTGTTGAGGTAAAGAAGTATGTTGACAACCACCCCGAGCTTCCCGTACCCCTTATCACCGTCAACAGCTGGAACGAATGGACGGAAAGCAGTTACCTCCAGCCTGACGACATCAACGGCTACGGATATTTACAGGCACTCAAGGAAGTTTTTGTTGACGGCATAGAATAACACATACAAAAAGAACACATTCACAGATAAAGAATGTGTTCTTTATTTTTTACTCAACGATAAAACTTATTCTGTCACAGCCGTATTTTGCTTCGGACGGAGCAGGTGTTTTCCAATTTGTGGTTTTGGAGTTTTCGGTATAATAGTCCACATCGCCGAAAACAGGACCTATATTGGAATACTGTATTATCTTCAATTCCACCGTTTCATTTTTGTATTTTTCATCAATCTGGAATACATAGGGTGAATAAATTTTTTCCCCAACCAAAGCACCGTTGATGTAAACCTCTGTATACAGCGAAGCACCTTCAAGCTCTATTGCTTTGGCATCCGAGGGTACATGAAGCTTTGCAGTAAGCTCAACCTTTCCGTAATCCGAGAGTATTTCCCCCGTTTTATAGGTGTATTTTCTCGGTTTAATGACAGTCTTGCAAATTTCTGCTCCATGGCTTTCACAGGCAAAGTCGCCGATTACAAACACGCTTGGCAGATACTTTCTGTCGTTTTCCGACTCAACCGCTGTTATTCCCTTTTTGAGAGTTACGGTTTCTGACAGGTTATACAGTTTTCTGAGTCCAAAGGTTAATCTGTCGCTTTCCTTAATTTCACATTTTAGCTCGTTACCCGAAAGAGCTGCTTTTACATCCCCTCTCACGGCAAACGTAACATCCACATCAGCAAGACACTCTATTTCTGCCATTGTCTGTTCATTCACATACATTGTGCGAATCATGTTTTCGTTGCAGTATGTAACATTGAATTCGGGAGTAACAACAAGCTTTTCTGTTTGCTTATATTCCTCAATATTTCCGTTATATACTCTTACCGCCTTATTCTCAAGATACACCTTTTTGCCGTCTACAAGATAAAAGCCTTCAGGTGCATAAAGATTAAGCACAACAACAGTCCCGTCGTCAAATTTACGTACAAAAATGCCTTCATTTGTTTTTCCGTCAAGGTTAGTTACGCAAGGCTCAGTTGAAAACTTTTCAAGCACCTCATCAAGTGTCAGCTTTTTGCCTTCCACAAGGTATTCAAGCTCATCCGTAAACTCAATCACAGGTGTGCCGTTCACCTCATCTTGTTCATCAAGATACTTCCACTGAATTTGATTATATGTAAGGTAATTCACAAGCTTGAAAAAGCGCATGAGATTAAGCTCTTTATGGAGATGACGTGCACATATTTCGGTGGGAAATCTTATATAAACATTGGGTGTAAAGCTCTTATCGGCAATAAGACACGCCTTTTTCGCATCCTCAGACATTATTCTCATACCGCCAAAATCAGGGGAATCGGTTGTAAAATTTGTAAAATAGTCGGTTATCGCCATGCATCCACGCATATCCATGGGAGAAATTGCAAGGTAGTAGTGATTTATACCAAAGCAGGAACAAAGGAATATGATGCTTCTCATATTTGCATAAGGAATATCACAAGGACCCAGAGCAAACAGCTCTGCCATAGCACCCTTTTTGTTTCTTCTGCCATACTGCACTCCGCCAAGAAGATTGTATAAGCATAAATCATCAAGCCGTGTTCTCAGCTCATCAATACCCGGAATATCCATGCAGGACAATGCCTTAAGTAAATCTCCGCACTGCTTAGTAGCACCATGTGGTGTTGTGTCCTCCATTAAGTGTCCCGTCAGTGCAACATTATGCTTGTTACACCAATCGGAAAGCTTGTGAAGGAAGCATTTTCTGTATTTTTTTCCGATAAGCATGAGAGAAACAGCATAAAAATCCTCATGAGCGTTCTTCATGTCAGTAAAGAAATCCCGTCCGCATTCTTTATTATAGTCCTCAGCCATGCCTTCGTAATACGGCATAGACTCATCGGTGCAGCAGTAGCCAACGCCGGGCTCGTCTGTATAAAAGCCTTTGATAAGTGTGCCGAAATACTGTCCGAAATGCTTATAGTACCTTTCGTGAGTGCACTCAATAAAGTAGTCCATTGCCTTTTCGTCAAGGAGATTTGGAAAATAGGTTTCGCCGAAAATTGAGCCTTTATTTTTAGAATAAAAGTCAATCTCGCCGCATTTTTCACCTTTAGTGCAAATAGCTCTCAGGCGGTATTCGGGAACCTTGCTGACTCTGCCGTGTGCATCACCGCTCGGCCAGTTGAAGTCGTCGTAAATCCAAAGGCTCATATCAAGCTCTTTTGCAGCATCTACAAAGTGAGAAACAGCCTCGAACCAATCGTCTTCAAGATAATTCAGCTCACAGCCGCTTCTTGGATAAACCATAGCTGTGTCAATCCCGTTTTCTTTGAGTCCTCTGAGATAAGCAAATATTTCTTCACGGGTGGGTTTTCCCGTAATTGCCGACATTGTTATAAGGGGAGATTTCATAATAACGCCTCCAAATCTTAACTCTGATTAGATTTTACCAAAAAAGAAGCACAAAATCAAGACAAAAATCCGCACCTTTTTGCCTCGGGTTCCTAAGGACAGTTGATAGGGACACGAGCATTGCGAGGTAAGAAGATGAGGAAAACTCAGTAAAATGGGTTTTCCTCTTTTCTTTTTTTATCCGTACATTCGTCAAAGTAAAAGCCTTCTGATAAAATGAAGATACCAAATTTGAAGGAGGCGTAAAGCTATGAAAGAGAAATTTATCGAAAACGGAATTGAGTATGTGAGAAACGGTAATTATTACATCCCAAACCTAACTGTACCTGATGATAAAGTGTACAACATCGGTAAGTATGGCAGGCTACACTCAATATTTATTAAAGAAAACAGACCTTGCCTGTATTCAGCAAAAATGCTCAACGGAACTTGGCTTGCATATCTTGAAGAAGTTGACACAACTGCAAAAGAAATGGTTGATAAGCTCATAAAAGACATGGCAGCCAAACAAGGCGTTAC
>JAZNIM010000216.1:0-3495 GCA_045577475.1 Eubacteriales bacterium | reverse complement strand
GTACCGACAACAAAAGGAATACCTGAATCCGCAACCGAGGGAGTCAGGACGCTTGTTGCCTGTTCGGAATAGTGAACTGCGTGTTTTGACATTGTTGTATACCTCCTTGTTATTTAACGGAAAGCTTCCTGTAATTTTCGTACAGATAGTTTCCGGGCGTAGTGATTTTTATAAGACTCTCCGATAAGGAGTGTCCGGGAATGATAAGGGAGGAAATGAGAGGATATTTCTCTAAAGCGGACTTAACCGCTTCGTTGCATAAGACTTCCTCCTTTGAGCCTTTGAGAATAGTGCCTTTCTGCAGGGCACTTCTGATTGTCGGGCCGATGTAAACACAAAAACCGCTTGAAGCAGGCTTTTCACCGGGAACACTTGCTTCTTCCGCTTCTTCCACGATTAAATCAGCAATAACGGAGTTTGCAATGTTTTCCGATTCAGGAACATCGACTGCCGGGACTTTTTTCTTTGCCATAGATTTGAGTACCTCCTTTCAGGCATTCGTAAGCGTTTGCGAATTAGAGCTGTTCTTCACTCCAAACGTCTGAATGAAGAAAGTCAGAGCCTCTTTCGTCCTGAACTTCAGGTAAAAGCCAAACGGACGACATTTCACCCGAATAAAAGGGAGCGGTGTCGTCGGGATAAATAAGAAACTCCACTCCTGCTTTTTTGTCAAGCTCAAAACAGCCGCCGATAATAGGCTTTTTCAAGAAAGCCTGCCTTACTCTCTCGATTGCATTTAAGAGCATAAGAGAGCCTTCCTGTTCGTCACGGCAGTAAACACAGAAAATGGAACGGATGTTGACTCTTGACGAGGATTGCTTTCCTTGTTCCTGCTGTTCTTTGCCTGTGATAACCTGATGAATGATGTACGGGGCTTTTTTTCTTGCACTTGTCGAATCGGGTAAACGCATCTTGAAAACTTCAGGGACTCTGAACTGCTCCTGTTCGCCGTCGTCCTTGATGTATACGGGCATGTAAAGCTCATATACAGCATCTTCGGTGACGTCCTTCAGTGAATCCAGTAAAAAAATACTTGTCATGTTAAAAACCTCAAAATTAAGACTTGACACGTATAAAAACACGTGTTATAATAAAAGCGCAAGGGGGAATGAGAATGAAAAGCTACTCATCCAAGGAAGTAATGCGAATGCTTTTGGATGATGGCTGGTACGAAGTAAACTGCGTAGGTGACCATCATCAGTTTAAGCATCCGATAAAGCAAGGAAGAGTAACCTTGACACATCCCGTCAAGGATATACCTATAGGGACATTAAAGAGCATAGAAAGACAGTCAGGCATAAAATTTCAGTAAATAGAGATAGGAGAGATAATAATGAAAAATCATTACGTGTTCCCAGCAATATTCACCTTTGAAGAAAAAGGAGTATCAATAGAATTTCCCGACCTTCCGGGATGCCTTCCTTGTGCAGAAAACGAAGAAAAGGCTTTTGAAAACGCAAGGGAAGCTTTGGGACTTCACCTTTACGGAATGGAAGAGGACGGGGAAAAGATACCCGAACCCACATCAGTAAGCGAGATAAAGACACATAAAAATGAAGCTTTGACACTTGTAGATGTTTTTATGCCGTCTTTCAGAGAAAAAATAAGAAAGAGCGTTGTTAAAAAAACGCTGACACTTCCTTATTGGCTTAATGCGGAAGCGGAGAGAAAAGGAATAAACTTTTCCCAGACACTTCAAGATGCATTAACTGAAAGATTGGGACTGTAATAAATAAAGCTCATCCGTGAGGATGGGCTTTTTTCATCAGCCAATGCCTGCTAAAAGCCGGTCAATTTCGTGGTCGAGCCTCTCGTTGAATGTTTTTCTTGCATCCTCGGCTAATTTTTGAGCCACATCCTCGCTGCCAAGCATCTGTGCAACGGAAGAACCCATAATTTCTTGTATTTCGGGGTTTCCTGTTGAAGCAATGCCTCCCGTTCTCTTGAAAATACCTTTGTGACCGGATTTCATTTCCAAAACAAAAGCACTTCTGAACTTGTAGGGCGAAGTGCCTCTTAGTTGGTGACCCGAAGCGGGGACAGCAGGGTTTACAGGCTTGCTTTCTCTGTCCTCACCTAAACCTAAGCGAACGTATGTAATTTTTGACATATTTCTTTTGGGTTCTTTTGGTGAAGTGCCATCGTACCTGTAAAGAGGAATTTTGTTGCCGGTGAATTTTATGTCGGCAATAACCGTTCCCGGACTGTAAGAATACCTGAGAAAAATGTTTTTTTCATCACGAATATTCTTTTTTGAAATGGCATAATGCTCTCGGATGCGGTCGTCGCTTTTTGACCTGAGATGTTCGGTTGCACGTGTTATTGCACCTTTCATAGCTTTGTCAATGCCGCCGTTAATTCCTGCTAAAACAAGCTCAGCACGCTTTATGCCTTCACCGCCAAAATCCTCCATGTGAACATTAAGGGGATTTGTGTACATTCTGCTCATTCTCTGAATGCCTCCAACTCAATTTCAAGCATACCGTCCTCGCAGATAGAGGACACGACACGGTATTCTTCAAAACGTCCGAATTCGTTTTCCACCTTGATGTAAGTGCCTTCTTCAGGCTGAACTTCATCAAGGTCAAATGAAGCACAGTAAAGGATTCGCTTTGCTGAATAAATGCCTTGAGTAAAATCCGATTCACGAACATTTTCCCTCTCTTTTTCCTCAACACCTGTAAGGATAACGGGAATTTTTTCGTACCGTTCACCGTCGTAAATAACAGTGCGGTTGTCGGCAAATTCTTCGCAGTTGAGAAAAATGGAGTGAATGTCGCTTTTTACCATATCCTTGAAGCTCATGCTATAATGTCGCCACCTTCGGATGACTCACCGCTTACATCCTCGTCATCGGCACATATAGCACCTATAAGAGCCTCCTTGCTTCTGAGTTCTGATGTGTAAACATCAAACTCTTTTGCAATTTCCTTTAAAGTGGAACAAGAGAACTTGCCGAGAACTTCCTCGGTAAAGGGAACTTCGATTCCTGTGCCGGCAATTGCTTCGACAAATTCAGCCTTTTTTGAAAGCTCGGACACTGCAATTCCGCAGTCCTTTGCAATGCACTTCAAAACGGGAACGGTAAATTCGGAAAGATATTCCACAGTATCACCGTCAATGTCGTTTTCAGCGTTTTCGGGGGCTGTAGCAAGGTTTTCCTCGTCGGACGAGTTTACTCCTTTGCTTTCTTCGTTCTCGCCTGTAATAGGGGCAGAATCGGGCGAAACGGCAGAATTGCCGCCGTTGTCATCAATAAGCTTTGCATATCCTGCACCGATAAGACGAAAAGCTTCGTCGTCGGAAACCTCAAAAGGCTCGTCAAGCTTTGTCTTGGGGACAATAAAAATGCCGTTTCTGTGACCGTATGTAATGCCCGAAGTAATCTTGATGCGTTTCATATTATGTCGCTCCTTTCAAAATCGGCTTATTTTACTACATTTTCAGCAGAAATCCAGGGTGTCTTGTTCTTGGGAACAGGAAGAGGTCTTGAAG
>JAZNIM010000215.1:0-3054 GCA_045577475.1 Eubacteriales bacterium | reverse complement strand
TACTGAGGATTGTCGCCCGTTGACTTTTGCAAATCGCTCGCTGTCGCTCGATGGGCTGTAGTACGATTGGTGGGTAGTGCGTTGAGTTTTTATGTTACTGCTATGGATAACATGGTCATAGCGGTGCTTTGTGCGTTGCAGGTTTAGTAGAGGAATATACTAAATAGTTACACTATCCTTAGCAGAAAAACAACTGCAGTGCAGAACAGCTATTCTCGCACTACAGCCCATCGAGCGACAGCGAGCGACTCACCGAGGTGCTCAGGCGGCATCCTCAGCTTCCTTCTGTAATAGAGCCGCCGCGGCGAGGGAAACCTGAAATCCGTAAGGATTTAGTTTCCCGATGAGCGGAGCGCTTTTGCCTTCTTTTATCGCGGGATAAAAGAAGGTCGACACCGCAGTGTCGAAACTCCTGCAAAACATATAAGTATCTTTATACAAAAGAAAAGGCTATATCAACCGTTTTGATACAGCCCACTTTTCTATTTGTTACCAATTAAAGCAATGTATTCATCAAGAGCCTTTTCGTACTGCTCCTTGTTGAAAAAGTAAGAGAACGCATGACCTGCACCGATGACGGTGACAAGTCTTTTTTGACCGGAATAGCTGTCGTAAAGAGCTTTTCCCATCTCATAGGGAACAAACCTGTCCTTGTCGCCGTGGATAAACAGAATGGGAAGCTTTGCTGTTTTCAAAGCCTGCATGGGACTTGCCTTTTCCACGTCAAAGCCGCCGAAAATTATGGCTGATAAGCGAATAATCGGATAGAAGATTTTAGGTGCAAACCCACGTTCCTTTGCTACCTTTATAATAATTTCCTTTGGAGAGGAATAGGGGCAGTCGGCAATAACGCCTATGACGTTTTTCGGCAAATCAAGTCCGCTTGCCATTAGCACCGTTGCCGCTCCCATGGATATTCCCGAAAGTATAATTTTTACGCCGTTGCCGTATTTTTCGGTGATAAAATTCACCCATGACAGTACATCGTACCGCTCGTTTATGCCAAAGGATAATGCACGCCCCTCGCTTTTTCCGTGTGCACGCTGGTCGGGAACAAGCACCGTGTAGCCTCTGTCAAGCCAGTAAAAGCTGCTTCCGCAGAAATCCTTTATTCCGTGACCTCTGTAGCCGTGCATCTGTAGAATAACTGTGTCTTTTCTTGTGCCGTCGTAAAGGTGGGCAAAAAGCTTTAGCTTGTCATGGGAATAGGTACTTACTCCTTCATGGTCCAGCTTGTCAAGCAAGGCAACACGCTCTTTTATCGCTGCTCTCACCGAATCAAACTGACTTGAACGGGGCAGGGTGTATTTGGGATTGTAGGTTTTGTGCACCGTTCCGAAGGCAGAAAGAAAAATTGCGTACAGCGAAATAATAAGAAGAAGGATAATTGCCAATACTGTTATTAGTATAATTACCATATCAACCTCACACCGTAAGATCTGCCGCAACTGCATTTACAAGCTGTATAAGCTTCTGCGGCTCAAGTAAAAGCTGACAGCCACGCACTCCCGCACTTACTGTTATTTTGTCCCATAAAAGACATGTTTCGTCAATGAAGGTGGGATATAACTTTTTCATGCCGATGGGACTGCAGCCGCCTCGTATGTAGCCTGTATTTGCAAGTAATTCTTTAACGGGCAAAAGCTCAATTCTTTTGTCCCCCGTAACTCTTGCACACTTTTTCAAGTCAAGCTCAAAGGCACAGGGGATGCAGAAAACCACAATTCCGTTTTTGTCGCCTCTTGCGGTTATGGTCTTGAAAACGATGTCCTTGTCAAGACCTATCTGTTCAGCTATGTGAACACCCGTCAGGTCATTTTCGTCTACGGGATATTCATAGGGCGTGTATTGGATTTTTTCCTTGTCAAGAATTCTCATTGCGTTGGTCTTGTTCATAAATAAACCTCTTTTATAACATTGTGCATATATTTTACCATATATTCATTAAAAATGATATTTTTTCATGTAAAAAATAATATTGTACTTGAAATTTTCCGTTTTATGGTCTATAATATAGTAAAATAGGGAAAAGGGGTGTAATAATGGAAAAGTACAGCGTTCCGCTCAGCGGTGTTGTGAATGAGCTGAAGCTTGAAAAAGTATACGTACCCGATAATTTTGAAGAAATTATGGTTTGCAAAAAGGAAGTCAACAGACCCGGACTTCAGCTTGCAGGCTTCTTTGACCATTATGATAACGAAAGAATTCAGATAATGGGTAAGGTGGAATACCACTACCTTCTTCCCATGTCAGGCGAGGAAAGAAAAAAGCGTCTTGATGACTTTTTTGGAAAGGGTGCAACGGCACTTGTTATAAGCTCAAATCTTGAGATTTTCCCGGAACTTGTTGAAAGTGCCGCAGCTTTCTCCATACCTGTTCTTCGCTCGTCAGATACAACGTCAAATGTCATGGGTGCACTTATTGCTTCACTTAATGTAAGCCTTGCTGAAAGAATGACACGCCACGGTGTATTTGTTGAATGCTACGGCGAGGGTATTCTTATTCTCGGTGACAGCGGTATAGGCAAGAGCGAGGCGGCAATTGAGCTTGTAAAAAGAGGGCACAGACTTATTGCGGACGATGCGGTTGAAATAAAGAAGGTTTCGGCAAAGACACTTGTTGGCTCTGCTCCCGAGCTTATCAGACACTATATAGAGCTTCGAGGCATAGGCATTGTTGACGTAAGAAGAATTTTCGGTATGGGCTCCGTTAAGCTTACGGAAAAGATTGATATGATTATCAACCTTGAGCTTTGGCAGCAGGGTAAGTTCTACGAAAGAGTTGGCATGGATACGGAATATACAAATATTATGGGTATTGATATTCCAACCACCACAATTCCCGTAAGACCCGGACGAAATCTTGCGGTAGTTATTGAAATAGCTGCAATGAATAACCGTCAGAAGAAGATGGGTTATAATACGGCGGTTGAGTTTAATAAAAAGCTCATGGGTCAGCTTTCTGACGACAGCGACAGATAATAATAAAAGAAAAATAAAAATAATGATATATAAAGGAGATACAGATATGTATTACATTGGTGTAGACCTTGGC
>JAZNIM010000214.1:0-8887 GCA_045577475.1 Eubacteriales bacterium | reverse complement strand
GTGTCGACCTTCTTTTGACCAAAGCGTCAAAAGAAGGCAAAAACGCTTCCGCTCATCGGAAGACTAAATCCTTACGGATTTCAGGTCTTCCTACGCCGCGGCGGCTTACTGACAGCAGGTAGCTGAGGATTCCGCCCGTTGATCTCGGCAAGTCGGTCGCTTCGCTCGATGGGTTGTAATGCGTTTGGCAGGTACTGCGTTAAACTTAATGTTACTGCTTGGGACACTATGGGTATAGTGGTACTTTGTGCGTTGCTGTTTTACTGAGGAATATACACTATCCTTAGCAGAAAGCACCACTATCCGCATGGCGGTCTTAAAAAAAGCTGCCCTTTTCGACCATTATAACAACGGTAAAATATCACTTGTGTATCGCAGATAAAAAAAGACACTTCTTGCCTTGCCACAACAGCAAGTCGCACCACACCCATAGCCTCCGCGGCGAGGAAGACCTGAAATCCGTAAGGATTTAGTCTTCCGATGAGCGGGCTGTTTTGATACTTTTCCAGAGGGAAAAGTATGACTCGACCTCCGCAGAGGTCGAAACTCCCTGCCAAGCATAAAAGTAACTTAAAAGGAAAAGAAAGAAAACAAAGTATCAAAGTATTCCCCTCCCGCATAAACTGTATTAAGCATACAAGGAGGGATTGTTATGAAAAAGCTGTGCTGCACCGTGGGGTTGTGTTTATTTTCTGCGGGACTTGGCATTTTGCTTGCCATATTCCTCCCCCACGGCATTCTTATATGCCTTGAAGCAATGCTCATTGTTGTTGCAGGTGCTCTTATTCTGATGTGTAAATAATACATACCACGGAGGTTTTTCCATGAAAATTGTGCTTGTTAATCCGCCAAAATTCCTAAAAAACATGCTGTCTGTCATCTTCAAGGTAAAAAGTAATAAACAACAATAATCCATGGCGGCGTCAGCCGTCTTTTTTTATTACAAGTCATAATCATTAAAGCATCGTCATACAATCAAATAAAAAGCAGTTTTGCAAAGGAGAATGATTATGCAGACAAGTATAACAACACAAAAAATTATTTATGATGCAAAAAAGGACGAGGCTTTCAGCCTTGAGCACTCCCTTCCCGAGTACCTTCCGGGAATTTCCCGTATTATCAAGGTACATGCCGTTTTTGACAAGTGCCGTTTTTATACCGAGGACTTGAAAGCTTTCATGGAAGTACCCGTAAAATTCCATGTAATCTACCTGTCGGATTTCAGCGGAAAAATTAAAAGTGCCGTCTTTGACGAAAGCTTTGCAATATCCTTTAAAGAGCCTTTTGATGAAAAAAACGAATATAGCTCAATTCCGTCGGTTTATATGGGTTCTCTTTCCGCAAAGCCGCTGTCAGGAAGAAAAATACAGTTAAAAGGCTCCGTTCATGCTGCCTGCACCGTTTATTCAAACGAGGAAACAGAGCTTTACCAAAAGAATGAAAACGACAGCCATATATGTGTTCTTACAAAAAGCATTACGGTTTGCGAAAGCATAAGCATTCAAAGCGACGTGCTTTCAACAGGTGCAGAGCTTAACCTTGAAAAAGACAGTCCCGCCGCAAGTGAAGTAATTCTGCCAAAGGTCAACATTCACTCATTAAAGTGCACCGCCGGGGACGGAAAAATGGTAATTGACGGAAAAATGTCACTTTATGCTTTATATGAATGTGCAGCCGACGAAGCAGCACCTTCAGGCGACACTTCATATGCTGCGGTGGAATCTGAGGCGGATTTTAAAAGTGAGCTTGAGGACATACGCATCAAGGAAGGTCAGGTATGCTGTGCATATATTGACGTTAACAGCGTTGAATGTGCCTGCTCCTTTGACTCCTACGGTGAAAGCAGAGTTATCACCTTTGACATACGCTACACCGTTACAGCCACAGCAGGTGAAAACAAAGAGTATACCGCCGCAGAGGACGTATTTTCAACAGAATACGCCTTGCAGACCGAAAGCAAAAAGCTGTTATGCAAAAGAATAACAAAGCCCTTGCACTGCCGCTCATCAGTAAAAGAAACGGTTCACGGGGATATTTCGGGCTTATATGACATTTCAGGCTGTTTTGCAAGCTTACGCTCGGTTTCAAGCGAAACGGTGTCGGGAAAAGCCTTTGCCGTTGTAAAATGCCTGCTTGAAGCTGTGGGAACAAATTCCTCGGGTGAAATGCTGTGCGTTGACATTCCCGTAACCCTCCATGTGCCGGTGGATGAGTGTGCAGACGCTGACATTCTCGACTATGTACTTACCGTAAGCGGCTGCAATGCCTCCGTAAAGGACGGCGGTCTTGAAACAGAAATCGAGTTTGACATTAACGGTACAATTCAGCAGAGCGAATACATTCCCGTTATATGCTCGGCAGAAAAGACAGAACAGCCTGTTCAAAAGCATCCAAAGGGTGAAATAATTGTTTGCTACCCCTGCAAGGATGACTGTGTCTGGTCATTGGCTAAAAAGCACAGCGTTTCCCCTGAGCTTGTAAAGCAGGTTAACAAGCTTGAAGATAACAGCATCCCTGCGGGTAAGGTTATAATTATTCCATGATTGGCTTGTTTTGCTTGACTTTATACTTGCAATTTGCTATAATATAACAAACATATAAAGTCAGGAGGCTATTAAATGGAATTTATTATTACGGGCGGCAACGAGGGTGCTGCCATAGTCATTGAAAATCAGAAGGAAGAAAACGGCATACTGTACGCTGACGTAAAGCTTACAATGGATACCGCAGCCGTTCCCGCTCCCTTTACGGTAATGTGGAAGTTCCCCATTATCGACTGCTACAGCACATGGAGTCCTTCCATCAGGCACGAAAGAAACATGGGTCCCAACTGGCGTCCCAACAAAACAGACTCACGTCTTGCAGTATACATGCCTCTTCATTCCATCGTTTCCGTAAAGGGACGAAACAGAATGACGGTTTCTCTTTCGGACGCTCTTAATCCAAGCAGCATTTCAACAGGTGTTTGCGAGGAGGATGCTTGCCTTGACTGCAAGATTACCTTCTTTACAATTCCCGTTTCCCCCTTAAAGCAGTATACCTGCAAAATCAGAATTGACACACGTGATATTCCCTACTACGACAGCATTTACGACAACACCGCATGGTGGGAAAACGAATGCGGCTACAAGAGTGCATACGTTCCCGAATATGCACGTCTTCCCATTAACTCTTTATGGTACAGCTACCACCAGATGCTTGATGTGGACGACATTATCAAGGAATGTGCACTTTCAAAGCCTCTCGGCATGGACACGGTAATCGTTGACGACGGCTGGCAGACAGACGACAACTCAAGAGGCTACGCTTACTGCGGCGACTGGGAAATTGCTCCCGGCAAAATTCCCGACATCAAGGCGTTCATTGACGGTATACACTCAACAGGCATGAAGGTTATGTTCTGGTTCTCAGTTCCTTTTGTTGGTGTTCATTCCAAAAACTATGAGCGTTTCAAGGATATGCTTCTTGACGGAACAGGCAACAACAAAAACTTCTGGTGTCTTGACCCAAGATACAAGGAAGCTCGTGACTTCCTTGTGGAAACATATGTAAACGCCATGAAGAACTGGAATCTTGACGGCTTGAAGCTTGACTTCATTGATGCATTCGCTCTTAAAGGCAAATCCCTTGAATACGACAAAAGACGTGACTATCAGGCACTTGAGGATGCACTTGATGTGCTTATGACAGACGTTGCAAATGCGCTTCGTGCAATAAATCCCGAGGTGCTTATCGAGTTCCGTCAGGCATACGTAGGTCCTGCAATAAGAAAGTACGGCAACATGCTCAGAGTTACCGACTGTCCCAACGATGCTTACATGAACCGCAAGGACTCCATCAATCTTCGTCTGACATCGGGACACACCGCAGTTCATTCCGATATGCTTATGTGGCACTATAACGACAAGGTTGAAACAGCGGCACTTCAGGTAGCAAGCTGTATGTATACAGTTCCCCAGATTTCCGTTAAAATTGCAAAGCTCAGTGAAGAACACAAGAAGATGCTGGGCTTCTACTTAAAGCTCTGGAGAGAAAACAGAGAACTGCTTCTTGACGGCAAGATTGTTGCCTCATATCCCGAAAGCAACTACAGCTTGGCAGCAGCCGTGAAGGACGGCGAAGCCTTCTACACCTGTTACACAGAAAACGTAATTGACGATGAGTACAACGGCAAGATTATTGCTGTAAACGCAACAAGACTTGACAGCATCATCTTCAAGAATCTTGAGGGCAAGAGCTACGAGGTTGTTAACTGCATGGGAGAAGTCCTTGAAACAGGAAAGCTCACCGAAAAACTTCAGGAAGTAACCGTTCCTCTCTGCGGAGTTGTATTTGTAAAGTAAATATTTTGACAAAGCAAAAGCTGTCTTACCTGTGTTTACAGATAGGACAGCTTGTTTTTTATTTCTTTATTGGCAGGAAAGCAAAAATTCGGTTTCACCGCTTCCCTGTGTTACAAAATCTATAACGTATGCTTCGTACATATCCGCCTCTGAGCCGAAGCCTGCAAACCTCGGTTCAAACTCAAATGAGGAAATTTCAATTTCAGCGTCATTTTTGCAGGAAAGCGTAAACTCATCTATATGCACTTTTCCATCAGACACTTCAGGCTTTATTCTTGTGACAAAGCGGTAGGTCACCTTGTCAATATCGCCAAGTGCTCTTTCTTTTATAACAATTCCGTCGTCCGACAGCTCAAAGCATCTTGACAGCTTACTGAGCTTTGGGTTGTTATACGCCTTTTGGTAGTCAAAAGAAAATGTGTTTTGGTCTGAGGTAACATTTTCTGCTCTTCGTTCAACACCCTGTGCCTGCTCACCCCCGTCAACAAGAGGTACGCTGTGGCTTCTTGATGCGGGACAGATATGTGTATACCTTTCAGGACCGAAATATCCTGCAACATATTTTTCCCAGCCGATGTCGTCGATGATAAACCTTCCTTGTGAGAACACAATAAAGCTTCCCACATCGTTGTGGTTATGAGGCTCATTATTATGTCCTGCCTTTGCAGCAAAGGAATACTTTTCCCTGTGATTTATGTACCACTGAGAATCCTTATAATAGGTGCATCCCGTTTTTTTACCAGTCTGCTTCAGCTCACACGCCCAGTACAGGTTTCTTACAAAAGGTGCGAAGCGGTATCTTGCATCGTTGGAAAATTTCGCCGCATACTTCAAGGGCGGTACCGTTATGCCATCATATTCCTTTGAAAGAAAGCACATAATGCCAAGGTCATAATCGTATCTGTGGGGAGAGTCTGCAAAGGAAAGGCAGAAGTTATCTTCAAAGTACAAGTCGTTTGCAAAAAAGGCAATGCGTTTAACCTTTTCTTCCTTGAAAAAGTCAATTTCGCCGTTTGTATACTCTCTCAAAAGGTTTGCCGCAAATACAAAATGAGAAAAGCCGTAAAACCAGTAAAGGCTTCCTTCAAGACAACAGCCGTCATCATTGAAGCTGTCAAGAAAATCTCTCAGGTTGCCAAGCAGATTGTCTTTGACTTCCTCAAACTCTTTACGTCTGCCGAGATACACAAGCGCCGCCGCAACACCGCAGCCGCAAACACCCGACCAGTTGCTTATGCCGAATTTGGGACGTCCTTCAACATAGGGAATGACAATTCTTTTCATAACCTCATATTCTATTCTGTCCTTCACAAGAGAGGGCAGCTTATCGCCGAGAATATGGTATATTTCACAAAGAGCCACCGAGGTTTCCGCCGCAAACAAATCGGTTCTGCCCGTTGTCATTTTTTCAGGTGTGTCCATCCATTTAAGAATATGTGCAGGAAGCACCCACGTAAATTCATCGCACACTGCCCATACCGCATCACAAAGCTTGTCCAGCCATTTTTCGCCCATATCCGCCATAACCATGGCAGAAAAGGCACACAGCATTTTGCGGTGGAGCATATATTCCTGCTCGTACTCTTCCCTGCTTCCCGTTATTCCGAAAAGCTTATAGGTGCTGTAAGTAAGATTGCGTATCGGCTCGTTGTAAAGCCTTTGTGCTTCTTCCTTTACCTCTTCAAAATAAGCCCTGTTATAATCGTTTATTTCAAGAGGAAATTTAAACCCATTGTACATTACTTTTGCTCTCTTTCTTTCAGTCAATGTGCTTTTTTATCTCAACAAGCAGTCTTTCGGCATACAGTTTAAAACCGTTATCGTTAGGATGCACCTTATGGTCACCGTAAAGAGAAGTGTCATGGTCGACAAGGTCAAAGCCGGGGATGCAGTATGTATTTTCATACTTTGAAGCAATTTCAAATATCATCTTTTCAACCTCATCAAAAGGCTTTCCGAACTTCATTTCGTCGGTATAATCTGCACGCCATACGGGACCAATTACAAAGAACTTACTGCCTGCAAATTTCTTTTGTACAATCTCAAAAAATTCCTCGCAGTTTTTCTTTGCGGTTTCATAGTCGTAGGAGCACTAGTCGTTTGTGCCGTAAGCAATTGAAACATAGTCGTATTTTCTGTCTTCAAGAGCATCTGCAATATCGGGGCTGAACTTGTCGCCTCCGATTGCCTTATTGTATTCCTCGGCATCAAGTGCCGCCGTCATAATTGAAGCATAGCTTCTCGAAGGACAGATTGCGTCAAATCCGTGAGTAATTGAGTCACCAAGAACAAGCATTTTTTTGCTTCTCTTGTAAGGCTTTACAAAACAGCCGTCATCAAGCTCAAGCTCTTTAAGGTACATAACATAATTCCAAGGCATGTAAACACTCACCTTTTTTGTTCCCTCTCCGAGTTCAAACTTCCCTTCAAACGCCTTATCCTTCCACTCATAAGGGTTAACCGCAAAGAAAGTGCCTAATAGCTCATCCTCGGGACTGTTTCTTACAGAGCCGATTCTTTGTCCGTTTACACATACGTCCACTGCCATATATGTTCTCTGCATTGTTGCCTTTACCGAAAACTTTATAAGCATTTCACGGCTGTCCGTTTCAAATTCAAGTCTTACACCTGCTGTGGAATAGGAGCGCTCAAAGCTTCCCGCTTCTTTTCGCTGCTGCAGTTCCTTTTCGGTAAATCTGAAGAACTGTATGCCGTCAAAGGTGGATTTTATATCCTCCGCACCCTGTGTAATTTCTTTAATCTGTTCAAATGAAAGCTTCATGTCAAACCTCCCGTATTACTTAGTCAATATTTTTTCTAATCTCGTTATACAGTCTTTCGCCGTACTGCTTAAAACCGTTATCGTTGGGATGCACCGACAAATCGGCAAGGTATGCGGTGTCCTTATCAATCATATCAAGACCGCTGATGCACACCGTATTCTTATACTTGCCTGCAACCTCAAATATCATCTTTTCCATGTCAAAAAAGCTGCCGAACGGCTTTTCGTTGCTGAGATAAGAATTACGCCATATGGGACTTACAACAAAAATCTTGCTCTTATCAAACTTTGTGCAAAGTGCTTCAAAGAAGCCTTCGCAGTTTTCTCTTGCCTTATCCGGTTCAAGGCTTGACCAGTCGTTTGTTCCGTATGCTACGGAAATATAGTCGTAGTCCCTTTCTTCAAGGCTTTGTGCCAGACGGGGATTGAAAATTTCTCCGCCGATTGCCTTATTATACTCGCACACACCGAGCTTTGATGTGACAATCGTGGCATATCTGTTGGAGGTATAAAGTGCATCATAGCCGTGTGTTATGGAGTCACCCACAACAAGCATGGACTTTTCGGGCTTTACGGGAGTAATAAATGCACCGTCATCCACCGTTATTTCTTTAAGTGCAAGTGCAAAGGACCACGGGAAATAAACAGTAACTTTCTTTTCACCGACACCAAGGTCAAAATTCTTTTCAAACACTATGTTTTCCCAGTCATACTCATTCAAACTGTACATTGTTCCCAGTAATTCTTCCGCAGGACTGTTTCTCAGGCAGTCCGAAAACTTACCGTCAACAAAAACATCTATTGAGAAAAAGTTTCGTGTTGCCGCTTTTATTACCGCTGTCTTAATGCCAAAACGGGTGCTGTTTGTTTTGAATTCAAGTTTCACACCTGCCGTAGCAAAGGTCTTTCTGAAAAAATCATGCCCGTCATAAACACTTTGCTCTTTTTCGGAAAATCTGTAAAAATGAATTCCGTCCTCAAGCTTTTCTATTCGCTGTGTACCCCATGTAATTTTTTTAATCTGTTCAAAACAGAGTACCACAAACATTCCCCCTATTATTCATTATTCATTATTCATTATTCATTAAAAAAATCCTGTCACAAGACAGGATTTTTTAATTTGGCGTCCCTGACTGGACTCTAACCAACGACCTGTCGCTTAGGAGGCGACCGCTCTATACAACTGAGCTACAGGGACGTACACATCTGAGCCTTACGACTACCTTGTATATTATACCAAAAAATTGGAATTTGTCAATAGAAAAGACAGTCTTTTGTATGTAAAAAACTGTCTTTATCATGTATAGTTCAATTGTGTACAAAAAATCAGTCTGCATCTTCAGCCAGAGCTTCTATATAAAAGCTGACAGGTCTGAAGCCGTCATTGCAGGAAATCATGGCAGATTTCGGGTTCTTCATCCAGCCGTCATAGATATTTTCACCGCCGTGTGATAGAGTCATCACAAACGCCGACATGCTTTCCCATGCACTGTCACACAACCCCTCCGGTTTCTCCCAACCATTGGCAATAAAAACCTGCCCCAACTTCATATCGCAAGCATGCTCAATAGGATTTTCGTAAATTTCAATAAGATCATCATACCGAGACATTTTCATAACGGTAATTTTTACTTTCTTCATAAAAGCCCCCTTGCACTCACGGTTCAAAAACAGTCTCCGGTTGGTATTTTACAGTATCATTATAATGCCACCACTCACCGTAATATCCGGAAAAACCGCAAGATTCCATAACAGATTCAAG
>JAZNIM010000213.1:0-3069 GCA_045577475.1 Eubacteriales bacterium | reverse complement strand
GACACGGATATGACGTACACAGACTTGTTCCCGAAAGAAAGCTTATACTTGCAGGTGTTGAAATAGAGCACGAACGGGGACTTTTGGGACACTCCGATGCGGATGTTCTCACCCATGCGCTCATGGATGCAATGCTGGGTGCGGCTTGCCTTGGTGATATAGGACTTCATTTTCCCGACAGCAACGATAAGTATAAGGGAATATCAAGCATATTGCTTTTAAAGGAAGTAAATACGCTTATAAAGGATAAGGGTTATACCCTCGGTAATGCGGATATTACGGTTATAGCACAGGCACCAAAGCTTAGACCGCATATAGAAAGCATGACCAAGAATCTTGCCTCAGCACTTGAATGTGATAAGGATATGATAAATGTCAAGGCAACTACCGAGGAAAAATTGGGCTTTACCGGCAGAAAAGAAGGTATCAGCGCACATGCGGTTGTACTTCTTGAAAAGTTATAGGTGAGAAATTGAAAAAGACACGTGAAAAAAGAGATATTGTAAAAACACTTAAGGACGAAATCAAAAAGAAAAAATCCACCTTTGCGGTGTATGTTGTTCTGCGCCTTATTGTAATAGGTGCGATTGTGCTGTCCCTACTGAGGGGCAGATATGAAAACGTTTTTACATGCGTTCTTGCACTTATGCTGTTTCTTGTACCTGCATTTTTTAAAAAAAATTTTGGAATTGAGCTTCCAAGCGTGCTTGAAATAATAATAATGCTGTTTATTTTTTCGGCAATAATTCTAGGAGAAATCGGCTGTTATTATGTAAAAGTACCTTTGTGGGATACCATGCTTCATACGGTAAACGGCTTTTTATGTGCGGCAATAGGTTTTTCTCTTGTGGATATACTTAACAGAAATAACCGCTTCAGATTTAACCTGTCGCCATTGTATTTATCTATTGTAGCATTTTGCTTTTCAATGACAATCGGTGTGCTGTGGGAAATGTTTGAATTTGGTGCGGATGTGTTTTTACAGACCGATATGCAGAAGGATTTTGTAATTAACAGAATTTCCACGGTAACTCTTGATGCAACGTTGTCTAACACGCCTGTTGTAATTAACGGTATACATGATGTTGCCGTAAACGGAGAAAGTCTGGGACTCGGCGGTTATCTTGACATAGGTCTTATTGACACAATGAAGGACCTGATAGTAAACTTTCTCGGGGCGGTAGTATTCAGTATAATCGGCTATTTCTATGTAAAAAGCAGAGGAAAGAATAAATTTGCCAAAAACTTTATCCCCGTTGTTGAGAAAGAAAAAACAGTTGCCGGCGACTCAAAAGACAACAGGGAAAACACACAAACAGTAGAATAAACGGAGAATAAACATGGGTATATTTGATAAGTTTTTCAAGAACAAGAAAATAATTGATGATACCGTACAAAAAGCAATAGACGGCGAAGAAATAAAGGAAAAGGATGAAGCTTTCAAACCGGGAAAGTCTACCGAAGAAAATACAGCAGCAGAGGTTGTGGATGAAAACGCAAATGCCGCCGATAAAATAAGAATTGCGGCAAAGCAGTATTTGCCGGGCGATGTTTTAAGCGTATATGCACAGCGTGAAATGATAAAAACGCTGGTTAATAATATTGACATACCCGAAAAAGCAGCTTCCGATGCCGAGGCGGTTTTTGAAAAACTGAAAAAAGGGGATATGACATCTCTGCAAAGCTCGGCTGTTGTTGCAAATAATGTCAATACATTGTTAAACGGAGCGGATTGTGAGCTGATTTTGCAAAAGCTGTCACCAAATGAGAATGACAGCCTTTTAAAGACGTGGGTTGTGCTTGATTATTACATATCCACCGTAAAAAGAGAGTTTTCGGAAAATCTCAGACTTGTGCGTGATGCTTTGAGTAAAGAAATTGCTTGCCGTGGACTTGATGAGGAAAACATTGACAACATATCGGACATTATGAAGCTTGAAAAGGAATGTCATGAGCTTCAGAAGGATAAAGAAAAGGCAAATGAACTGAAGGAAAAACGGACACAGCTTGTAAGGCTTGTGCTTCAGAAAAAGGCACTTTATGTTCTTTTCGATGAGGACTTCAATTCAGGCTTTCCGTACGTTTCCTTCGACGGACGAATTGAGGTTTGTACCCGATTTGAAACAGCAGGAGCATTAAAAAAGCATTATGAAAAAATCGGTGTGGGACATACAACCGTCAGACGTCTTGAAAATAAGGAATACACAAAGCTATTTAAGGCAATGGTTCATATGGGAATAGCCTTCGCAAGGTTTGACAACGGAACTTTTCCTGCGGATGTTGTGATAGGTGAGCTTGCAGGCGGCGTTGCAATTGCCAATGTGATAGAACGCTTCAACAGCGGAATGAGAGGGCTTTTCCTGAGAAATCTGCAGTACAGTCACAGAATAAATAAGGCGGCAGATATTATAAAGGGTACACCCTCTGAAAAGTCAATGCTTGAGTCTATGCTTACATGCCGCTTCAACGGCTACCGTGAGTTTGGAAATTCGCTGGTTTATGTGTTTGCAAATCCTCCCTACGAAAAGGGCATAACACTATATACGGCAAATGCTCTTGATAAAGCAAAAAAATTGTGTACGGCTGTAAAGCTTGATGAAAAGTCACTTGTTGCACCCGGGGATGCAGAGGTAAAGGTGTACGAGGGCGGAATGAATTTCAGAGTTACCCATAAAAACGGCGACGACTCTATGGAAAACTCATATATATGTGTGTTTACTTCAAGACTTGAAGCGGAGAAAGCAAGACTCCACTTTGAAAAATTCGGCGTAAATGACAGTGTTGTTGCAGTCACCTTTGAAGAGCTTGCAGGACAGGTTTCGGGCTGTGCGGGGGCGTTGATTGACATGTCCTCCTACGGACTTGAGGTTAAGAAAAAGGAGTTTGAAGAAATCAAAAAGTGGAAGAATGTCAAGGGCAAAATTGCGGTGAACCTCAAGAAAAAAGAGGACGCCGAACAGCCGGGCACGCTTGACGATGAAAACAAAACCGAAAACTAACTGAATAAAAAACGGGACGGAAATGTGATATCACAAATCCGTCCTTTGTTTTGTATATAAATGTGTAATT
>JAZNIM010000212.1:0-11657 GCA_045577475.1 Eubacteriales bacterium | reverse complement strand
CAAAAATTCAGTCCGTGAGTTTATCTTGCTCACGGACTTGTTTATTTATATGCTTTCCTCAGGTGAATCCATCCACCCCAGAATAACTGCCGTTGACGGCCAACAGGTGCTTACTCTCCAGGTTTCCCCTTCAATTCCCAACGCATCGCTCATGTTAATCTGCTCACTCATCATGCCTTTTCTGAATGGTGCATCGGGAGATATTCCGTAAAATTCTCCGTCATAAACAGTAACGCAGTTGATTGCGGCGGCTTTGATGTTTTTGTACATTGTGATAAATCGCTCGTCGCTTGTTATTTTTCCAAGCTCATATAAAAAGTATGCCGAGTTTGTACAGATGCCGGGACCTATATGCCTGTTCTGCACGTTTGCAATTACTCCGCCGCAAATATTCGTGTTCTCAAAGTTTGAACCGCAGGGAAATGCGGGACTGTAGTTGACTACCCATGTAGAAAACAGCTTTGCTGCTGAAGTCGCCATGGATTTTGCCTTGTCGCTCTTCATGAGCTTACAGTATTGCACCAGTGCATCTGTGAGGGCAGCCGCACTTTCCGAGTCGTCCGCTTCTTTAATGTCTGCAGGACCGCCGTTGCACCTTCCGCTTTCAACACACCGCTTGTAATACATCTCGCAACCTTCCGAGAATACCTGTGCGATAAGCTTGCTATCGGGAAAATGATGTAAGCCTTCTGCCAATGCCAAAAGTGCAAATGCTCCGCAACCGCTTCCCTTTCGGTATACTGCCGCTTTCTCCGCCTCAATATCCCAGTAAATGCCGAAGTCCTGTTCCCTGCTCCATATGTCAAGCAGAATGTTAATTCCCTGACGGAATTCCTTTTCCCAAAGCGGATGTGTTACGCCGTTTTGCTTTTCAAAGCGTATTGCTTTGCCGAGATAATAAATGTAGTCGCAGTAAAATCTGCAATGGTCGTAGTTTCTAACCGAGGCTTCGGGATGGTTTTTGGTCATCCAGCTTGTACCGTCAAAAACGGGATATTTGACGCCTGAGGGGGAATTGCCGTTTTCGCTGAGAAAATCAAGATAGGAAATAGCAAAATCACGGTATTTACCGCCGAATTTCAAAAGGGTAAGTGCTGTCATTGAGCCTGAGCACCAGCCTATCATGGTGTTCCATTCCGCCATGCTGTTTTTATAAGGGTATGAGCCTTCAATGTCGGTGAAAGCATTGAGAATTAAAGGTATTCCTTCCTTTGTATGCACGCAATGACGGTGGAAAAACCAATCCATTATAAGAGTCGATGCGTTTTTTTCAGATACCTTCGGAGTGTTTGAATTTTCCTCTATGCTGTCTTCGAGAGTTTTGTTCCAATACATGTCAAACAGCTCTGTTACCGAATTGCAGGGCATTTCTTGGTGTAGGATGTGTATTGATAATACGGAACGGGGCAAAAGTGTGTATGCAGGACGGCAGGCTGTGTCGAATTCCTGAAATCTGTAAATATTCTTTTCCATTGCAGGTGCAAAAACACTTAAAGAGCTTTTTTGTGCATTAAGTGCAACTCCGTTCCAGCCTGCTATGGATTTTGGAGATATTCTGTAGCTGTGTGCCGTTTTGTTGTCCTTGAACATGACGGCAGGAAAGGCTGCGGCGGACAGGCTTGCATAAAAGGATGGCTTTTCAGGCTGATGAAGTACGGGAATGTTGTGGAGCAATTCCATGTGGTTGCCGTCATAATATATGCCCGGAATAAAGGTGAAGCAGCTGTCATCCTTTTTCCATGGGAATCTTACTTCCCAAAAGCCTGTTATAGAGGAAGATGTGCCGTTGTATATTTTTATGCGGTAGTTGCCTTTTTCTGCTCCCGTGACAGATACGGTGATGCCGTTAAAATCTGCCTTGTAATATTCAAGACCGTGGGAAATCCCTTTTTCCCAGCCTGATATTTGTGTTTCATGTTCATAATCTGAGTGGAAATATATATCAAAGGGTAAATTGTATATCACGACAACACATCCTTACTTTAGATTCCTTTTTCAATTTATAGCATATCCGGACGAAAAAGTCAAGAAAACTATGGTATTTTTGCGTTTACTGATAAAGTTTTTTAAAAAACTTGACAACAAAAAGACTTTGTGCTACAATAGCCTCGTAGTATGAATGCAGAGATTTGGAGACGCAGGAGAACCACGTGTTCTTTCTGCGCCCTTTTTTTCATATTTTTACAGTGAGGTAAACCGAAAATGACGGACATTCTTGCAATACTTGAACGAAATCCCGTAATACCGGCAGTTCACGGAGAAAAATTCCTGAAGGCTTTGAATTCCCCCTGCGATGTTATATTCAGCCTTGGAGAGAATATACTTACGGTGGGTGAGCATATAAAACTTGCACATGAAAAGGGTAAAAAAATGCTGGTGCATATAGACCTTGCGGAGGGTGTGGGCAAGGATGAAGCAGGTGTCAAGTACCTGGCATCCCTCGGCTGTGACGGAATAATCAGCACAAGGGCGCAGATAATAAAGTATGCAAGACGTGAGGGCTTGTTTACGGTGCAGAGATTTTTCACTCTGGACTCGCAGGGGCTTGACGGCATCTCGGATATGATGTCAAACGCAAATCCCGGAATGATTGAAATTATGCCGGGTGTAATCACAAAAACCGTTTCCCGCTTTGCAAAGTCAGATACTCCTGTGATAGCAGGCGGACTTATTGAAACAAAGGATGAGCTTTTAGCGGCTCTCGGTGCAGGAGCAATGGCAGTTTCCACAGGCATGGAAGAATTGTGGTATCTTTAATTTACAGTAAATAATATAGTAAAGAGGTAAAACCAATGTATGATGTAGTAATTGCAGGCGCAGGCGTTATAGGTAGCATGCTGGCAAGAGAGCTTTGCAGGTATAAGCTTAAAATCGCCATGCTTGAAAAGCAGAATGACGTAGCAATGGGTGCTTCAAAGGCGAACAGCGCCATTGTTCACGGCGGATATGACCCCGAACCCGGCACACTTAAAGCACTTCTCAATGTCAGAGGTGTTGAGCTTATGAAAAAGGCAGTAAAAGAACTTAATGTTCCTTTCCGTCTTAACGGCTCGCTGGTTGTGGGATTTGGCGAAAAGGACGACAAGGAAGTAAAGGCTTTGTATGACAGAGGCATCAAAAACGGCGTGACGGGACTTGAGGTTATAAGCGGCGACAAGGCAAGAGAGCTTGAACCCAATCTTTCTCCCGATGTAACAAGTGCACTGCTTGTAAATAACGCAGGTATTGTATGTCCCTATGAGCTTACCGTTTCTGCGGCAGGTAATGCCATGGATAACGGAGCAGAGCTTCTTTGTAACTTCGATATTGCAAAGATTGAAAAAAAGGACGGTGTTTTCACCGTTACAAGTACAGACGGACAGACGGTAGAAGCAAGATATTTTGTAAACTGTGCAGGTCTTTACTCCGATAAAATTTCCGAAATTGCAGGGGACGGCTTCTTTAAGATTATACCCAGAGCAGGCGAATATCTGCTTCTTGATAAAACAGAAGGCAAGACTGTTGACAAGACGATTTTCCAGGTACCCAATGAAAACGGCAAGGGTATTCTTGTAACTCCTACCGTTGACAACAATCTTCTATTAGGTCCTACGGCTATGGCGGTTGGCTCTCCCGAGGACAATGACACAACAAAAGCAAATCTTGATACCGTTGTTGCTCTTGCAAAAAAGAGCGTACCCTGTGTTAAGGCGTTCAATGTTATCACATCCTTCTGCGGTGTGCGTTCATCCGAGAAGAACGGTGACTTTATTATTGCAGAGTCCGAGAAGGTAAAGGGCTTTATCAATGTTGCGGCAATTGACTCTCCCGGTCTTTCCTCCACATGTGCAATTGCAGAATATACTGTGGATATTCTCGGTAAAGCAGGACTTGAGCTTACCGTAAATGAAAAGTTCAATCCCAACCGTCCCGATATGCACGCATTCCGTAAGATGAATGACGAGGAAAAGAACGAGTTTATTAAGAAAAATCCCTCTTACGGCAAAATTATATGCCGCTGCGAAACTGTCAGCGAGGGAGAAATTATAAACGCAATTAAATCAAATCCTCCCGCACGTGACGTTGACAGCGTTAAAAGACGTACTCGTTCGGGAATGGGACGCTGTCAGGGCGGCTTCTGCGGACCTAATGTTATAAAGCTCATTTCCGAGCACGCAGGTATTCCCATGGAAAAGGTAACAAAGTCAGGCGGAAACTCCTATATGCTTACAGGTAAGAGAAGCTGATTACTTCTTCTTTTCCGAAAAAGAAGAAGTAATCAAGAAGAAAAGAATTCGCTGTCGCGGTTACAGAACTGAATATTTATCGGATTCAAAACGAAATATAATTAAGAAAGAAGAAACACCATGAACAACATTCAACATGATCTTGTGGTAATAGGTGCAGGACCTGCAGGTATGGCGGCAGCTGTCAGTGCCTATGACGAAGGAATAACGGACGTAGTAATTATAGAACGTGATAATGCCCCCGGAGGTATTCTCCAGCAGTGCATCCATAACGGCTTCGGACTTCATAAGCTGGGTAAAGAGCTTACAGGTCCCGAATATGCCGCAGTATACGCCGAAAAGGTACGTGAAAGAGGCATTAAGGTGTACTATTCAACAATGGTTCTTTCAGTAAATAAGGATAAGGAAGTAAGGGCGCAGAACAGCACCGACGGTATTATTACCTTTAAGGCAAAGGCGGTAATTCTTGCAATGGGATGCCGTGAAAGAAGCCGTGGTGCACTTAATATCCCCGGAAGCCGTCCTGCAGGTGTTTACAGCGCAGGTACGGCACAGAAGCTTATTAACTGTGAAGGCTATGCAGTAGGTAAGAAGGCGGTAATCTTAGGTTCAGGTGATATCGGACTTATCATGGCACGCAGAATGACCTTTGAAGGCGCTAAGGTTGAGGCTGTTTGTGAAATCATGCCTTACTCAGGCGGTCTTGTACGTAATATCGTGCAGTGTCTTGAGGACTATAATATACCGCTGTATCTCAGCCATACTGTTTCACAGATTCACGGTAAAAAGCGTGTTGAAGGCGTAACAATTGCAAAGGTTGATGAAAATAAAAATCCCATTCCCGGAACAGAAAGATATATTGAGTGTGACACACTTCTTCTGTCCTGCGGACTTATCCCCGAAAACGAGCTTACAAGTGCGGCAGGTATTGCAATTGACGGCATTACCAAGGGTGCGGTTGTAAATCAGGACAGACAGACTGATACAGAAGGCATATTCTCCTGCGGAAACGTGCTTCAGGTGCATGACCTTGTTGACTATGTATCGGATGAGGCAGAGCTTGCAGGCAAGGGTGCGGCAAAGTACATCAGGGGAGAAACCGAATGTACGGGAACACTTGAGGTTAAGGCAAGCGGTGGAGTAAGATATGTGCTTCCCCAGAAAATCAGCCTTCCTGCAAATGAGGATGTTGCACTGTTCATGAGAGTTACACAGCCCTTCGGCAAGGTTAAGATTTTTGCACTTGACGAGGAAGGTAACCTGCTTGCAAGTAAAATCAGCTTAAAGGCAGCTCCCGGTGAAATGGAAAAGCTGGTTGTTAAAAAGAGCGTGCTTGAAAATGTCAAGGGAAGTATAAAGGTAACACTGGAGGAGATGAACTGATGGAACGTATTGGAAAGAACATGACATGTATTATCTGCCCCAGAGGATGTCTTATGAAGGTGGAAAAAGACGGGGATGCAGTCAAGGTTGAAGGCAACAGCTGTCCCAAGGGTAAGGATTATGCCGAAAGCGAGCTTACAAATCCCACAAGAACGGTGACAAGCTCGGTATTTGTTGCTAACCGTGATGGAAAATCTGTCAGCGTAAAGACAGATAAGCCAATCCCCAAGGCAAATATTTTTGATGTAATGGCTGTTATCAGAAGCACCACTGTTGATGCTCCCGTTGCAATCGGCGATGTAATTAAAGCTGATGTTTACGGTGCAAATATAGTTGCAACCTCTGCAATGGAATAAGCCTTGCTTTGCGGTAATCCATTGTAAAGTTTAGGTAAAGCCTTTTAATTAGAAAATCAGGGCGAACCCTCATTTGGGGTTCGCCCTTTAACTTTAACAGTGAATATTTTGTTCTGTAACCGTTTCACATTCAGTGAGGCGGTTTGTTATTTTACTCTGTAAAGTGCAAAGCTTCTTTGAGTGGGTGCGGTGAATTTTACATCGCCATTTACATTCTCCGCCTTAACATCATAGTTGGAATACATAAGCTCAATTTCCGCGTTCTTTCCGATACAGCCTTCAAATGTAAAGCTGTCATTCTTTGTGCAGTCACGGAAAACAAGCAAATATCCCTTGCCGTTTGTGTCAAGTGCGGAAAATCCCGTAAAGTTGATGCCGTAAGGCTCTTGTCCTATTGGCTTTACATCAAGCTGTGCAAGGTCTTTTTTGATGCTGTTGTGGATTTTCATTATCCGTCCCAGCACTTCAAGGTCGTCCGTTGCAATATTTGACATCTCCGTCCAGAGTAAGGGGCAGGCAAACATGGTTATAGCAAAAAGATAGTCCTGTGTATAATTCATGGGAGCAAGAATATCCTCGTCACGGTAGCTTTCAATGCCCAAAAGTCTGTTTGGCATTTCAATCTGAAAACGCTGTGCAGGCAGAAATTCCGAAAGCTGCCACAGGTTTCTTAAGGAGCTGAAGGGATAGTACGTATATGTGTACTTTCTGTCCTTGTAGTTTCTTGCGTATCTGTTTTCAAGGAACAGATTGCCGTACTGTTTGTTGAAAAGATATCCCCATCTTTTCTGGTTTCCCGTAATGTCCATGTCAAGGCTTACCTTGTTGTCGGTTCTGCGGAAAACCTCCTTAACAAAGTGCATAAGCTTTGTGCCGATGGTGGAGTTTATTACATCAACGCCGTCGATTTTAAAGAACTTTGCATGATAATCCTTATAAAGAGTTACCACCGTTTCTATGTCCTTGTCTACATTTTCATAGTCATTTGCAAAGTCGGGGCTGAACCAAAGTCCCACATGTGCACCGTTTTCTATAATTGTATCGGTAACTTTTTTGAAGCCCGAGGGGAACTTATGAGGTGCAGGCATCCAGAAATCGGGGTCGGTGTTGTAGTAACCGCTTCCCCATACGCCCTCGCCTTGCTTGATAAATCTTGAATTTGCGGTAAGACCTTTCTGCCAGCCGTCATCAAGCTGTATTATGTCAACGCCGATTTTTCCGCCTGCCTCTGCTTCCTTCAACACAAATTCCTCGCAGATTCTGCCGTCGCCGTTTCTGTCGCCCCAGGTGTTTGACATGGTGAAGGTGCCTTTGTCCCCTTCTTTCCATTCAAGACGGTAATACTTTTTATAGTCGGAAAGCAGTTTGTCCGCCTCTCCTACACCGATTGTAACGTTATATAGCTGAATGGAATGGTTGAAGGTCTGCACCCCTGACATATCAACACCCGTTCCCTTGACGTATGCTCTTGCAAATCTGCGGAAGTTTGCGTCAAATTCGCTGTCCTTGAAGCGTCCGAAGGCACTGGGCGCTTCCTTTACAAGCATAAATGCTTCCCCGTTGGTATAGTCCTCCATAATAAAGAACTGCCCCTTGAAGGTGTTGTGCCAGTGGGAATTGAACATAAGGTCGGTCTGCTTTTTGACTATATTGTTGTGAACATCCGTAAAGTCAACAAGCTCAACCGTGTGGATTTTTACATGCTCATTTTTAAAGCCCACGGCTTCAATATCCTCTGTGTCAGCTTTAATGTAACCCTCATATTCTTCCTCGCAGATGTTTACGGGAACGCCTGTGCCGAACTTTCCGTCAAGGCTGAGGGACGTGTTGATAAAGCCGCATTCGGGATAAATTCTGAAATATGCATATACACTTGCCTCGTCCTTGTCAAAATGAACCTCTGCAACGCAAGCCTTGTTTGAAAATCCCTCTCTGTCATCTGCATAGGCATACACCGACACCCTGCTTGAAGCAAAGTCAAAGCCGGGAATACCGAAAAGCACGCATTTTTCCTCATTCATCGAACGGAACTCGTAGCCTGTTTTAGCATTTTTAAGATATATTGAAGCAGGAATACTGTTTTCAAGGCTTATTCCTCTCTCAATAATCCCGTTGCCTATTGTAAGAACATTATCAGCATATTTTACAAAGCAGTCTTTAAATTCAAAATACATAATTTCTCCTTAATCAAGGTGTTTTTTTACGAACTTCATGTACTCAAGCCAGTCAAGCCTTGAGAAATAGTGACTTCCCACTCTTATGTGATAGCCGATTGTGCCGTCGTGGAAGCTTTCACCGATTTCAGGAAGTCTGTCGGGACAGATAAAGCCTGTCTTGCCCATTTTTTCGTAGTACTTACCTGATACATAGGCACACAGATATTCGTTTATCTGGTCTGCCCAATGGTCGTTTTCCGCACTTGCAATGTACATGTGCCTTGGATAGATACAGCCGGCAAAGAAGTGCTGGTCAAAGGGCATTTCCTCGGGTTTTCCTGCGTAATTCTTGTAGTTTTCGCAGAACCAGAAGGGGAACGCACCCGTTATAATTTCTGTAGTTTCCGCCATAAAACCCTGTTTTCCCGGAATTTTATGCTGGTGGTTTCTTTCAAGTGCCGCACCGCCGCAGCCTGAGTCGTTGGAGAAAACAAACTTGAATCTGTCATCAAACGCACCTGTTACAAGCGCTGTTTTTCCAAGTCTTGAGTGTCCGCAAACGGCAACATTGTCAAAATCAACGTCATCCTTGTGGTTGATTTTCATGTAGTCAAGGGTTCTCATTGCTGCCCATGCCCACATCATGATTTTACCCGTTCCGCTGCCGCCTTTTTTTTCGCCGTCAGGATAGATTGTCTTTGCAAGACCGTTTGAAAAATCGTTGTCGTCGCTTGTTACTTCCTTATAGCAGAAGGAGGCAATTGCAAAGCCGTTATCGAAAATTTCCTCGGTGGGCTGGTATATATCAGGCACATCGGGGCGGAAATTTATATGCACAAAAAGCGGTCTTTTTTCTCCTTTTTTTGCAGGAACGGTAACCTTGATGGGGAAAGAAAAATCTTCACCCTTCAGCTTTCCGTAGAGCCTTACATGAGTTTCAACTGCACGTCCCCCGCAGGAACGCTTGTTTGTTTCAAGTATCTCAAACTTAAACTCCTCGGGCTTATCGGGAAGAAAACCGTATTCATATTCCTGAAGCAGTCTTTTGCACTCGTCTTTGGACGGGATTTCAGGAAGATTATATTCTTTAATTTTGTTTTCAAGCATGGCAGCAGCCTCCTGTTTTGTACTAACTACAGTATAATATTCCGCTCTGTAAAAGTCAAGAATATTTTTGTCATTTTTACAAACAATAGCACAGGAAGGAGTGCATCAAAATGACTGATTTACGCTATCCGAAGGTGTTTAAAACGCCAATACGTATTACCGAAACCGCATGCTTTGGCTCTGTACTTGAAAGCGAAGGACCTCTCGGCAAATATCTTGACGGATGTGTCAGCGACAGCATACCAAAAGACGAAACCTGGGAAAAAAGCGAAAGCGACACCGTCATGCGTACCGTAAGCCGTGTCATGGAAAAAGCAGACAAAAAAGACAGTGACATCGGCGTTCTTCTCGGAGGCGACCTTATGAACCAGTGCACGGGCTGTGCATACGGCGTTGAAAAATTTGATGTGCCGTACCTTGGACTTTACGGTGCATGCTCTACCTTTGCGGAAGGACTTATTCTCGGCTCATGCCTGATAGAGGCAAAAATGTGCAACTGTTCTCTCATTACCGCTTCCTCAAACTTCTGCACAGCCGAAAGACAGTACCGTTTTCCCCTCAATTACGGTGCTTTCCCAAAATCCACAAGCCAGCACACCGTCACAGGCTGCGGAGCGGCAATTCTTGAAGCGGATGAGCAGAGTAACGGCGGCATATACGTAAAAAGCGTGCTTCCCGGCATTGTCATTGACCGAGGCATCACAAATGCTTCAAACATGGGTGCGGCAATGGCGACGGCGGCGGCAGATACAATTTTGCGTTTTCTGAAAGCCACAGGCAAAAAAATGAGCGACTACGATGTAATCGCAACGGGAGATTTAGGCAGAATAGGGCTTGAAATGACAAAGGAGATGCTATCCTGCCACGGATATGAGGACACAAAAGGCATCTTTACCGACTGCGGAGTTGAGATATATGACCTTAAAAATCAGGATGTTTCCTGCGGAGGCTCGGGCTGCGGCTGCAGTGCCGTCACCTTCTGCGGATATTACTACGACAGCCTGAAAAAAGGACTTATCAGGAATATGCTTCTTATAGGAACGGGTGCAATGATGAGTCCCCAGTCGTTGCTTCAGGGATTATCCATACCTGCCGTTGCACATCTTGCGGAAATTGAGGTGAAGGCATGATGCACTATCTTTTGGTTTTTCTTGTGGGAGGAACATTGTGTGCAATTGCCCAGATTTTAATTGACAAAACAAAGCTCACTCCTGCGAGAATTCTTGTTTTATATGTTGTTTCAGGCGTGTTTCTTACGGCAATAGGAGTGTACAAGCCTCTTGTGGATTTTGCAGGTGCAGGTGCTACGGTTCCTTTGACAGGCTTCGGGTATTCTCTTGCAACGGGAGTTAAAAAGGCTGTTGAGGAAAACGGAATTTTCGGTGCGGTAACGGGGGGATTGTCTGCAACGGCGGCAGGCATTACGGTTGCCATGCTTGCTTCTCTGTTGGTTGCTTTGCTGAAAAGGAAAAAGTAAAATAAAAATCCCAATGTTACGTCATCGGGATTTCAGACTGTCGCAAAACCCTTTATGAAAGTTTAGGTCAAGCCTTTTCAAAGGCTTGCAGTTTCCAAAGACAGAGTCTTTGGTCGCTGTCCGCAGACAGCGAAATTCCTTGTGCTTCATAAAGCGCAGGAAAGGTGAATTTTTCGTCCTCAAAAGGACGAAAAAGAGGAAAACCCTCGCCGGGGGTTTTCCTTGAGCGTGACATAAAACATTCTTTTTTAACAAACTGAAATCCCGATGTTGCGGCATCGGGATTTTGTATGTTTTTGTATCAGAATTATCGGTCATTATTGTTTGGTTGCAGTTGTGGCGGATTGGTCGTGCGGCAAGCCGCTTCAAGTTCTTGGAGAAAAGCATGGAATGCCTTGGAATGGTTTTTGTGCTTTATGTGTGCAAGCTCATGGAGAATTACATGGTCTATGAAATCGTCGCTTTCCGACATAAGATATAACGAAAAGCATAACCCGTTTTTGCCGCTGCAACTACCGTGACGTGTCTTTGCCGAGGTTATCTTGATGCTTGTGGGATATAGGGAAAACTTGTGGGCAAAATATTCAACTCTCGGCGGAATTATTCTTTTTGCCTTGCTTCTCATTTCTTCGATTTGCCAAGGACTGTATTCTACACGGTTTTTCAGCTTTTCCTTTACAATTGGAAGCTTTTTTTCAATCCAATGCTTGTGCTCTGTGACAAAAGCTTCAATCTGAGCCTTTGTGCATCTCATGGGTGAGCGGACAACAACCCTTGCGTCCTTTGTTATCTCAATGCAAAGGGTTCTTCTTTTAGAATATATGATTTGGTATTCCATGGGATTATCTCAGCTCAAAGGTGTTTTCCCTCTCACCTCGGTAGTCCTTTCCGTAAAATTCAGAGGTTTCTCCGAGAAATATTTTAAGGTATTCACCGAAATGGGGGCAAAGCT
>JAZNIM010000211.1:0-30625 GCA_045577475.1 Eubacteriales bacterium | reverse complement strand
AACCTCTGTCAAAGTTCAAGGTAATTCCCCTTGGCGGTCTTGGTGAAATCGGCAAGAATATGACAGTGGTGGAATATGAAGGGGATATTATCGTAGTTGACTGCGGTATAGGCTTTCCCGATGACAGTATGCCGGGCGTTGACCTTGTAATTCCCGATACAACATATCTTGAAGAAAATGCCGATAAAATGCGCGGCTTTGTGCTCACACACGGTCATGAAGACCATATCGGTGCACTTCCTTATGTGCTCAGAATGGTGAATGCACCTGTTTACGGCACACTTCTGACCCTCGGCATTGTTGAGTCAAAGCTTGAAGAACACGGACTTGTAAAGTCGGCTTCCCTTCATCAGGTGAACGCAGGGGATAAGCTCAAGCTTGGTAAATTTACCGTTGAATTTATACATGTCAATCACTCAATAGCAGATGCCTGTGCCATTGCAATTACAACGGATGCAGGAACACTGTTGTTTTCGGGCGACTTTAAAATAGACCTCACTCCCATTCAGGGTGAGCCTATGGACCTTGCACGCTTCGGAGAGCTTGGAAAAGAAGGGGTGCTTGCACTGTTTATGGAGTCCACAAACTCCGAGCGTCCCGGCTATACCATGTCCGAAAGAACCGTCGGTCGCTCACTCAAGGAAATTTTCCTTTCAAATACCGATAAGAGAATTATAATTGCCACCTTCTCCTCCAACGTACACCGTGTACAGCAGATTATCGACTATTCCCATAAGTGCGGACGTAAGGTTGTGCTGTCGGGACGAAGCATGGTGACAATAATTAATGCTGCCGTTAAGTACGGCTATATGGATATTCCTGTTGGTACGATTATTGATATCAACGAAACAGGCAGATATAAGCCTTCGGAAATCACCATTGTTACAACGGGAACTCAGGGCGAGCCTATGAGTGCACTTTCAAGAATGGCTTTTTCCGAGCATGATAAGATTACACTCGGTGCAGACGACCTTGTTGTTATTTCAGCATCCACAATTCCCGGTAATGAGAAGGACGTTACCAAAATCACAAATGAGCTTCTTAAAAAGGGTGTAACACTTCTTAACGACGAGGTAGCGGATGTTCACGTGTCGGGTCATGCATGTGCCGAGGAATTGAAACTTCTCATTCACATGACAAAGCCCAAGTATTTTGTTCCCATGCACGGTGAATACAGGCACTTAAAGCGTAACTGCTCTCTTGCAAAGGACATGGGAATTTCCGTTCAGAATACCTGCATTGCAGAAATCGGCGACTGTATTGAAATTGGCGAGGATGTATTCAGAATTATTGAAAAGGTTCAGTCGGGCAAGGTGCTTATTGACGGCCTTGGCGTTGGCGATGTAGGAAGCGTTGTTTTACGTGACAGACGTCATCTTGCAGAGGATGGAATTATAATTGTTGTAAGCAGTATTGACCTTGACACAATGCAGATTTTATCTGGTCCCGATATTGTTTCAAGAGGCTTTGTGTATGTCAAGGAGTCCGAGGAGCTTATGGATGGCTTACGAACAAAAGCCGAAGAAGTGCTTGAAAGGTGCCTTGATGACGGCATTGAAGAATATAATGTAATCAAGGGCAGAATAAAGGACGTGCTAACAAACTATATTTACTCCATTACAAAACGTAAGCCCATGATACTTCCCATTATCATGGAGGTATAGCTATGTTCAGTAACAAGTATACCGACGGAGTTTTTGTAATGCCGAAAAAGGTATTAAAATATGCGGGAAACGCAAAAAAAACAGAGCTTAGGGTTTTGTTGTATCTCTTTGCAAATCTGCCGTCATTTTCCATCGAGAGGGCGGCAGAAGAGCTGGGGGAGAGCGTTGACACAATAAACTCGGCACTGTCCTTCTGGAGAGGAACGGGAATTATCAGCGAGGGTGAGGACGAGGACAAGGCGGATGAAAAGAACGTCTGCTCACAAGATATGAAAAAGTCCGAGGAAAGCGAAAAAGCTCCCTCTGAAAAAGGCTATTCAACCATTGAAATTGCAAATGCGAGAAAAAGCGACAAGGTATTCTCACAGCTTGTTGACTACGTTGAATCGGCAACAGGCGAGCTGCTCAACAGTGCAAAGCAGGGGGACTTGCTGTATCTGTATGACAACCTCGGTATGCAGTGTGATGTAATAATGGGTATTGTTGCACACTGTGCAAATGAGGATAAAACAAAAATCAGATATATTGTAAAAACCGCCGAGGGCATACATAAGGATGGCGTAAGAAGCTACAAGGAGCTGGAAAGCTATTTTGCAGCCAAGAACAAGTACCGTGAGTATTCTGCTTTTGTGAAAAAGCTTATCGGTGCAGGTGACAGAGCTTTTACGCCGGGAGAAGAAAAGACGGTTAAAAAATGGGAAAGCGAAATGTGCATTTCCCGTGAGCTTTTGCAGTATGCTTATGAAAGAACAATAGCTCTTATTTCAAAGCCGTCGCTGCCATATATGTCGAAAATTATCGAAGGCTGGCATGAGTCGGGAATAAAGACTGTGGAGGAAGCACGTGCTCAGGCTGAAAACCGAGGAAAAACGGCTTCTTCCGGAGCAGGTCTTTCGGACAAGGCTAAAAAAGCAGGCTTTGATATTAATCTTGAGGATATATTCGAAAAACCCTGAAAATGAGGAAAACGGATGAAAATAAACAAATTGTCAATCGGTGACTTTGGAAAGCTCAGTGACGTAAGCATCACGCTTGATCCGAAGATTACCGTTATTTCGGGAAAAAACGAGGCAGGAAAAAGCAGTATCGCCTCCTTTATAAAGTACATGCTTTACGGCTTTTCAGGCTCAAGAAGCAGCAGTCTTTCCGAAAACGAAAAGAAAAAGTATATGCCTTGGGAGGCTGAGAGCTGCAACGGCGAAATGCTGTTCACCTCGGCGGAGGGAAAGCAATACAGAGCCGCAAGAAAAACTGCCGCAAAGAGCCAAAGCGTGGTTTTTGACAGCCAAGAAATGCCTACCGATATTTTATGTGCGGGAGAACATTTTTTAGGTGTTGACGAAAGCTGTTTTAAAAAGACGGCTTTTATCGGTGAGAGTGACGTTGCATTTTCCGACTCGGGAGAGCTTGACGAGGCTATACGCAACATGGTTTACAGTGCTGATGAAGGTGTTGACAGTGCAAAGGCTGTAAAAAAGCTGGATACTCTCAGAAGATATTACTTGGGAAAGAACGGCAAAAGCGGCGAAATACATAAGCTTGACTGTGAAATAAACGAGCTAGAAGAAGGCAGAGAAAAGTGGCAGAACGGTCATAAGGAGCTTATGAGTGCACAGTACAATCTCGGTGAGATTTCAAAGAAGATTGCTTTCAATGCCGAGCAAAAGAAACGTCTTGAAAAGGAACAGACAAATCTTGAGGCGCTAAAGGCGAAGAACATAATTGATGAAATCCAAAAGCTTGAAAACGCGGCTCGTGACAGCAAGAATGTTTTTGAGGAGCACTTTTCAACCATGCAGCGTGGCTCTTTTGTTCCCGATGTGCAGTTTGAAAAGGATTTTAATGAGCTGTTGAAAGGTATTGACGATGACCTCGGCACCGTAAAAGAGAGCACACAAAATGTGGAAAACGCCAAGAAAGGCGTCGAAAGCGTTTATTCAGACAGTGCACAGCGTCAGATCAGCCTTGCTCTTGAAGAACAGAACATGACAGGCGAGCAGGTGCTTGAAAAGCTGAACGAGCTGAAATCGGCGGCGAAAAAACAGCTTATCCTTGGAATAATTTTCACGGTGCTGCTAATTACAATACCCGTAGGTATTATTTTCTTCATAAAGCATAGCAAGACGGCTAAGGCATTGGAACAATTCTGCGAAAAGTTTGGATGTAAAGATGCCGAGGAGCTTGAAAACCGAATTTCGGGTGTTACGTCCTTCAGAAGTGTTGAGAAAAGTGCAAAAGACATTCTCAAAAACGCCGCAAACCGTTGTATGCAGGCAGAAGCGGGTCTGCAGGAGAAAACCGCGGCTTTGAAAGAATACGCCGAAAAATGCGGGTTTGAAACGGGAAATGGCTTTGACGAGCTGTTTTCAAACGCAAAGGTGTACCATGCAAATGTGAAGGAGTGGCTTGAAGCACAGGCGGTATTAAAGCAAAAGTGCAACGAGGATTACGTAGCATACAAGACCCTTGCAGCCTCTGTTAATTTGGAGGAAACGGCACAAAAGGCAGCACAGTTCGACCAAAGCATTCCCGTCAGGGACGAAAGTGTTGTAAAACGTGAAATTGCTTTTTACACACAGGCAAACGAGGCACTCTCAGTAAAGGAGAGGGAGCTTGAAAAAACGGCGGCGGTGCTTGCCGGAACGCTTCCAAAACCGAGTGAAATCACAAGCCGTATAATTGCTCTTTCAGGTTTACGTGATGACATGAAACTCAAGCATGAGGCTTTGGAAATGGCAATATCCTGTCTTGAAAGTGCAGCTGAAAGCATGAAAAAGCAAGCCGCACCTCTTATTACACAGGCATCGGGCGAGCTGTTTTCAAAAATCACGGATGGAAAGTACACTTCGTTGTTTACTGACAGCGGCATGAATCTTACCTTTGCATCCGCAGACAATCCAGAGCCTAAGGAGTCGGGATATCTAAGCACGGGAACGCAGGATGCGGCGTACATAAGTCTGAGAATTGCACTGTGCAAGTACTTATATAAGGAAGCACCTGTGCTGGTGTTCGACGATGCCTTCAGCCACATGGACGACCAAAGGCTTAAAAGCACTCTTGATTATCTTACGGTGCTCAGCGAGGAATTCCAGATAGTCATTCTTTCCTGCCATTCGAGAGAAAAGGAATATTTTGCAGGAAAAGCAAAGGTTATAGACTTTGAAATTTAGAAAGGGCTAAAATAAAATGTCTTTTGAGAAAGCAAAAAATCATCTTGAAAAATTCGGCTTCGGTGACAGAATACAGCAGTTTGACGTATCAAGTGCAACGGTAGAGCTTGCGGCGGCAGCTCTGGGCTGTGACGGTGCTCACATTGCGAAAACCCTTTCCTTTGGAGTAAGTGAGGAAAGAACGGTGCTTATTGTTACGGCAGGCGACACAAAGGTCAACAACGGAAAGTTCAAATCGTTTTTCGGGGTTAAGGCGAAGATGCTGGGCTTTGACGAGGTTGAAGCAAAAATCGGACACGGTGTGGGCGGCGTATGTCCCTTCGGTGTTAATGACGGTGTTGAGGTTTATCTTGACGAGTCAATGAAGCGTTTTGATATTATATATCCCGCCTGCGGCAGCAGCAACAGTGCTGTTAAGCTGTCGATTGCTGACCTTGAAAGGTGTTCCGGCTTCAAGGCGTGGGTTGATGTTTGTGTTACTGTTGAGTGAAATATTTATTGTATTTTGTTTTGTCCTTGCACGAGGTTGTGCAGGGACTTTTTCTTTTGCTGAAGTAGCTTAAACAAAAGCAAGGGCTGCCATTAAGACAGCCCCTTGAAAACCAAAGTCGAATACTTAGTTAAATCTGATGTAGTCAATTTCAAATGTTCCGGGAACGTTGTTGAACGGGTCAATACGAATCTTACTGATAGTACCTGTCCAGCCTTCGTGCTCCTGAACATTGAAGGTGTATTCAACGAACTCGCCGTTTGAAGTCTGAGGTATAGCTTTCTTGAAGGTTCTTGACTCGCTGAGTCCGCCTGCACTTGAAACGAAGTAAACGGTGAGGGTGAATTGACCCTTGTTCTCGTCTGTTATGGGAGTTTCAATGTCGTGCTTCATGCGGATGGTGAGAGTCTTGTACTGCTTTGCAGCAATTTTAAGCTCACCTGAACCAATCGCAGGGTCATATCTTGTTCCGCTTGTTGTAGCAGTACCCTTGAATACGCCATCCTTAACTTCTGCATTTGTACTCTGGAGAGAGAAGCCTTCGGTGTCGCCGTCAAGATTGAATTCCCACTGGTTGTTAACTCTGTTGTTAAGTGTTTCGTAAACCTCGTCGGAAACGGAAATGATGTTGAATACTTCAACGCCGTCTACTGTGGACTTTTCTGTTCTGTATCCGAATTTTTCTGCGATAAAGTAAACGGGAATCATGGGAATGCCGTCCTCGGTGTAAATCTTTGTTTCAAGGAAGACAGGCTGTCCGTTTACTATAGCCTTGTTGGAATTCATGGTGAACACGATTGTTACACCGTTCTTTACAAGTGTCAGCTTCTTGCCTATCTTGTCCCATGTGTACTTGCAGCCAAGCTGATAGCCTATGCCTGTATCGGGATAGAAGGGAACAAGAATGTCGTTTTCGGTTTCAACATTTCTGATTGAGCAATTGTATTCATTGCCGTTGATTTCAAAGCGTTTTGTCTGCTTTTCACCAAGGAACTCAACCTTAAGAGCCTTGAAGCTTCTTGCAGAGGTTAACGGGTCAACTCTGATTGCCGTAATCATGCCCTGCCACTTTGCACAGTCGCTTATGCTAACCGTTACGGGATTTAAGCCTGCCGTTGTGACAACTGCACTTGCACCCTTTGAGCCTGTCCAGTTCTGGTCGTCCTCTGTAAGGAAGTATACCTCAACCTTATCGCCGACAGGGCTGTCAACCCAGACTCTGAGTGCTTTAACTTCGGAGGCATTTATCTTGCCGTGTGACATGGGAGAGAAGGTAATGGGGTCGCTTGAATTGGATGTACCAACAAGCATACCGTCCTGTACGGATGATGTTATGCTGCCGTTAGCTCTCCAGCCGTCTGCAAAGTTTTCTTCAAAGAGAACGGTTGTAGCCGCTTCCTTTGCATAATAGCCTTCGGGACGGATGATTTCACGGTTGATGGGGTAAAGGTGTCCAAGACGTGCCATCTGGAGGTTATCGGGTCTGATGTCGGTGTGCTCGCCGCCCTTTGTAAATACCTTGCGTACTGTGTCAAGATAGCCAAAGCCGTTAAGACCTGAAGGCATCATATAAGTACCTTCGCCGTATTCGTTCCAGGTGGAGAGCATAATAAACTTCTTCTTCCACTCGTCGCCGTTGCCCTTTATTTCATATTTGTCAAGAGCCTTGTCACGAACCCAAAGAAGCACCTGCTCCATATTGTCGGTGGTGAGCTGAGGATGTCTTGTGTATGCCCAGGCTACGTTGTTAAAGCCTGTAGAAATTGTGGGAACGTTGTGAATTATGTTCTGACCGTTTTTCTGCTGATTTGCAATGTTGTTCTGGTTGGTTGTTGCAAGATAGCCTGTATTGCCCCAGTTGTAAGCGTGAACGGCATCAATGCCCATGTTTGCAAGGTTGTTCAATGTGTTGGAATCGGATGAGCTTGAGCAAGCCATGATAATAATTCCGTCATAACCAAGCTCGGTTTTTACTCTTTCGTCAAGGTATTCAAAGGCTTCATTAACGCCTGCGGCATTGCCGAAGCTTGATACAAGGTCGGTTGCACCGAATATGGACATTACAAGCTTATTGTCAATAACCATGTATCTTGGATCAGAGAAGAAGTATTCAAACCAGAAGTCGCAGAATCGTGTCTTGAAGTCGTCAAGATCCTTGGGACGCTGTCCGTTTGCTGCTTCCCAGAGAAGTGCGAACTTGCCGTACTTATCGCTGTACTGTGCATTCATAAAGCCGTCAAACACAGCCTGAGGAGTTGAACCGTAGAAGGTTTTCATTGGGTTTTCGCTTGAGTGATACCAACACACAAGCTGGAAGTCAACGCCGTGTTCTGCAAAGTACTTGATTTCCCAGTCTGCTACTTCCGCAAGACCTTCGTCGTACCAGCCGAGATAGGGCTTGTTTTCGTCATATGGTGAGATGTTGTCCCAGCCCCAGTGATGGCCGTTTCTCCAGAGGTTACAGATGTTTATACCCACGTAGTAATCGTCTGCACCTTCGGGAACCTTAGGCTCTGCGGGATAGTTTTGGTATTCGGGAATTACTTCAACCATAACGTCGTCAACTCTTACCTTCTTGCCGCCGAGATTTTCAGCAAAGAGTGTGATGCCGTCGATGAAATCTGCCGCAGCTTCAAAGGGAACGTTTTCTGCAAGTGTCTTACCGCTGACCTTAATCTGTGCTGTCTGAGTCTTGGTATCTGCAACGATGCGTACGATGTACCACATCATATCGTCGTACTTACGAAGCTCGGTTGCACCTGCGTACATTTTGCCGTCCTTTGTGGTAAAGGTGAGAACATTCTTGCCGCCGCTTGTAAGCGAGAAGCCGAAGCCGTCCTCCATTTCGGGATAAAGCATAATGAGCTTTGAAGCAACCTTGCCGCTTGCAGGTGTAAAGGACTTTGTAACGGTTGCCTTTCCTTCATTACCTGAGAATACAAACTCTCCGCTTGCAACTGATGCTGTTACATCACCGCTGTTTTCAGCCTTCCAGTCATAAGGAATACCGCTGCTTGTCTGGAGATATTCATTTACACGGTAGTTTGCATACATTTTAAGTACGCCCATTGATACATTGCATACAGCCTCATCGGTTGTACCTGCCATATATGCCTGTATGTCACTTGCTGCTGCGTTTGCAAAGCCGTAAGTGCCTACAAGCTTGTTGTTTATAACATAGGTATTTGTCTTATTGTTGATGTCGGTAATAACCTTTACATAGTATGTAGCACCTACAGATATATCAACGTCTGTAACAACTTCCTTGCCTGCATCAAGAATACAGAACTTTGAATCCTTGGAGTACAGCTTGTAAACGGGAAGCTCATCAGAGCTTACTGTCTGCATGTACCAGCCGTCAATGCCGGAACTGAATCTCAGGCTTGCGGGAGCTGTTGTAACAATACCGCTGTCCTGAAGTGTGAGGGTTCTTGTGAGGGTAACAGGCTCGGTCTTGCTGATGTCCGCAAGATTGTAGGGAGGCTCGTCATCGGTTTTTACGGATGCACCTCTTATATCGTAGTCCCAGCCTGACTGGGTGGACATGGAAATTGTATTTCTTGCATTGTTTGCACTGTCGTCAACGATATAGAAGGATGCCTCGCTGTTGGTTTTAACGGCAAGGTCCTGGTCAAGACGAAGGTTGAGGTCTGCAATTCTTGAAACAATTGCCGCAACCTCGCTTCTCTTTATGTTGGATTCGGGATTGAAGGTGCCGTAAACATCGCTTCCCATGCAGATACCTGCGTTGTAGAAAAGATAGATTGAGTCAGCATATGCTGCATCCTTTGCTACGTCGGGAATGTGTGTTACGTAGTTAAGCTCATTGAAAACCTTTTCGGGAAGGCTCTTTGCAAAAAGAGAAACCATTTCATTTCTCTTGATAGGTCTTGTATAGGAGTCAAAATCCGTATCTTTAAGAAAACCCTCTGCCTTTGCATAATCGACATATCCCTGATACCAAGGATCTGTTCCGCCGATGTTTTCAGCCTTGCCGTCTTTTAACTGAGCTGAGTGCATACGGCTTGCAAGGGTTACGGCTTCTGCAACCGTCATTGTGCCGTTGGGAGAATAGGTTGTATCGCTGCTGCCGTTTACAAAGCCGAATTCATATGCGTTTGTTACGCTGTCATAGAACCAGTCGTTAACGGTAACGTCGGTAAAGCTCTCGCCGTACTGCTTTGTCTTTGCAAAATCGGATACGGGAATTACTCTTTCGGGCTGAGGAAGGTTTGTAAGCTTTTCTTCCTCGGTAAGCTCAATTCTCTTAACTGCATCACCCTTAACGAACTTCATTGATTTAATGGAGGCAGTTCCGAAAACGTCGCCGCTGAAGGAATAGAAAATTCCCGTACATTTGCCTTCCCAGGAATCCTTTGAAGCCATGTCAAAGGTGTAGGTTACATAATCGTCGGTTTTCATCTGAAGATTAATGGAAACCTTTTTGGACTCAGAAAAGCCTGTTTGCGTATCTGTTTTGAAGTAGATTGCGTGGGATGTAAAACCGTCCTTTGTGTTGGTCATATCGGTTTTCATTTCAACAAGCAGGTAACGGTAAACAGAGGTGTCAACATCTACGCCGCCGAAAAACAGCGCAGGGCTTTCTCTTTTCTCGTTCATACCGTTGATGGAGGTCATTTTGATTTCGTCCGCACTCTTTTCGCCCACAATGTTTCTCATTGAACTCACAGAGGTGAGGTCGACAGTTATGCTTTCTCCGTCTGCGTAAATGCCTATTGACATAAACATGCAGAGCAGCAATGAAAGCACTGTCATGATGATGAGGTTTCTTTTCATGTTTTTTCTCCTTTATTAATATTGTAGAATAATACAACTAATTATATCAAAAACGGACAATTTTGTAAACATCCACTTGAAGTCTTGTTGAATTTCGGCATATTGCACATTGCAAAACTAAAGGTGTTGTGCAATTTTACAAAATACAAAATGAAGCAAAACCAACTTTTTCCAACAAAACGCAACCTCAAAACAACTCTTGTACACAAAAATATGCAAAAACTTTCCTTATGCTATTTACATTTGCGAAAGGTTGTGATACAATGTGAAACGTTGGAGTTGATAATATGCTTTCATATGAACGCAGAAACGCAATTGCAGAAATAGTACACAAGCAGGGAAGCGTGGATATTGCAAGTCTTGTAAAGGATTTCGGAGTATCTCCCGAAACCATACGCAAGGATTTGATACTGCTTGAAAAGAGCAAGCGTGTACAGCGTATACACGGCGGCGTTATACCCTACAGTGTTAGTGCTTCAAACCTCAGCTACAAGGCAAGGCTTGACCATCAGAGGAAGGAAAAGCGTTCTCTTTCGGTTACGGCGTGTTCGCTTATCAAGAACGGCGACTGGATTTTTGTGGACACAGGCTCAACGGCAGCGCAGTTTGCCTCGGTGCTTGCACAGCAGTTTACACAATTGCATGTGGTGACGAATTCCGCATACGTATTCAACAGGCTTGCATACATAAAGGGCTTTGATGTAATTCTTACCGGCGGGCAGTTCTGCACCGAGGACGAAGGCTTTTACGGTAAATGCACACTTGATGCTCTGGACGAATTTCATGTTGACATATCCTTTATTTCGCCTGTTTCCATAAGCTTAAAACACGGGGCGATGGACTTCAGCAATGTATATTGCGATGTTCAGCGAAAAGCGATGGAGATATGCACCAAAAGCGTATTTCTTGCAGACAGCGAAAAGTTTGAAAAGACGGCAAATTACAGGATTTGTCCCATAAGCAGTATTTCAACAATTGTTACGGACAGCTCAATATCACAGGCGATGTATGATTTGTACACCGAAAACGGCATAAATATTATCAAATAAAGGGAGAAGAAAAATGACAACGACTGTAAAAAAGATAAGAAGCGGAAAGTACATTTTCCTGCTGATTTTCATGTGCAGTATAGCCTATATGGTAAGCTATCTTACCCGATACAACTATGCGGCGGTAATGGTTGATATCATAAAGTCAGAGGGCTTTTCAAAGACTGCCGCATCCTTCCCGCTGACGGCAATGTTTATTGTATACGGCTCGGTTCAGCTTATAAGCGGATATCTCGGGGACAAAATCAGTCCTGAGCTTATAGTGTTCACGGGACTTATCGGAACGGCTGCAGCGAATGCGGCAATGCCCTTTTGCCCGTCCGCTTCAATGATGACGGTGGTATGGGGCATAAACGGCGTATTTCAGTCACTTATGTGGCCGCCCATTGTAAAAATACTTACGGACTATCTCACAAAGGACGACTACGGAAAATACATTGTGTACGTTCTATTCGGCACAGGCTTCGGAACTATATTTGTATATTCCTTCACTCCCGTAATACTCAATGTTGCTACATGGAAAGAGGTTTTCTATATTCCTGCGGGAATTGCCGTGGTTATGGCACTCGTGTGGATTCTGTCCATGAAGAAAATTGAAAAGCATACAGAGGACATGGAGGTTGTTGTTCCCGAGGTAAAAGAGGGAAAGGGCACAAAGGTAAAGTTTACGGGTGCTGCAATATCCCTTCTTGCACTTATTATGTTCTCCAACGTAATGCAAGGCTTTATAAGGGACGGTACGGCAAACTGGATGCCTACATACATGGACGATGTATTCAAGCTCGGTTCATCCCTTGCCATTCTTACGGGTATTGCACTGCCAATTGCCAGTAAGTTTGTTTCTCTGTTTACCAATACAATTCACAGACGAGTTCTCAGAAATGAGGCGAAAACTACTTCTTTGTTCTTTGCGGTATGTGTGGTTTGCTGTTTTGTTCTTACACTTGCCTTCAAGACAAACGGCGTGCTTTCCGTTGCGATGCTCATGCTTGTAAATGCTTCCTCACACGCTATCAACTTTATGTATACAACAATAGCCGTGTCCCAGTTTGAACGCTTCGGCAAGGCTTCCCTTACGGCAGGTATTATGAATTCCTCCGTGTACATAGGCTCTGCTCTCTCTACCTACGGCATTGCATTCATCGAACAAAAGGCAGGCTGGTCAGGCGTTATGACATCATGGCTTGTAACAAGCATCATCGGTCTTATAATCTGCCTTCTCAGCATAAAACCCTTCTCCAAAAAACTCTAATCGTCGGGTCCGCCCTTACTTCTTCTTTGCTGAAAAGAAGAAGTAAGCAAGAAGAAAAGATTTCGTGACTATACTGCGGATTTACGTCCTGTCACCGATGCCCGACCTGTGTCCCGTTTGACCTCCTTAAATCAAAGAGGTCAAACTCAGTGCGACACCGTTGGAGCAACAGAATAAAACTGTGCCACAGATGCACAGATAGCCAAAACGTCCACCAAACCACGGCGGACGTTTTTACTTTGGGTGAGGCAGAAAACCCATAGTTCCCTTTGTGTCCCACGCAGAGAGCAATTGCAACGCATTTCCAACCACTCGCACTGCAACCCATCGAGCGAAAGCGAGCGATTTGCCGAGCTTTACGGGCGGCATCCTCAGCCTCCGAAACTCCAGCCAATCATAAAACATTCTAAAAAAGCTCAACGCAAAACCGCGTTGAGCCTTGAAAAATCAAAAAAAACACCCTAAGAAATAATCCCATACATTTTCAGATACTCGGGAATATCCATAACACCTATTCCCTTGAAGGTACAGCTTTTTGTAAAGCCGGGCGTTTCCTTGGTAAAAGTGTCATATGCCGTGATAAGCTTTTCTGTTTTGGGAATTTGTGCATTGATGAAAAGCTCCTCATACCGTTCAACATTTTCCCCTGTTACCGTAATAATGTTATATTTTCCAACAATGAATTCGTCACCCTCATCCGTCCCGAATTTATAACGGCAAAGTCCGTCCTTTGAAAGAAGGTCGGAAAAATAGAACAGAAGTGCACTTGCCTTTTCAAAGCTTTCAAAGTCAACACGAAACGCCTCGGTTGGATTCTTGGAAAATGTGTCCGAAGAAACGTCTGTTTCACGGTTTAAACCGTCGGGAGTTTCAAGATAAAAGAACAGCCTTTTGTCCTTGTTAAGGTGTAAAAATCTAAGACACAGGTCAAGAATGAGCGAAAAATGAACGTTTGCTTTGATTTCTTCCCGTGATATGCTGTAGGCACATTCAAGAACATCGGCTTTGTGCACATAGGTGCATGGTTTTAATTGAAGCATTGTATTACTCCTGTCGGTGAAAAAATTAAGTGTCAGATGCTTTTATCGGCTATGGTTGATGCGGTGTTTTCTCTTGAATACAACTTGTTGAGCATCAGGAATTTTTCTTTGTCTATGCTGTCAATCTGCTCCTGCTTTAAGCGAAACGCCCAGTTTCCTGTTGGCTTTCCGGGAATGTTAAGACGTGTGTCGCTGCCGTAGCCGAGAAGATCCTGAATTGGCATGATAACTGTATTTGAATGACTCATAAGCATGGCACGTATTATGCTGTCGCAGCCGCTTTGCCATTCGCCCGAGTGGTTGCAGTAACCCAGCATAGAGCTTCTTGTTTCATCGTCAAGCTCCCACAGATAGCCGAGAAGTGTATTGTTGTCGTGAGTGCCTGTGTAGCTTATGCAGTTAGAAGGATAGTTATGAGGCTTGTGAGGACTGTCTTCATCCGAAATAAATCCGAACTGGAATACACGCATGCCGGGGAAACCGCTGTCCTTTACAAGCTCTACAACCTCCTGCGTAATGTCGCCAAGATCCTCGGCGATAATCATTGCATCGCCTGCCGCTTTTTTGATTGCATTTATAAGGTCCATGCCGGGACCCTTTACCCATTTGCCCTCTTTTGCAGTTTCTGCTTTTGCAGGTACAGCCCAGAAGGACTCAATACCTCTGAAATGGTCAATTCTTATGCCGTCAAACAGACGTGTCATGTGGCGTATTCTTTCGCACCACCACTTATAGCCGTCCTTTTTCATTTCCTTCCAGTTGTAAAGAGGATTGCCCCAAAGCTGACCATCCTCGCAAAAGTAATCCGGAGGCACGCCCGCAACCTTTGTGGGTCTGCCTTTTTTGTCAAGAAGATACTGCGCTCTGTTGCACCAAACATCACAGCTGTCGTCCGATACGTATATGGGAATATCGCCTATGATTTTAATTCCCTTGCTGTTGGCATAGTCCTTGACGGTTTTCCACTGGGTGAAAAATTCGTACTGAATGAACTTCCACATAAACAGCGTTTCCTCGCAATAGATGTCGTTTTTCCATTTTTGCCAGGGAAGATTATCATTGCTTGCCATGTAAGCCATGAAAAGACAGAATTTGTCAAGCTGTGGCTCTTTTTTTATAAAGGCTTCAATTTCCTTTTTGTCCTTAACACGCTTTGATGCCTTCATGAGAAGGGGAAGCCTTTCGGTGCGAAGCCTGTGGAATTCACACTCATAAGGCGTATTTTGCTCTGCCTGCTCAAGCTCCTCTTTTGTTACAAGACCCTTGTCGTAAAGTATGTCAAGGTCAACAAAGTAGGGATTTCCCGCAAATGCGGAATAGGATTTGTAGGGAGAGTTGCCTTCATCCACAAGATAGAAGGGGAGCACCTGCCAGTAGGAATATCCGCAGTCGGCAAGAAAATCAACAAAACCAAGCGCCGATTTTCCGAATGAGCCGCAGGAATATTTGCCGGGCAGCGTGGATATATGCATTAAAACTCCGCTTTTTCTGTTCAAAACAGTCACTTCTTTCTGAAAAATAAGGTTTTATTCAAATCTGATGTAGTCTATGTCCATTTGTCCTGTTGTGTTGAATGGATCAAATCTCAGGTTTTTTATGGTGTCCTTCCAGGTATCAAGCTTGGTCAGGTCAAAGGAATATACCTTCCACTCATCGCCTGTGTTAGTTGTATCAAAATAAAGTCTTATACATTTGCTTTCATCAAGATTTGTATCTTTATCTGTGGAAAAATACATAGCAGCGAAAGAATTGGAAGAAGAATCGTATTTGAATCTTACACGTATTGTCAACTTTGTGAATTTTGAAGCGTCTAAATCGAAATCATTGGAATTGTTCATTATGGGGTCGGTGGTCTGAGTGGTGGTTGATGCGGATAGGTAGCCGTCAAAGGTAAAGAGCCTCATATTGCTGCCCTTCCAGCCCTCGTTATCACCTGTTGTGTTAAACTCAAAGCAGCCTTCTTTTATGGAATTGAGCTTGTCAAAATACACGAATTCATGGGTGTATATTTTTACTTCATCGTTTTCGTTAAGGCTGCAATCGTATTCAAATGCTTCGCAGAGCTGCTCTACGCTGAGAAGTGGAAGCCCGTCAAACGCCGTAAGAGTATAGCCAAGCTTCTTTTCCACGCCGTCATGAATGAAGGTATTTTTACCGATTGTATAAACCGCATTGTGTCTGCCGTTGTCAAGAGTAAGTGATTTTGTAAGATAATCCCAGTACATGTACATGCCAAGACGCAAATCCATACCCACCTTGGGGTCAAAGGGAATACGCACATCGCCTGTGCTTGTTATGGTATAAGGAAGCTGCATTTCAAAGCGTTGGTCGTTGATTATCAGATACTTTGAAGGTGTTTCGTAATGACAGAATTCCAGCTTTTTCAGCGTAAAGCCGTTAAGCTCCGGTGTACCCGTACCCGGTACAATGTGTCCTACGTCAACACGTATTGCCGTGATGTTGCCGTTCCACTTTCCGTTTACACCCATATTTACGTAATGGGTGTTCATGCCGTTTTCAAGAACGGTGAAGCTGCCGCTCTTGTCCTGGGTCCAGGAGGAGTCGAGGTCGGTAATGAAGAACACCTCAACCTTTGTGCCCTTTTCTGCTTCAACCGTGACGCTTACATACTGGCAATAGTCGCTGTTAATGCTGATGTTGTCGCGCCGCACTATGCCGTCACCGTTGCACACGGCATACATTCCGTTTGAGGTAAAGGAAACATCCTTGAGGCTGGAGTACACTAAGTCATCGGTTTTAGTGCTGTAATCTACGGTGAATTCCGTGTCAAGGTTTTCTGAGGATGGATCGTCTGTAGAGTAGCCTGCTTTTCTCAGTATTCTGAAATGCTGGGGATACAGGCGGTTTATACGTCTTTTCTGTGCTTCTGTGGGGATGAGATTTAAGCTTTCGTCAGCCTTTTCGTCTGTGTAAACCTCACGGAGTGCATCAAGGTATCCAAACTCACAGTTGCCGTAGGCAGGCATAATATATGTTCCCTCGCCGTATTCGTTCCAGGTAGAGAGCATCAGGAAGTTTTCCTCCCATGTGCCTTTTTCTGCGTATTTCGGAAGATACTCGTCACGCACCCATTCGTGTGCAGTTTTATAATCCTCGGCTGTCATAATGGGATAGCGGATATTGTGCCAAGGAATGCTGTTGAAGCCCACGGAAATTGTGGGAACGGTGTGCATTCCCGTATAAGAAGCACTGTTCAGGTTGTTTTTCTTGTTTACTTCAACGCTGTAGCCTGTACTACCCCAACCGTAAGCGTGTACACCGTCAAAGCCCATGGCATCAAAGGTGGAGTTTGCTGAGCCGTTGCAGGTGAAAATAACACCGTCAAAGCCAAGCTGCTCCTGTACTGCCTTTTCAAGGCTGTCAAACATCTGCTTAACAATTTCCGAGCTGCCAACGTCATTTCTCAGGTCGTTTGCACCAAAGACGCATAAGAGCGGCTTGTTGTCAATGACAAGATACCTGTCGTCCTTGAAGAAGTTTTCGATGAAGTAGGGGACATAATAGTTGTTCCAGGCTTCAAGGTCTTTGGGAGTTGCGGCGTTTGCTGCTTCCCAGATGATGCAGTAATCCATTTTGTCGCTGTATTTTGCATACATGTAGCCATCGTAAAGGTGGGGAGAAAGGTGCATCTTTTTCATGGGTGCATTTTTTTGGTCGGCATACCAGCAGAATGCCTGAAAGTCGATGCCGTGCTCAACCATGTACTTTATTTCCCAGTCAGCCGTTTCGGGATTGCCTTCGTCATAGTAGCCAAGTACCGGCTCTCTGTCGTCGTATGCCGAAATACATGCCCAGCCGTAATGTTCGCCGTTCTTCCACAGTGAGCAGATGTTAAGACCGATAAGATAATCCTCATCGCCCTTGGGACTGATAGGCTCGGGAACATAGTCCTCATGCTCGATTTTTTCAAAGACGTTGATAACGTCAAAGGAAACAGAGCTGTCCGATGTGTTTTTTATAAGGATGCTGTCAATGTACGAAACGGAGGCTTCAAGAGGAAGCGTGGCAACGGTTCTGCCGTTAACCCATATTTTCGCAGTGTCCCTCAGGGTGTCAGCTTCAACTCTCAGTCTGTACCACATGTTGTGTACATAGTCCTCGTATACAGGCTTGTTTCCGAAGTAAAAAGCTCCCTCGTCTGTGGAAAATCTGCCTACCGTTTTATTATCGCTGAGAAGGATAAATTCTATGCTTTGTCCTTGTGTAAGATTAAATTCGGTATTAGCTATTGCAATGCCGGAAACGGGCTTGAAGCTTCTTTGTGCATATCCGCCTGCACCGATGTCAAGGGTTGCGTTTTTATTTGTTGCCTTTTCACCCTGCCAGCCGTAGGGAATAAGTCCGTCCTTGCAATTTTCAAACTTGTCGTAAAAGCCGTAGTTTGCAACTATGTGAACGTTTGTCAGATTTACAACAGGGGTATCCTCGTCGGTAGTGCAGAGTCTTAAATTCTGAATGTTTGTTTCCTTGCCTGAGGTGCAAAGACCGTGTGTTCCGCAGTCGGTTCTGCCGATTACGGTGTGGCTCTTGTTGTTGTCAAGGTCTACGGTAATGTACAGAGCAAAGCTGTCTTGGTCATGAACATCGCCTGTAAGAGTAACAACACCGCTGTCGGTTTCCAGCATAAAGGTGTTGTTTTTAGTGAAAAGTCTGTAAACTGCCGCATCCGATGCATTTCGGTATTCAAGACAGAAGCCGTTAAAAGCCTCGGGCATTATTGAAACGGTGGTTTCAAGGAAAAGCGAGCCTGTGTCTGTGTTGTTGAACTCACGTATCATGGCAACGCCGTCTGTTTTGCTTATATCCACAAGGGAGTTATAGTCAAGGTTGTAGCTTGTCTTGGGGTATCCGCCACGGTTGTCGTACTGCCAGCCTGAGCTTATACCCTCCTTGTGTCCGTTCATGCCCATTTCCTGATAGCAGAGAATGTATGCCTCGTCCCATGAATACTTTTCGGGACTGAACTTGATTCTGTTTTCGGTAAGAACCGTGCGGTTCAGGATTGCCGTAGCTTCCGCACGTGAAATGCTGTCCTTGGGACGGAAATTGCCGTATTCGTCGCTTCCCGTAAGAACACCTGCATTGTAAAGGGAAAGTATGCCCTCATAATATTTGGAGTTTTTGTCAACGTCGGGGACATCTGTGATGTCATTAATTTTTTTAAAGCTGTCGTAGGGAAGGCAGCGTGAGAATATAAGTGCGGTTTCCGCTCTTGAGGCGGTTTTGTCAAAATCATCAAACTCTCCCTCAAGTACTATTCCTGCTTCAAGTGCATAGTCAACATAGGGAGTATACCATTTGTCGGAGGAGTCAGGATTTATTTCTTTGCCTGAATGAGCCGCATTGGCACGGCTTGCCATGGTTACAGCCTGAGAAAGGGTGATGCTGTTCTCGGGGGAAAACAAATTAGAGTCAGTTCCCGCCACAAGTCCCAAAGTGTATGCCGTATTAACATCATCTGCGTACCAGGCATCGGCAGATACGTCCTTAAATATGTCCGTTGTCTGTGCATGGGTTCCGCTGCAAAAGGCTGTTGCTATCACAGCACACGCAGCTGTCAGAACAGTTTTCTTAAAAAGAGTCATGGGAAAGCCTCCTTTTGATTAAAAATATTCATTCTATTTTACCACATACATGCTTTCAATGCAATTAATAAATTGAAAACAAAATACCGAAACTGAATTATTGAAGCAAACATGTCTTGCAATTTTAAAAAAGCTGTGATATAATAAAATGAATTACCATGGATAAGTGTGTAAAGATTTAACCGAAAGAGGTAAATAAGAATGGCAAGAAGAGAAGCATATCAGGCAGAGCTAATATATGATGAGGAGTATCTTGTACGTGCAGCAGAAGCGGCAATGTTTGCTTACGGCAGTGCAATCAGCTTTGACAAGCTTGCAGAAGCAATAGGTACAGAGGAAAAGGTTATTCCGAAGCTTCTTGAAGCAATGCTTGGAAGATACGAGAACAATGCAATAGAGCTACTCATTCTTGACGGCCATGCCCAGCTTGCAACAAAGAGCCAGTATGCCGAGGTTGTACGTAATGCTCTTACAATAAGACACAACCAGCCGTTGTCCAGGGCAGCTCTTGAGGTGCTTGCGATTATAGCATATAACCAGCCTGCAACACGTGCTCTTGTGGATAAGGTCAGAGGTGTTGAGTCACCGTCGGTTATCATGTCGCTGTGCGATAAGGGACTTATTGAGGAAAAGGGAAGACTCGATGCACCGGGCAGACCCATGCTTTACGGAACAACAACGGTTTTCCTTCGCACCTTTGGACTTGAAACAATAGACGACCTTGACGAAGTGCCCGAGCTTCATATGTTTACCCAGCAGATTAAGGAGCAAAGACGTCAGCTTCTCTTGGGAGAGGAGATGACGGAAAGTCAGAAGAATCAGCTTACTCTTGAAGAAGGACAGTCATCAGATTCATCCGAGGCTGTTGCCGACCCCACTGTGACGGATACGGGGGAAACTCCCTTTGAAGTGAGAATGGACGAGCAGGCGGAGAATGAAGAACAGCAGCAAAACGTCTTGATCGACGGTGAATAATTATGGCGAATGAAATAGTCAAGGGTGCACTGTACGTTGTTGCAACACCCATAGGAAATCTGTCGGATATTACCGAAAGAGCAAGGTATGTTCTTGAAAACGTGGACTTTGTTGCGGCGGAGGACACGAGAGTTTCGGGTAAGCTCTTGTCGGTGCTTGGAATAAAGAACAGCTTTGTGAGCTATCATGAGCATAATAAAAATACTGCAGGCGAGGCTGTGCTTCAACGGCTCATGTCGGGGCAGACGGGGGCGATTGTGACGGATGCAGGCGTTCCTGCAATAAGCGACCCCGGAGAGGATGTTGTAAGGCTTTGCAGACAAAGCGGAATAAGGGTTATACCCGTTCCCGGTGCATGTGCTTTTGTTACGGCACTGTCAGCCTCGGGAATGCCGTCAAGACGGTTTGTGTTTGAAGGCTTTTTGCCTGCTGATAAAAAGGAAAGAGCACAGGTTCTTGAGGTTGTAAAGAACGACACAAGAACCACAATCTTTTATGAAGCACCCCACAGGCTTGTGAAAACCTTGGAGATTATGAGACAGGCACTCGGAGAGAGAAAAATCTGTCTTGCAAGAGAGCTGACAAAGCTCAATGAGGAGTTTACATATACAACCTTTGACGAAGCACTCGCAATGTTCGACGAAAAAGAGCCGAGAGGGGAATACGTAATAATCCTTGAAGGTGCAAGTGAGCAAAACTCGGATAATTTCTGGGAAAACATGACGGTTGAGGAGCATGTTGAGTTTTATATTCAGCAGGGACTCAAAAAGATGGATGCAATAAAGAGCTGTGCCAAGGACAGAGGACAGCCCAAAAATGAAATCTACAAGTATTTTGTGTAAGGAAAAATATGAACGGACCTTATTTCGGAAAAAGATATCATACACTTGATTACTTTTTCAAAAACAAATTCGGGAGGAAAATTGCAAAAATCTCGCTGTCGGGCGGCTTTACCTGTCCCAACCGTGACGGAACAAAGGGTACGGGCGGCTGCATTTATTGCAGTGAAGCACTGTCGGGGGATTTTGCGGGAAATCCCGCTCATTCCGTAAAAACTCAGTTTGAAGAAATACGGGAAATGATGAGCAAAAAGTGGAAGGATACCTCCTACATGGCATACTTCCAGACGGGTACGGGAACGTATGCTCCCACAGAACGTTTGAGAAGCCTGTACGAGGCGGCGCTTGATTGTGAAAACGTGGTTGCCCTCAGTATTGCAACACGTCCCGACTGCATCAGTACAGAGTGCTTTAAGCTCCTTGAGGAAATATCCAAAAAGACTTATCTTACGGTTGAGCTTGGACTTCAGACGGTTCACGACAAAACGGGAGTTTTGATAAACAGATGCTCAAAATACAGCGATTTTCTTTCCTGCTTCGGCACTCTCAAAAATCTCGGAATAGACGTATGCGTTCACCTTATAAACGGACTGCCGGGGGAGGATGTGTCTATGATGAATGAAAGCGTTCTTCGTGTGTCTGAGCTTTTACCCTGGTCAATGAAGCTTCACCTGCTTCACGTTATAAAGGGAACGCAGTGCGAAAAAATGTATAATGAGGGCATGTTTAAAACCTTCGAGATGGATGAGTATGTAAGCCTTATATGCGACCAGCTTCAGATGATTGACGAAAGAATTGTTATGCAGCGTCTGACGGGCGACGGCAAACGCTCTGAGCTTACAGCACCCTTGTGGAGTATAAGAAAATTCGAGGTGCTTAACGCTATTGACTTTGAAATGGAACGGCGGAACGCACTTCAGGGCGATAAATGTGCAAAATAACACATTTTTATCACACAGTACGTGTGCTTTGTTAGAATAAGGTTTAATAAATATTCAAATAAAAATGTTATCATAGAATGAAAAAACAGCGAAAGGACGTAAAAAGCATGATTGAAATACAAAATCTTGTCAAGCGTTACGGCAAGAACTATGCGGTAAACGACATAAGCTTTAACGTGAACAAGGGAGAGATTGTTGGCTTTCTCGGACCTAACGGTGCAGGCAAAACTACAACCATGAATATTCTCACAGGCTATCTTTCGGCAACCGGCGGAAGCGTGAAAATAGCCGGTATTGATGTGCTTGAAAATCCCATGGAGGCAAAGAAGCACATCGGCTTTCTTCCCGAGCATCCCCCGCTTTATCTTGATATGACGGTTAAGGAATACCTCGGCTTTGTGTTTGACCTTAAAAAGTGCACCTTCAATAAGAAAAAGCACATTGATGAAATTGTTGAGGTTATAAACATAGGCGACGTGTACAAGCGTCCCATAAGCCACCTTTCAAAGGGTTACCGACAGAGAGTGGGAATAGCTCAGGCACTTATTTCTTCTCCCGATATTCTTATATTTGACGAGCCTACGGTTGGTCTTGACCCAAGACAGATTATGGAAATCCGTGCTCTTATCAATTCTCTGGGAAAGAACCATACGGTTATTCTCAGCACCCACATTCTTCCCGAGGTTAAGGCGGTTTGCGACAGAGTTGTAATTATAAACAAGGGACAGCTTGTGGCAAACTCAAAGACAGAGGAGCTTGAGGCGGTTACGGGACAGAGAAAAATGATGGTTAAAATCTGCGGACCTCAGAACGAGGTGCTGTCCTCGCTCAGAGCAATAAACGGCGTAACAAATGCTGAAATACTTCCCGAAAGGGATGCGGACAGTACAGCTTTCCTTGTTGAAGCCGATACAAATGCCGACATCAGAAAGCCTATTTTCAATGCGGTTTGCAATAACGGCTGGGCGATGATAGGACTTGAAAGCATGAGCGCGAATCTTGAGGATGTGTTTATTGCAATTCTTGACAAGCAGAAGAAGGAGGGAAACAAATGAGTGCCATTTACAGACGTGAGCTTTTGTCTTATTTTTCTTCACCAATAGGCTATGTGTTTTCCGCCGTTTTCTTTGCAATAAGCGGTGTTAGCTTCACGAGCTCAACTTTGGGTGCGGGAACGACGGATTCCACGGGATATTTTTCAATGATACTTTTGTTCTTTGTAATACTTATTCCCCTTCTTACAATGAAGCTTCTCAGTGAAGAAAAGAAGGCGGGCACAGAGCAGCTGCTTCTTACAAGTCCCGTAAGTCTTGTGGGAATCGTGTTTGCAAAGTTTCTTGCCGCATACACACTTTTCGCAGGCACCTTCGCATTGAGTGCGCTTCTTAACATGAATGCACTTAACAGCATAGCAAAGGAGCAGGAATATGTTATTTCCAAGATGAATATTCCTACATTTATCGGTTGCTTTGCAGGCGTGCTTTTAATCGGCGGAGCGTTTATTGCAATAGGACTTTTTGTTTCGTCACTTACCGAAAACCAGATTATTGCGGCAGTGGTTTCAATCGGTGTTTTTGCTCTTATGATTGCAAGCAGCGTATTCGCAATGAACATAGACAACGAGCTTTTGCGTGTTGTTATCAAATGGTTCAGCGTTATGGACCGCTTTTATAACTTCCAGCGTGGAATATTTGATTTTACGGCGGTTGTTTACTATCTCAGCATTATTACGGTATTTCTCTTTCTTACGGTAAGAGTGTACGAGAAACGACGCTGGGAATAATGAAGGGAGCGTGTTTGTAATGAAGGATATTAAAAAATTAAAGGAAAAGCTTTCAGGCTCCAAAAAGTTCAGATACGGTTCTTCCGCCATTGTTTTCACGGTTGTTTTCGTTGTTTTCGTGCTTCTCATAAACGTTGTGCTGTCGGTTGTTGATGACAGAACCGGCGGGCTGTATCTTGATATGACAAGCAAACAGCTTTATACCGTAAGCGATGCGTCAAAGGAAGCTCTGAAGGATGTAACACAGCCTATAGAAATCATTTTTGCAAGCCCCAAGGATATTGTGGAGGGTGCAGATTCACTTAACAGCGTCAAGATGCTGTGCGACAATTACGCAAGCCTTTACAGCAACATATCTGTCAGCTATCACGACGTACTCAGCGAGGTTGCGTATTTCAATAAGTTCAAGACCACAAGTGCCGATGATATTAATGCGGCAAGCCTTGTTGTATACTGCCCTTCAACGGGACTTTCAAAGATTTTCTCGCTGTCTGACAATCCCCCTTACGTTATGTCGGATATGTATAAGTACAGCAGCGAAACAGGCGGACGCTTTGCTTTTGACGGCGAAAACAAGCTTACCAACGCTTTTCTTACCGTAACAGGCAACAGCGGAAACACTCTTAAAGCAGGCTTTATTTCTGGACACAACGAGCAGATTAACGATGTACTCAAGGTGTTCCTTGAAGAAAACGGATACATGGTAGACACGGTTGAACTGAAAAAGGCTTCTTCAACACAGCTTGAAAAGTATGACCTTCTTGTTGTGTGTGAGCCAAGAAGCGATTTTTCGGGCAGAAGTGCCGGCGGTATAAACGAAATTGAGCTTTTGCGTGACTATGTTATTGAGGACTATGGTAACCTCATGTTCTTTACGGGCGGAAGCGGAACGGATATGCCGGAGCTTTTTGCCCTTCTTGAAGAAAGCTTCGGCGTTAAGGTGAACAACCGCTCTGTGGTTCTTGAAGGTGACAGCAATGCCATTTCGGGAACCGGCGGACTTGCCTTCTTTGGCTCTTACAGCACCGATAAGGCAACCTACGGCTACAAAATACACAAGCCCTTCAGTGAGGGTCAGACAAGGTCTTATCCTCTCTTTGAGCAAAGCTCACATCTTGAGATAGTAAGCAAGGACGGCTCAAGCTTTGATGTTTCTCCCATAATCGTAACCTCCCGTGATGCGGTAAGCTATGACGGAGAAAAATATACAGATTACGCAAATAAGCCTCTTATGACTCTCAGCCGTTACACAAAGCTTGTGAACGGCGAGGAAATGACGGCTGATGTAATTGTATGCTCAAGCCTGTATTTTCTTAACCATCTTGAGGTACCTGCATACTCAAATTCCGATATTCTCAGACGCTCTCTGGCAGAAATCGGCGGTGCTTCTGCGACGGCAAGCATTGATTTCAAGGTGCTTGACGAGTCAGCCATTACCGTAACAAAGCAGGTTCAGGACGGCATGACAAAAAGACTTGCAGTTGTGTTCCCCGTAATTATTGCGGTTATCGGCGTTGTTGTATTCATAAAGAGGAAGTATTTATAATGAAAAAGAATTCTACCCTTCTGTCAAGACAGAAAAGAATAATTGTCATACTTGCAGTTCTTGTGGTTATTCTTGCTGCTGTATTTTACATTTCGCAAAAGCTAAACAGCGAAGAAACACAGACGGTACTCAAGGTTGACGGTGACGGTGACGAGGTTTTTGCCATAATTACGGATGTAAGCGGCACGGACCGCGGCATAAATATCACTTATATAAACAACGTTCTTTCGGGAATGGCTGAAAACAGACACAATGTTAAAAAGGGAAAAACAGAGGATGTTTTATGCACCTTTGAAGCGGATGATGTGAAAATCACATACTACCCCATGATTTTTCCCGAGGTTGCTCTTAATAACGTAAATTATGTGTCGGTGACAAACAGTCACGGTTATTTTAAAGTTTACAGTGACCCTCAGAGCAGCGACCTTGTTATTGAGCAGGCTAAGAACAACCTTTACAACACAAATCTTTTGTCGACTCTCGTGCTTCAGGCAAGATACATGCTTGCCACCAAAAAGCTGGAGAATCCCTCAAAAAATATTTCCGACTACGGTCTGGATGTGTCGCAGAACCCCATAATGATTGAAATATGCGACAAGGCGGGCAACATAAACACTGTGTTCATGGGTGACAAGGCTCCCGGCGGCGGATACTATATGAAGCATAAGGACAAGCCTTTTATTTACATTGCCGACTCCACAAGTGCGATTTTTGAAAATGATATACACTATTATCTCAGCCCTGTGATTACAAGAAGCATTTCAACGGATTATGCCATGTATATAAGCTCTCTTACTTATACCAAGAACGGCGAGGAGCTATTTACCTGTGAAATAATCCCTGATGAAGAACGTGTGGGCTCACTTAAAAACCAGCTTCACCGTATAGTTTCCCCCGAAAACAAAAAGCAGGATATTCTTTCCACAACTACCCTTTACGATATGTTTACTTCACTTTGTAATCTTTCCGGGGTTGCAGTGCTGGAATACGGAGTATCTGAAAAGGAAAACTATGAGGAAATTATGACTCAATACGGCTTTGATAAGCCGCTTGCAAGTATAGAGTACACCTTTGGCGAAGGCTCATATTTTGCCACCTTCGGCGGCAGTATTACCAATCCCGATACAGACGAGAAGTACTATTACGGCTACGGCCCGTACATGGATACAATCGTGCTTGTGCCTGAGGCAAGCGTGCCTTTCCTTGAATATGAGTATATTGATTTTATTCATAACAAGATGTTCCAGCACAGTATTGACGATGTTGCGAAGATTACTCTTACCACAAACAAGAGCACCCGTGTTTTTGTGACTGACGGCACAGGCAAACAGCTTAGTGTAAAGGAAGAAAATTCAGGCAAGGATATACATGTTCCTTCCTTCAGACAATTTTTTATAGCACTTCTCAGCGCAGGTGTTGACGGCTATTCAGAGCTTGATGCGGGAGTAAATGTTGACACCCTCGAACATAATCTCACTTTTGAAATTGAGCTTAAGAGCGGGGAAACGCTGAAGTACGTGTTTTATTCCGAATCCACACTTCGCTGTTATACCGTTATCAACGGTGTGGGAGAATTCTACACAAAGAGAGAATATGTGGACAAAATTGCAGAATATGCCGATATGCTTATGACCGGCGAGGTTATAGAATCACAGTTTTAAGCAAAGGAGTTGTCGTGCCATGGCACCGTTAGCTGATTTAATCAGACCAAAGAGTCTTTCCGAGGTGGTGGGGCAGGAGCACTTGTTTTCCGAAGGAAGCCTTTTCAGGCGAATGACGGAAAGCGGTACTGTTCCCAATATGGTTTTCTACGGTCCTTCCGGAACGGGAAAGACTACAGTTGCCAACATTATTGCATCTCAGAGCGGTATGACTCTTCGCAAAATCAATGCGACAAACGCATCTCTTTCGGATATAAAGCAGGTGCTTGAGGAAACGGGAACGCTTTTCGGTTCGGGTGGAATACTGCTATATATTGACGAAATACAGTATTTTAACAAAAAGCAGCAGCAAACGGTACTTGAGTTTATTGAGGACGGGAGAATTACTCTTATTTGTTCGACTACGGATAACCCGTATTTTTTAATATATCCTGCGGTGCTGTCAAGATGCAGTGTGTTTGAATTTAAGCCCTGCTCTTCTGCGGCAATAAAAAAAGCACTTGTGCGTGCAATGTCAATTCTTGATGAAAATTCGGGAAGAACGGATTTTGACGAAGACGAGAGGGACAAGGCACTTGAGTACATTTCAGGTGCTGCTTGCGGAGATGTAAGACGTGCGGTGGGTGCTCTTGAAATATGCTACAGTGCAAGCAAAGGACAGTTGACAGAATCCCTTGCCGAGCAGGCGATAGGCGGCTATGCACTGAAGATGGACAGGGACGGCAATGAGCATTACGATTTGCTGTCGGCATTCCAAAAGTCCATAAGAGGCTCGGACGAAAATGCGGCACTGTTTTATCTTGCAAGGCTTCTTGAAGCGGGTGATTTGCTGAGTCCCATAAGAAGGCTGCTTGTGATTGCCTCGGAGGACATAGGTCTTGCACACCCAATGGCTGTATGTGTTGTAAAGGCTTGCTGCGACAATGCTGTGCAGCTGGGACTTCCCGAAGCAAGGCTGTGTCTTGCAGAAGCGGTGATTTATCTTGCAACGCTGCCAAAATCAAATTCCGCACACGATGCATATGCTCTTGCGGCAGAGGATGTAAGAAACGGCAAAGGGCAGAGGATGCCTGATTACATCAGGGATTCCATGCAGCCAAGTGCCAACAAGAACAAGGATTATGTGTATCCTCATCCGTACCCCAATCATTATTATCCCCAGCAGTATCTTCCCGATGACATAAAGGACAGAGTATACTATGAATTTGCTGACAACAAGACCGAGCAGGCGGCAAAGGAGTATTGGAAAAAGGTCAAGGCAAGTCATTAAACGGTGAAAAAGCACGTATTTTGGCGAAATATGACAGCAGTTTTACTGCGGATTTGCCTTAAATGTGCGATTATCTATTGACAGAAATGAAAAAATAGGATAAAATAATGTACAGTACCATGAACGGAGGTTTTTAACATGGCAGACGAAACATTTGAATTTGAACAGGAAGTTTTTACACTTACCGATGAAGAAGGTAACGAAAGCGATTTCGAGCTTATAGGAAATATGGAAATAGACGGAGAAAAGTATGTTGCACTTCTTCCCGTGGAAGGCACAGAGGATGAATATGTAATTCTCAAGCTTACCGAGGATGAGGACGGCGACGAGGTTCTTATTACCATCGACGACGATGACGAGTTTGACAAGGTTGCCGATGCTTTTGAGGATGAATTCATGGGTGATATCGACCACGATGCACTTGATGCTCCTACAGAAGAATAATTTTTTCTCCAAAGTTCATAATAATTACTGAACTTATTTTCCTGCCCTTCTCGTGTGATTTGCGCTTATAAACCCACATCTGAAAATTGGAGTCCGAAGTTCTCGACGCAGGATGCAGACCTCCCCTTTATTCCCGCTCCCCGGACATGCGCCGGAAAAGGACCGGAATACTGCGGACGCTGGTAGCACAAAGCCAAAGTCAGGACACCACCCTTGCGTAAGCAGGGTTTTTCATCGCATTTCCACGGCCGGGCGGGTACTTTTTCTTTTACGGAAAAGAAAAAGTACCCAAAAAGAAAAGATATCGAGAACATACCAAAGCGGCACATCGAGCCTTAAATGCCCGAGTGCTGTTTTTTTGTAAAAAGTACCACCATGGTAGTAAAAAATGCCTTATATATGCACCCATAGCAAAAACGACAGCCAAACAACGGCTGTCGTTTTGTATATTCAATACTTAAAAACAAAGTTCAGGTCAAGCTTTTGGCACTGTCCGCAGACAGCGAAGCCTAATTGAGTGTAACATCCGTACTGGGACAAACGGGCTTGAGTGAATCGAATGATTCAAACACAAATGCTCTTGCCGTAACTGCATTAAGCGTGGCATCAACATAAATGTCAATGTACTGTGCATACTCATCAAGTACTTTACAGGAAATGAATTTTCCGCCTTCTCCGTATATCGCAACGAGTACTACGCTGTCACGGCTGATGTTGTCTTCAAGTGCTATGCTTGCAGTGAGAGCACCTTCACCCACAGAACCGAACTCAACCGTCACGGGAATAATGCTTGTAACAGTTGCGATTCCGTTCTTGTCAACGGATGCTGATATTGGAGCTTCTCCGTTTATTGTAACATTTGCAAGAACGTCATCGACTGTTGTGAATTCATAGCCTTCATCGGGGGTAAGTGTAACTGTCACAACGTCGCCCTTGCGTGAAAGGTTGGAAACAGTGCAGTTTTTGCTGTCCTCGGAAAGAATAGCTGCATTTGTCTTTGCATCAACCGTTATGTCAGCCTTGAAAACACCCTTCTTGTCGGTGAATACAAGATAGTCTGTGATGTTTGTACCGCCATTATGACCTACAGCATCGTATCTCAGTGCTGAGATTGTGCCGTACCAGCTTTCGCCTTCTTCGGGAATATTGGGAATGTGGAATTCATAAACCGTGTAGCCGTCAAACTCAGCGGCAGCCGTTGCCTGATGGAACATCAAGTGACGTGTTTCGTCAAAGCTTCCTGCATCCGACTTAAAGAATACGCCGTCAAGCTGACCCTCATACTTCAGCTTAATTCTGAGAACGGGATAATCCTCGGCTGCAAAGCTTCCTGCCGACCAGTTGTAATACTGGTCACCGCCATCGGTAACGGTAACAAGAAGTCCGTCTGTGATAGTTCCGGAATCGGTGCTGCTGTTGGGAATAAAGCCTGAGAAGTGAGCATCAAAGTAGAATTTCGGCTCGTCCGTGTAAACGGCATAAAGCGTGGTGTCTTGTGTGATTTCACAGCCTGCCATGGGAACAGAAGCATTCTTGTCAGTTGACCAGCCGATAAAGAAGTGTCCTTCCTTTACGGGAAATACCGAGGTGTTGTCAAAGCTGTAATAGCCTTTAAGAACAAGCCGTGCTTGGGGAACGCTTGTGCTGCCGCCGTTTGCATCAAAGGTAACTGTAACTCCTTCAAAAGCAGAAGCGGACTTTGTGCTTGCATAGTAGCCGTTCTTGTCGATTGCCCGCAGGTATACGTAATTTCCTGCATAATCTGAATCACTGTCGATTGTCCAGCTCTTTTCGGTGGAAACAAGCTTTCCGTTCACAATCCAGTTAAAGGTGTAATCGTCGGGGTTTTCAACATCAAGCACAGCTGTAAGCACTTCTCCCGGCTTTACTGTGCCTTCAATGGAAGCCTTTGCAACGGACTTTTCACTGTCCTGCGTTGGAATAATGTAAACTGCATGACCGAAATACATGCTGTCACTGAGGAATTTTCTGCCTCTTACAACAACCATATCGTTGTAAACCTCAATGTACATACCCGTGGAGTAGGACTTGATGTACTTTGTGCCGTTTTCGCCAATTCCGTCTGTTGGGTCAATCC
>JAZNIM010000210.1:0-1907 GCA_045577475.1 Eubacteriales bacterium | reverse complement strand
ATTACCCAGCATATCGGTGCTTACAGAGTAAAGATAAATGATAGAGATATCACATTCCTCGACACCCCCGGTCATGAAGCGTTTACTGCAATGCGTGCCCGTGGTGCTCAGGCAACGGATATTGCAATTCTTGTAGTTGCGGCAGATGACGGTATGATGCCTCAGACAATTGAAGCTATCAACCATGCAAAGGCAGCAGGTGTTTCCATCATTGTTGCAATCAATAAGATTGATAAGCCTGCGGCAAACGTTGAGGCGGTTAAGCAGAATCTTGCAAACTACGAGCTTATTCCCGAAGAATGGGGCGGAGATACAATCTGTGTTCCCGTATCGGCTATTCAGCATAAGGGTATAGACGACCTTCTTGAAATGGTACTGCTTGTTGCCGACATGAAGGAGCTTAAAGCCAACGCCAAGTGTGATGCAAAGGGTATTGTTATCGAAGCAAAGCTTGATAAGGGACGCGGTCCTGTTGCAACAATGCTTGTACAGCACGGTACTTTAAGACGCGGCGACGTTGTTATTGCGGGAACTGCAATCGGTCACGTAAGAGCAATGACAGACTATAAGGGCATGACCGTTAAGGAAGCAGGTCCTTCCGTTCCCGTTGAAATTACGGGTCTTTCGGAAGCTCCCGAGGGCGGCGACGAATTCAGAGTTGTAGCCGATGAAAGAATGGCGAAGGCTCTTGTTGAAGAAAGAAAGGCAAAGGCTAAGGAGGAAATCTTCAAGGCTAATGCAAAGGTTTCTCTTGACACACTCTTTGACCAGCTTTCGGAAGGCACAAAGGAGCTTGCTATTATCGTTAAGGCAGACGTACAGGGTTCTGCCGAAGCAGTTAAGTCCAGCCTTGAAAAGCTCTCCAATGAGGAAGTCAAGGTAAAGGTTATCCACTCTGCTGTAGGCGGTATTACCGAAAACGATGTAATGCTTGCATCTGCATCCAATGCAATTGTAGTAGGCTTTAATGTACGTCCCGATAAGGCGGCGGTTGATTCTGCCGAGGATCAGGAGGTTGACATCAGAACCTACAGAGTTATTTACGAATGTATCGAAGAAATTACAGCAGCTATCAACGGTATGCTGGCTCCCGAATATAAGGAAGTTGTTATGGGTAGAGCTCAGGTACGCCAGACCATCAAGGTTCCCGGCATCGGCTTTATTGCAGGCTCCTATGTTCAGGACGGTAAGATTACAAGAGCTTGCCAGATAAGAGTTGTACGTGACGGTGTTGTTATCTTCGAGGATAAAATTGCTTCTCTCAGACGTTTCAAGGATGACGTTAAGGAAGTGGCAACAGGCTATGAATGCGGTGTCGGTTTTGAACGCTTCAATGACATCAAGGAAAACGATATTCTCGAAGCCTTTGTCATGGAGGAAGTCAAGAGAGGTTAATAAACGGAGGTTAATATGCCTTTAAAGAAAAAGGTTGCTCATCATTCTGACAGAGTGAACGAGGAAATAGCAAGAGAGCTTATGTATATCATAAAGGATGTAAAAGACCCGAGGGTTTCAGCAAGTCTTGTAAGTATTACAAGAACCGAAACAACAGCCGATTTGAAGTACTGCAAGGTTCATTACAGTGTGATGAACGGCGATGCTGCCGAGGTTAAAAAAGGTCTTAAATCTGCAATGGGATATATAAGACATGAACTGTCATCAAGACTTGACTTGCGAAACACTCCCGAGCTTAACTTTGTTTATGATGAAGGAATGGAGCACGGTGCAAGAATAGCGGAAATTCTAAAGAACATTTGATTTTTCAGCGGTGCCTTTTGTAAGTGAAAAGCTTTAAGACACCGCTTAATTCTGCAGAAAGGAGGCAGTGATGTGGAAAAACGTGAAATGTTGAAAAAAATTGCGGAAAAGCTTGAGATACTTGCCGTGGTAGTTATGTTTTTTGTTAT
>JAZNIM010000209.1:0-13894 GCA_045577475.1 Eubacteriales bacterium | reverse complement strand
CATTCCCTTTGCGGGAATGGGGTTTTGATACAGACTGAGCCGTACTTTTATGTACGGCTTTTTTACGCGAAAAATATAATAAATGTGTCATTTTCACGCATTTTATTGACAATCAATGCTTCAGCTGATAAACTTTTGTCGTATCAATATACTTAGGAGTGATATTATGGAAAACAAAGAATATATCATGAGCTATGACATAGAAACCCCCGTAACAGGCGATGACATAATGTATTTTGTCAAAACCGAGCGTATTTCCGACGACGGCTGGGAGCATTGGAGCTTACCTATCGGCTGCGGACACTTCGGTGCAAATCTTTTTGGAAGAGTAAAGCATGACAGAATTCAGATAACAGAAAACAGTCTTGTTACGGCATGGCAACCTGACCCGGACAATCCAAACAACAGAAAAGGCGGTCTTACAAGCTTCTGCGAGCTTTTTTTGGACTTTGACCATGAAAATGTGACGGACTACAAAAGAAACCTTCGCCTTAACGATGCCGTATCCAATCTCAGCTACAGATACAATGGCAAGAAATACTCCCGTGAGTATTTTACAAGCTATCCGGACAGAGTTCTTGTTGTATCCCTCGGATGCTCGGAAAAAGGAAGTCTGTCCTTTGTAATGCGCCCCGAGCAGCCCTTCGGCGGACAAGATAAGCACGACACCTATTTTGATATACAGGATAACACCATCACATTCGGCGGTAAATTCGGCACTTATGATGTAAAATATGAGTCGATTTTCAGGATGTTTACCGTTGGCGGAAGTGTTGAGAAAACAGGCAACACCCTCACCGTAAAAAATGCAGATTCCGCTTATATTATCGGCACCTTCGGCACAAATTACCGGCTTCAAAGCTCGGTTTTCACCTGTGACAATGGTTCAAAGAAGCTTGAAGGCTTTGCACATCCCCATCAAAGGCTTGCAAAAACCATTGACGATGCTTCAAGGTATTCTCTAAGCAAGCTAAAGGAGCGCCATATCAATGACTACAAGTCACTGTTTGACAGAGTATGCATAGATTTTGGCGGCACAAAACAGGATATCACAACCGATAAGTTACTTGAAAACTATAAAAAAGGCGAGCAAAGCAGGTATTTGGAGGAGCTTTACTTCCAGTACGGAAGATATCTTCTCATTTCTTCCTCACGTCCCGGCACTCTCCCCTGCAATCTGCAGGGTACATGGAGCAAGTACATTTCTCCATGTTGGGGCAGCGGCTACTGGCACAACATCAACATTCAGATGAACTACTGGCCCGCTTTCGTCACAAATCTTGCGGAAACCTTCCTTCCATATTTCGACTACTGCGAAGCTTATATGGACAAAGCCGAAACCATTGCCGATTGTTACATAAACAGCCTGTATCCCGAAAAGCTTTCCCGTGAAAAAGGTGGTAACGGCTGGGCAATAGGAACCGCCTGCTGGCCTTATTCCATAAGTGCACCCTCGCCTCACTCCCATTCGGGTCCCGGTACAGGAGGCTTTACAACCATGCTGTTATGGGATGCCTACACATTTTCAGGTGATATAGAGTTACTGAAAAACAGAGTATATAAGCCTCTTAAGTCAATGGCACGTTTTCTCGAAAAGAATCTTGTTGAAATTGACGGCAAATGGCTTGTGGAATACTCTGCTTCTCCCGAGCAAATGCATGGCGGCAAGGATTATCACACCGTAGGCTGTGCCTTTGACCAAATGATGATTTGGGAATGCTTCCACGAAACGATTCGCGCCGCTGAAATTTTAGGTGACAACGATGAATTCATTGCTCTTTTAAAAAACAAAATAAACTTACTCGACCCGGTGCAAATCGGTCTTGACGGGCAGATAAAGGAATTCCGTGAGGAGAAGCACTACGGTGATATCGGCGAATACCATCACAGGCACATTTCACATCTTGTGGGAGCATATCCCGGTGTGCTAATAAACAAAAACACGCCCGAGCTTCTGAAAGCTGCGGAAAAGACTCTTGAACTGAGGGGCGACAAATCCACGGGCTGGGCAATGGCGCACAGACTGAACACCTGGGCGAGAGTAGGTAATGGAAACCGAGCTCACAAGGTTTATTCAACACTTCTTTCACAAGGTACTCTTGAAAATCTATGGGATACTCACCCGCCCTTCCAGATTGACGGCAACTTCGGCGGAACAAGCGGTGTTGCCGAAATGCTTCTTCAGAGCCAATCGGGGGAAATTGAAATTCTGCCCTGTCTTCCCGACGTATGGAGTGACGGTTCATTCAAGGGCTTATGTGCAAGAGGCGGCTTTGTTATTGATGCCTCATGGACAAACGGAAAAATAAACAAAGCAAAGCTTTATTCCACCATCGGCGGCAAATGTATACTCGCACACAAATGTGTTGTGGAAAATACAGACAGCACATTTGACGGAAAAGTAACAAGCTTTGAAACAGAAAAAGGAAAAAGCTATAGCGTAATATTTCAATAAAAAATCAAGCTGAGTCCAAAGCACAATGCAATTGACTCAGCTCTTTTATTTTAAATATGCCTTTAACAAAACAGAATCATTCACCGTCATCACACGAGTCAAATACTCTCACATAGTCCACAAGGAAAGTATCCCCCACCGCCGCAACCGCCTCGTCCGAGGGACGGCGTTCTGTGCTTCTGTAGCCCACAACCTCCGTTGTCAGCAATATAAATTCGGGACAGTCGGAAGGATTCTTATCAGTTTTTCCAACCTCCTTGCCGTCAACATAGAAGGTATAACCGTCAGTATCCCACAAAACGCCAAAGCGGTGGAACACTGTCTTATCAATATCTGTTTTTTCGCCCACACTTGCCGAAACACGGTCAAGACCGTAGCCGCCTGTATGAAGGCAGTGTTCCACTATATTTCCGGGTCTGAAGGATTCCATAATGTCAATTTCAGTACCCGTTCTTCGGCTGTCAGGAAAGGCTCCGATGGTTGAAGATTGAATCCAGAAAGCTGTCCACCAGCCAGCCTTCTGCTGCAGGCGGCAACGGCATTCATAATAGCCGTAGGTATGCTCAAAAAGCGGCTTGTGTAGCTTGCCTATTCTCCATTGAATGTCATCTGAGCCAAAGGTAGTTTTGACAACAGGCTCATCCATAAAGTTGTAGCCTGTCTGAAGCTGTGAGCTTTTAGGCATGCCGTCTTCTTCAATCATGGTAAAAACGGCATTGCTGTTTCCGTCAAGTGTAACACCCTTATCAGTCCACGCAAGCCATTTCTGTCCCATCATGGAAAGGCGGTAATCCCATTTTGTGCGGTCAAGCTCTGTTCCGTCAAATTCATCGGACCATACAAGTTTCCATTTCCCTTCGGGAAGAAAGCTCGGTTCATGGTTTTCTACTTCAAATTTTCTCATGCTTCGTATCTCCTTATTATTTCGTATACTGCATCATACAGATGCTTTCCCATATTTATTGCCTTTTCCTGAGTAAACATATTGTCACAAAGTCCGAAATAAGGTGTTTCCATAGTAATGCTAACACCTGACACACTCCTTTTCATAAAGTAGTTTTTCATGTTGGGAGTATCAGGCTTATTCCACATATTACCGTATTCAATATCCTGCTCACCCGTATATGTCATTGAAGAAGCATCCTCTTGGCAGGCTTTTCTGAATGTGTTTGAAATTGTGTTGTATACTTCATTATCATTCACATCGAATTTCATGAGGTATGGGTATTCGTTAATACCGCTGTCATGATGAGGCGAATGAAAATCAAAGCTCATAATTACATTTTTGCTGTCGGCTATCTCACGGAGTTTTTTTGTTTCGTTATAGATAGGAGCCTGTCCGTAGTCCCTGTTATGGTCATAAGGCAGACGGCCTTTGCCTGCATCGCCATCCGTAACACCGTCGTAATCCACAAAGGGAACAAAGATAAACTTTATTCCCGACGGTCTTTTTTCCACACAGCCCTGTGCAAAGCCTTGCAGCACATATGTACCCGTAGATTCGCAGGCATGGTGTCTTGAAGTCACGACAACACATCTTTCACCCTCACCCAACGTAAAGAAAGGTACGTTCCTGCCCTTATTTGACTGTGTAAAGGTTTCGACGGAAATATTATTGCCTGCGGCAAAGTCACGCATCATATTTTCGGAATAAATCATGTTATGTGCAAAGTACACTCGGTTTTCGTTTTCGGAAAATGTATATGTAAAGGCATCACCGCCGTTTACGATTTCCTTGGTTTGACTCCAGAACCAGCTCTTTAAATCATGGCTCACCGCCGCACCGAAGCGTCCGACCCTTGTATGACCGGGGAAAATAAATCTGAGTGTTGTTCCTGCAGCACCCTCAATACAAAATGCCCAGTAAAAATATCCGGTGTCATTCCGTATTTCACGTTCCACAAAAACATCTTGCTTTTCTATTGAAACAACCTGTATATTTCCTCCCGCAAAGCTTTTTGTTATTTTCATTTTCTTCCTCCTTTCCTGACGTTGCTTTAATTACATTGTAATATTCATAAAACTTAAATAATACAATTTTCTTACTGTGTTTTTTTGATTTCTTACTTAAAGAAGCTTTTTTAGAAAAGTACAAAAAAAGACTGTGCTCACGGTTGCCGCTACCGTTTGCTACAGCCTCTTTTGGATTTAAGCTAAATTAAACATTAAGCAGAACAATCGCCGCAACACCGAAAAGTATTGCAACAAACTGACGTGTTATGAGTTTTTCCTTGTACACCAACACGGACAAAACGCTTGTCAGTATAATCTGTCCTGCAGAAAGTACAGGGAAAAACACTGCCGCCGGCAAAAGCACCGCAGGTACGGCAAGTACAATAAGATTTGTTGCACCGTTTCCGACACCGCCGTAAAGTGCCGGAATAAGTCCTGCACGCAGGTTGTTTCCGAGATTCTGTCTTTCTTTGATGATTATGTACAGCACAAAAACTACGATTACCATGGCAAGAGAAACAACCATAAATGAGGAGTCATATTTGCCTTCAAAGGTTTTCTGCTGGGTTTTCTGAGTTACCGAGCAGAAGCCTTCTCCGAAGAAGGAAATAACAACGAATATCAGCCATTTCAAAGACAGCTTTGTTTCTTCGCTCTTGCTGTCTCCTCTAACAAGGAACAGGGAAACAAGAATACACACAAAGCCTATATACTGGTGAACGGCAAGCTCTTCTCCCCATACAAGCACACCGAAAATCGTGGGAATTATAAGTGCATACGACTTTACAACCGCCGTTATTGCAAGCGAGCCGCAGCTTACAGCCAGTACATATCCAACCATAGAGCAGGAATAGCAAAGTGCAAACAGTGCACTGTAAGGAATAACCTCTTTGCCGAATGCCGCATTGTTTACTATTGCCGTTACAAGGAAAAACAAAAATGCCACAAACACCTTCATTACGCTGAAGGTAACAGGCCCGTTTTTGCCTTTTTTATTATATTCTTTTATTGCTACGCTCTGCACGGTAAGTGTGAGAACGCACAGCACGGTAAGTAAATATGCCACAGAAAACTACCTCTTTCCGCATTAATAACGGTGCAAAAGCCAGTCCGCACCGTTATTGTAATTTTATGAATATTATTTGAAATATTTTGCAGCAATTGCATCCATAGCCGCCGTTTTTTCATCCATGTCCGCAACAAGCTTGAACTGTGTTCTTGCTCTGTCAAGGTTATGCTCGGGGCGGTGAATTTTGAAGTATGTATCCCCCTTCAGGTAGTCCTCAAGGAAACGCACGCCGCACTCATATGTAAGAATTTTACAGCTGTTTACAAGATTATCAATTTCCGCCTGTGTCAGGTATGGCTTCATTTCTGCAGCAAAGCCCTTGGTGAATGCATCGAACATGTCAAGGTCAAACCAAATCTTATCAAGATCCTTTTCGTCCTCAGGTCCGCTTGCCGCACCGAATCTCATCGCATCGCCGAAATCGTACAGAATGCTTCCCGGCATTACGGTGTCAAGGTCAATAACGCAAAGACCTTTACCTGTTTTTTCGTCAAAAAGAATATTATTGAGCTTTGTATCGTTATGTGTAACTCTGAGAGGAAGGCTTCCGTCATTAAGTCCGTTATTGAGAATATCGCAAAGATTTTCATGTGCTAAAACGAAGTCAATTTCCTTCTGAACAGATGCACGTCTGCCTGCAACATCATTTTCCACGGCTTTGAGGAATCTGTTAAAATAGTTTCTTGTATCATGGAACTGAGGTATTGCTACATTAAGTGTGTCCGCCGGATAATCGGAAAGAAGCTTATAGAATTTACCCAGGGTCTGTGCCGCATCCGTCATCTGGTCAAAGGTTGCCTTTTCAACGGAATAAGCATCATCAATGAAGGTGTACATTCTGTACAGGCTTCCGCTGTCGGTGAGATAATAAGGCTTGCCGTCCTTTGCTCTTTCAAAAACAAGAGTCTTTCTGTAAGGGTCTTCGCCCTGCTCTTTCATTTTCTTTGCTATGTATTCAGTAACGTTGACAATGTTTTCCATTACGCCCGTACCGTTTTTGAAAACATCTGTATTAAGACGCTGAAGCACCATCTTTACGCCTTTTTTTCTTACGATAAAGGTGTCGTTGATATGTCCGTTACCGAAATGACCTACGTCGATATCGTCGATGTCAAAATTTGTAATTACCGCTGCCAAATCCTTTGCATTCATTGTTATATCCTCCAAACAATTATAATCTTTGCTGACGCATTCTTGAAATGTTTATGATGCCTTCGGGAAGCACCTGAATATTATCAAGGCTTCTTCCCGTACCAATTGCAACGCATGTGGAAGGGTTATCCGCAACATAGGTGTGTATTCCCGTTGCCCCCTCAATTGCTCTGTCAAGACCGTAGAGAAGACTGCCTGCACCCGTCATTACTATACCGCTTGCGGAAATATCACCTACAAGCTCAGGAGGCGTTCTTTCAATTACGTGTCTTACAGTTGTTACTATTGCTCTGACAACAGGCTCAATTGCCTCTCGGATTTCCGCGGAATTTATGGAAATCATCTTTGGCAAACCCTCCGTCAGGCATCTGCCCTTAACGTCCACAATGTATTCCTTATCAAGAGGCAGTGCACTGCCAACACGCTTTTTGATATCCTCCGCCGTAACCTCGCCTATAAGCACGTTATACTTGTGTCTTATGTACTTAATTATTGCCTCGTCCATCTTATTTCCCGCCATCTTCACAGAGTCGCCCGCAACTATGCTTCCGTAGGAAATAACCGCAACGTCGCTTGTTCCTCCGCCGATATCCACAACCATTCTTCCCGCAGGCTTTGAAATGTCAATACCTGCACCGATTGCTGCCGCAAGAGGCTCTTCTATGAGGTAAGTTTTCTTTGCGCCTGCCGCAATTGTGGCATCGCATACCGCTCTTTCCTCAACCTCAGTAATTCCTCCCGGAACGCAGACCATAACTCTGGGTTTGAAAAAGCCTGTACCCGCAGCACGTCTTATAAAGTATTTAAGCATGTGCATTGTAACATCATACTGTGATATTACACCGTCCTCAAGAGGCTTAACCGCAAGAATGTTGCCGGGTGCACGTCCGAAAAGCATCTGTGCTTCCTTGCCGACTTTAAGGATTTTTCCCGTTTCCTTATCCACCGCAACAACCGACGGTTCTTCGATTATTACGCCTTTATCCTTGACATACACAAGCACACTTGATGTACCAAGGTCTATTGCAATATCCTTATTCATTCAAATTCTCCTGTTTTTAATGGAATTTACATTGCTTTACCACTGTATTATACAACATAAATTTCACAATTGCAATATTTTTTTTAAAAATCACAAAAAATTAACGTAAAAATCAGTTTATTTCTTATAAATATATTTGACTTAATGAATAATGTGTGGTATAATACTTGGGTAATGTGTAATATGTGTTACTGTGTGGTTTTGTAGCCATGCAAAAATTCATCCTGAAAGGTAAGATTATGACAGGCAATAAACCAATCGGAGTTTTTGATTCGGGACTGGGCGGACTCTCAGCCGTAAGAGTTCTGAAAAAAATACTTCCGGGTGAAGATATTATTTATTTCGGCGATACGGGAAGAGTCCCCTACGGAACACGCTCGGACGAAATTATAACAAGATATGCGCTGGACGACATGAATTTCCTTTGCTCATTTGGGGTAAAAGCTGTTCTTGTTGCCTGCGGAACGGTAAGCAGTGTTGCTCTTGACACTCTCAGGCAAAGCTTTGATGTACCCGTTATGGGTGTTGTTGACAGTGCAGCAAAAAAGGCGTATGAATTGTCGGCAAGCAAAAAAGTTGCTCTTCTTGCCACAAGTGCCACCGTCAAAAACGGCGCATATGAGCGGTATCTAAAAAACAACGGTCTTAACTGCTCCTTTACGGGAGTAGGCTGTCCCATGTTTGTTCCGCTGGTGGAAAACGGCTATATTTCAGACGGCTGCGAGGTTACCCGTATTTTCTGTGATGAGTATATCGGACGTCTTTCCGACTTTTCTCCCGACTGCATAATTCTCGGCTGCACCCACTATCCCATAATCAAAAACATCATCAGAGAAAGTGCAAAAGACGCCATAGGTGATGTAAGTATTGTGGATTCAGGGGAAGAAGCTGCACTTGAAATAAAGCGTTTCCTTGAAAAGAACAATCTTCTTTGCCACAGGCAAAGCGGAGGAAACGTCAGGTATTTTGTCAGCGACGAGGTGGCACCCTTTATGCAAAGTGCCTCAATCTTCCTTGGTGAAAGCATTAAAGACGTTACAAAAATCGACATAGGCAACTACCGTTACAAAGGCAAAGAATGAGGTAAACATATGAAAATCATGCATTTGCCGCAGGAGGTTTCCATAAGCATAAGCGGAAAGCACTATTTCGGGTGCGATTACATATTTTCCAACATCTACGGAAGCAGTGTTTTCAACGAGGATGACTCGGCGGCTGATTTTCCCGCAGAGGATTTGGAAAAGGTTGCAAAAAACCCGGAAAGAGGGGATTTTTCAAACGAAACGCTTGATGAGTTCATAAACGAGGACTCAGGCGACATTCTTGATTTATCCACCATGCCGGAGTGCAGAAAGGAAATCGAATATTCCACCGTCGGTACACTTCAGAGCGACGGAAGCGGCGGCGTTCTTATACGCTACAGCGGAGATTTTACTCCCATTTGTATCCACGCAGAGAGTGCAAAAATCAGTCTTAACGGTCAGGAAGACGACTTCTCGGAGCTGATTTTTGAAAAAGGCAAGAGGAATTATATTGCCCTTCCCGAATCTCTGTTTACTGAAGAAAACGCAGAAGAAAACGAAAACCAGTCCCCCATCATGCTGTGCCTGAGTGCAGAGTGTGTGGAGAACAATATAACCGAATACGGCGGAAGCCTGCATGTCAGTTACTCAATTGAGGTAAACGGCATATGTGCCGAGGTCACAGACTTCACTCTTACCGCAACATCGGTTAACACAAACAATCACCTCGCAGTTCAGTAATTTTAAACTGCACACCGAAAGGACAGGTAAAGTAAAATGAATTTCAAAAAAATCATTGCACTGATTTGTACCCTTGCACTTCTTATTTCCAACGTCAGTGCATTCACCCCCTTCCTTCCCGAAGAAACCGAGCAGGAAGAAACAAACTCTCCCTCATCAGAGGACACTTCAGTAGAAGCCGAGGACGAGGATGAAGAAGCAGAAGAAGAAAGCGGTTCCAAAAGACCCGTCGGCTCATACAAACCCAGTGACATTTACTATCGTTTGTTTGTACAGATTATGGATACATACGTTGAAAACCACCTGTATGAATTTACTCACGAAGATGTTATGTACAAGCTGTTTCAGGATTTTCTTCACGACAATCCTCTATACTTCAAATACCTCACCGACTACATGCTCGGCACTATGGATCCGTACAGCTCGTATCACACCGCAGACGATGGATTTCTTGACGGCGACAGCATTTCAAAAGGTTTCGGTATTGTAATCGGCGAGGATGAAAACGGCAAAGTAATAATAGACGAGGTGCTTGAAGGCTCAAACGCACAAAAGGCAGGCTTGCTTGAAGGCGACAAATTCGTCAGCGTTATGGGATTTAAGGTTGATGACCTTCCCATTGATGCGGTGACTACGGTTATCGCAAGCATTGATACCTTCATTCCAAAGGAGAACAAGGCAAAGGATGAGGAAGACACCGTTTACAGCTTTGAATTTGAAAGAAACGGTCAGATTATTCCCGTAAACCTCACAAAGGGCGTAATGATTATCAGAAGCATCGACTCACGTGTTGAAACACATAACGGAAAGGAAATAGGTGTCATTGACCTTGATGCTTTTCTCGGAGAAAACCTTAGCGATGTATTTGAGCAAATACTTGGGGATTTCACGGAACGCGGTATAAAGCACCTTACAATCGACCTGAGAGATAACGGCGGCGGAAGCCTTGATTACGCTCTCTCAATGGCTGAGTGCTTTGTTCCGAACGGCGACCTTCTGTGCTACTACAACGACAGAACACTTGAAGAACCTAACCCCATATATTCAACCACGGACTGCTACAGCTTTGACAGCGTTGTTGTTCTTGTAAACGAACATACAGCAAGTGCAGCCGAGCTGTTCTCCCATATTCTTCATGTCAAGGGTATAGCAAAGCTTGTTGGTGCAAGAACCTACGGCAAGGGTGTGGGACAGACGGTATACACGCTTGTAAACGGCGACTATATCACAATTACCACCTACGAAATGCTTGACATAAACATGGAAAACTACAACGAAATCGGTCTTGTTCCCGACCTTGAGGTTGAACAGACCGAAATGTGCTACACTCTGCCCGAGTTGATGCATTTCAACCACGAAAACTACAAGGAAATAACCGAAGGCGTTTACAGCGATGCCGCAAAAGCTCTTGAGGACAGACTCAACGTAGCAGGTCTTCTCAGAGAAGAACACTGCGACGGTATCTTTGATGACACCACAAAGCGTGCTGTTTATGCACTTCAGCTTTATATGGACATTGAGTCTACAGGCACTATTAACGATGAAACCGTAACAAAGCTGACAATGCTCATAAACCAATACAAGACATACACCTATTTTGAAGACAGCCCATATGAGGTTGCAACCTATATCCACCGCTCCTTCTCACAGGGAAAGAGAAGACTTGCGGAAATTCAGGAGATTGCCAAGGAAGAAAAGGAAAAAATCGAGGCTCGAAACAAAGCCTTAGAGGAAGCAAAAAAGGCTCAGCAACAGCCTGAACAGACACAGCAGGTTGAACAGACAGAGCAGGTTGAACAGGCAGAGCAGGTTGAACAGGCAGAGCAGCCTGAACAGACACAGCAGAAAGCTGCCGAAGAAGCTGCAACCGATGCTGCACTGCCCGCTGAAGGCGAGCAGGCTTCACAGGAGCAGGCGGCCGCATAAACTTTAAACCAGAAACATTTCTACTTTGCGTAAGGTACTGTATCAGACCTTCGTCAAGGGATTACTTGATAAAAAGCATTGGAGGATACTCACACAATGGATGAAAGATTTCAGACAGAAAACATCACCTCGGTAGAAATTTCCGCAGAGGTAAAAAAATCATTTATCGACTACGCAATGTCCGTTATCGTTGACAGAGCGCTTCCCGATGTAAGAGATGGCCTAAAGCCCGTTCACAGACGTATTCTTTACGCCATGCACGAGGACGGTCTTACCCACAGTAAGGATTTCAGAAAATCCGCAACCACCGTCGGTGCGGTGCTCGGTCACTACCACCCTCACGGAGACGCTGCGGTTTACAACAGTATGGTAAGACTTGCACAGCCCTTCTCTCTGCGTTACCCCCTTGTTGAAGGTCAGGGTAACTTCGGTAGTGTTGACGGCGACCCGCCTGCTGCTTACCGTTACACCGAAGCTCGTCTTGCACGCTTTGCTGACGAGATGCTTGCGGATATTGAAAAGGATGTTGTTGACTTTACTCCAAACTTTGACAACAAGCGTCTTGAACCTACAGTTCTCCCCTGCCGTTTTCCGAATCTTCTTGTAAACGGCTCAATGGGTATTGCCGTAGGTATGGCGACAAACATTCCTCCTCACAATCTTTGCGAGGTTATTGACGGTGCAATCCATCTTATGTACAACCCCGAATGTACAATTCCCGACCTTATGCAGTTTATCAAGGGTCCGGACTTTCCCACATTCGGCACAATCCACGGAACAAGCGGCATTTATCAGGCTTACATGACAGGTAAAGGCAGAGTTATTGTACGTGCAAAAGCTGATTTTGAGGAAGAAAAGAACGGTAAAACAAGCATCATAATCTCGGAAATCCCCTATCAGGTCAACAAGGCTCAGCTTGTTGAGTCTATTGCTAACCTCGTTAAGGACAAGCGTGTTGAGGGTATTACGGCAATCCGTGACGAATCGGGCAGAAACGGCATGAGAATCGTTATCGAGGTAAGACGTGACGTAAATGCTCAGATTCTTCTCAACCAGCTCTACAGCCTTACACAGCTTCAGGACACCTTTGCAGTTAACATGCTTGCACTTGTGGGCGGTGAGCCTAAGGTTCTCAACCTCAAGCAGATGTTAAGACACTACGTTAACCACCAGAAGGATGTTATCGAAAGACGTATAAAGTTTGAGCTTGAAAAGGCAAGAAAGAGAGCTCATGTACTGGAAGGTCTTAAAATTGCAATTGACAACATTGACGAAGTAATCAAGATTATCCGTTTCACTCCCGGCGGAATTCCCGAAGTAAAGGAAAAGCTTATCGAACGCTTTGAGCTTACCGAAATTCAGGCAACCGAAATCGTTCAGATGCCACTCGGTCGTCTGTCAGGACTTGAAATTGACAAGATTTTGGAAGAATTGGATGCACTTCACGTCAAGATTAAAGAGCTGTGCGACACCCTTGAAAGCGAAACGGGTGTTATTGACATCGTAAGGGACGAGCTTCTTGAAATCAGAAAGAAGTTCGGTGACGAAAGAAGAACAGGCATTGAGGAAGTTGAAAACGAGCTTCTTATCGAGGATCTTATTGAAAGAAAGGACTGCGTTGTTACCATCAGCCATGAGGGTTACGTAAAGAGAATCCCCGTTGCCGAATACAACGTACAGCGCCGCGGCGGCAGAGGAATCACCACCATGAAAACACGTGATGAGGACTTTGTTCAAAGCGTTATTATTGCAAACACTCACAACTATCTCATGCTCTTTACCAACAAAGGCAGAGTATTCATGAAGAAGTGCTATGAAATTCCCGAGGCTTCAAAGAACTCCAAGGGTATGAACCTTGTAAATATCATTGAGCTTGACAAGGAAGAAAAGGTTACGGCATATCTGTCCATTGAGGACTTCAAGGCTTGTCCTTATCTTACAATGATTACCAAGAACGGTATCATCAAGCGTACGCTTCTTGAAAGCTACAAAAACATCCGCCGTTCCGGTCTTATTGCAATAAACCTTGACGAAGGTGACGAGCTTCTGTATGTTCTCAGAACCGACGGAAACAGCGACGTGCTTCTTGCAACACACAAGGGCTTTGCAGTTCACTTTGACGAGTCTGCCGCAAGAACCTTGGGAAGAACAGCAAGAGGCGTTAAGGCAATCAACCTCCAGAATGACGACCTTGTTGTCGGTGCGGTTGCACTCAGCAAGGAAGACGAAAGACATATCCTGTTTATTTCCGAAAACGGCTACGGCAAGAGAAGCAACATTTCCGAATTCCCCATCCACAACAGAGGCGGTAAGGGTGTAACCTGCCACAAGGTTAACGACAAGGTAGGTATGCTTGCAGGAATTGCTGCGGTATCCGAAGAGGATGACGTAATGCTTATCACAAACACAGGTATGATTATCAGAACAAGAGCCTCTGAAATCAGCGTTTACTCAAGAACCGCAACGGGTGTAAGAGTAATGCGTCTTGGTGACGAGAGCATGAAGATTGTTTCCTTCACAAGAGTTGACAAGCA
>JAZNIM010000208.1:0-2340 GCA_045577475.1 Eubacteriales bacterium | reverse complement strand
GGCTTCTCCTCTGATGCCAATGACCTCCTCAAGTGTATCGTAGGGCTTGCCTGTAACCGAAAGCATAATGTCACCAGGTCTGAGCAAAGCTGACAGGCCTATAGTAAGCGCGTGAGTACCGTTTACGATACTGTGGCGCACGAATGCCGCCTCGGCATCAAACACCTTTGCGTAGATCTTATCAAGTGTGTCACGTCCCTTATCATCGTAGCCGTAACCGCTTGTGCCTGCAAAATATGAGTCGCTTACCTTGTACTCACGAAAGGCATCAAGCACCTTTTTCTGGTTGTAAAAGGCTATGTCCTCTACCCTTTTAAACACGCCCTCGTCTATAAGCTCTTTTTCGCTTTTATCTATAATTTCCTGTACGTTTATCATTTTCTATACCTCTTAAAGCTTGTTCTGCTGTTTTAAAATTGCGGTTTTAAGTATGGCACTTTGTGTTTTGCCGTCCTTGATTTCACCCGAAAGCACCATTTCCATTGCCTTATCAAATGGAATTTTTACTACATCGAGAAATTCATCATCGTCAGGATTGGTTTCTCCGTAAGACAAATTATCTGCATAGTATATATATATTACTTCATTGGTATAACCCGGTGTAGGATAAAACTTACCAAGGAATACAAAGCGGTCGCTTAAAGCGCCTGTTTCTTCCCGCAGCTCACGTTTGCCGCACTCTAAAGGTTCTTCCTCAAGACTGTCACGTTTGCCTGCAGGTATTTCAAGAAGCTCCTCCATATACGGATATCTGAACTGACGAACCATAAGTATTTCATTTTTATCAGTAAGCGGTAGCACGCACACACCACCTCTGTGTTCAACAACTTCACGAGCCGCCGTCTTTCCGTCGGGAAGCAATGCTTCATCGCATCTTACATTTATAATTTTTCCGTTAAAAACGTATTTCTTGTTTAATGTCTTTTCAGTAAGCTCCATTTTTCCTCACCTAATAATCAAATTCAGGAACATATTCTTGCTTGGCGCTGGCTTTGTCCTGTATAAAGCCAAGAGCAAAATCCATGCCTCTTACCCTTTCAACCACTTTCATGTATTCCAAGGTTGTAGTTTTTCTGTTAATTTCAGGATAATTCTCCGACTTATAGGACGGAAAATACTGGCACATTATGCTGACAGCAGCTTTTGTTATATCTATGTTTTTCTCAAGCTCATCAAAAATGCGGATGCTGTCCTTATACATTTTCGGAAGAACAAGGTGGCGTATAAGCGTTCCCGACAGCATTTTGCCGTCATCACGAAGCTTTATTTTTCCCGTCTGCCTAAGCATTTCCCCCACAGCAGATAGTGCCGTTTCAAAATAATTACTGCAAGCGGAATATTTACCGCCGATTTCAGGTGAATAATATTTCACATCCGGCAAATAAATATCTATGTAACCTGACAAAGCCTTCAGCGTTTCGGTCTTTTCATAACCGCTTGTGTTATAAACCACGGGAATATCAAGCTTGTGCTTTACCCTGTCAAGGACTCTTAAAATCTTATCTGCGTAATGTGTGGGAGTAACGAAATTGATGTTTTCCGCACCGATATCCTGAAGATGCAGCAGTTCACGGCACAAAGTTTCTTCATCAACATCCACACCATGCAGTCCATGTGAGATTTCGTGGTTCTGGCAATAAACGCACCCCAAATTACAGCCGGCAAAAAACACCGTTCCCGAGCCGTTTTTATGGGATATGCAGGGTTCTTCCCACATATGAAGACCCACTCTTGACAGTCTTATTTGTTCACCGCTCTTGCAGTATCCCCTCTGCGTTTTTCTGTCAACACCGCAGTTTCTGGGACACAAATAACATTTGTCGGACATGTAAGCATCACGCATACCTTTCTAACTATATATTATACATCATAAAAGGCAATCTTACAAGCACATTTTTTACAATTATCGGAGTAAAAAAACGGCATTTTAGGGCATTTTGCAAGATTTACAAAAAAAGTCAAAAAAATCAAAAAAAAGTCTTGACATTTATTATTTCTTTTGCTATAATATACAAGCGCGGTTGAGAGACCGCAGGCAAACATGGCGGATTAGCTCAGTTGGCTAGAGCATTCGGTTCATACCCGACAGGTCGTTGGTTCAAGTCCGACATCCGCTACCAGCCGTCGAAGCATCGGCGGCAATTGCGGCCCGTTGGTCAAGCGGTTAAGACACGGCCCTTTCACGGCTGTAACATGGGTTCGATTCCCGTACGGGTCACCAAAAATCGGAGTACTCATTAGAGTGCTCCGATTTTTCTTTTATCAATCAATCGGGAATCGAACCCGAGAGGGCTTTTTGCGTTAAAAAAAGCTGCCTGCGGAAGGTTTTTAGCAAAAAGG